>CAIMSU010000117.1 GCA_903844155.1 uncultured Pseudomonadota bacterium | reverse complement strand
GCGAACGCAAGTTCCGTGCCTTCGATCAGGGTTGGCCACGGGAGGGCCTGCCTCGTGGATGCCGAATGGTTGACGGGTCAAGGACGTCACGAACAGATCAGAAACCCGAAATTGGCAGGCCCGACCCAGAAGAAACAGCCATCTCGCGAAGCGGAGCGCGCGAGATGGCTGCGCATCGCCCCCTGCGTTCGGTTTCCGGCCCTTTACAGGGATTTCACGTCGCGGCCCGGGCCCTGGGGCAAGTGTCGGGAATCCCGCATGTTTCATTGCTCAACAGCGGTCCCGTGCGCTCGCCTAGACGATCTCCTTACAGCCCTGGCATGGACCTCCCCCGACCGTTCTGGTACTAAGTGGCTGCTTCGCAACTTCTTCTTCGTCTCCGGCCCCTTCGGGCAACAGCATCCACGCGCTTCTCGCGCATCTCGTCACGGCCTTGGCCGCTCTGGAGTCCACGTGATCGGTGAAATCGTTCAGTTCTACAAGGAAGGCGGTTGGGGTATGAACCTGATCTCCGCGTGCGCGCTCGCCGCCATCGGCATTACCCTTGAGCGCTTCAAGGTGCTCCTGATGGACTGCCGTGAGAACAAGCACGCGCTGTTGACCGGGTTGAACCAGCACATCATGCGTGGCGACATCCAGGCGGCGATCCGCTGGCTCTCCTCGCAGAAGCAGGGCCCACTGTCCCGCATCCTGCGCGCCGGCCTCCTCAAGGCGCACCGGCCCGACAAGGAGATCCAGGCGGCGCTTGACCAGGCGTCGCTCTCCGAAGTGCCGATCATCGAGGCGCGCACGGGCTACCTCGCGGTGCTCTCCAATGCGGCGACGCTCGCGGCGCTGCTCGGGACCATCTCGGGCCTCATCAAGACCTTCGGCGCCGTCGCGAACGCCGACCCCGCCCAGAAGGCCACGCTGCTCTCCGCCGGAATCTCGGAGGCCATGCACTGCACGGCCTTCGGTCTCGGCACGGCCGTCCCCGTTCTGCTGCTCTACGCGTTCCTCCAGGCCCAGACCCAGCACGTGCTGGAGGCCATCAACGAGTCCGTCGTCGCCGAGATCAACTTCGTCCTGTCCAATCGTGCCGCCAAGGCCGAGGGCGGGGCGCAGGCGATCGGGTAGGCCGGCATGGGCGTCAGCGTCGAAGGCGGCAAGGGCGGCAAGAAGGGAATGATGGTGGACCTGAACCTGGTCCCCTTCATCGACTTCATGTCCTGCCTCATCGCGTTCCTGATGATCGCGGCCGTGTGGACCCAGATCGCGTCGATCGACGTGGAACAGTCCATTTCGCCGCCGAACCCGGATGTGGAGATCCCCGATCCGCCGCCGCCCCCGCCGCTCACCATCCACATCGAGAAGGATGGCGTCTGGATCGGTCGGAAGGTCGAGGAAGGCAAGAAGCTCGACAAGATTGGCGAGGAACAAGACTGGAAACAGCTCAAGGACCTCATCAAGGCCGATCACGACGCCTACCCGACCGAGACGATGGCGGTCATCAACACCGATGACGGACAGCCGTACGAAGAGATGATCAAAGCATTGGATCTGACCCGCGAATTCGGGTACCCGCAGACGGCGTTGGCCGGCGGTGCACCTTCCACCACCCCCGACGGTATGCCGGCAGCGGCGCCCGCACCGGCAGGAGGCTAGCATGCCCGTCGTCTCCCCTGGCCGCCGCCCGGCGTACCCGCCGATCGGTCGCCTCCGCACCAGCCCGCTGTCGGGCGGGAAGAAGAGCGGTTTCGCGAGCTTGAACCTGACGGCGATGGTGGACATGTTCACCATCCTCGTCATCTTCCTGATTCAGTTGTTCACCGCCGCCGGTCAGGTCACCCCGAACGACCACATCAAGACCCCGACCGTGGTCTCGGGTGCACCGCTCGAGGATCCCGGTACCGTCATCATGATGAACAACGACGGGCTGTTGCTGGTGGACAACCAGCAGATCCCGGAGTCCGACATGGGCGACGATCTCGCTGCCCAGGCCGGCGCGTCGATCCCGGGACTGGTCAAGATCCTCACCGAGCAGCGGGAGTTCCGCGAGAAGATCGAGGGGCGTGATCAGGCCGCGTCCTACCAGGGCCTCCTCATCGTGCAGGCCGACATCAAGACGGACTTCCGGCTCATTCGCCGCGTCATCGGTTCGGCGAACGAAGCCGGCTGGGCGAAGTTCAAGTTCGTCTCCATCCCCGGCAAGGTCGACGCAGCGGGCGACACCATCGAAGCGGCCGGTTCGCCCGACGCTGCTGCGGCACCCGCGGGCGGATGACGGCGGCCGACCTCGCTGCGGCGTGGTCCAGGGCTGAACCGGTTGTGAGCGCGCACGCGCGACTCCCTCCGGGCGCGATCGACGCTTCCACGTGGGCAACGGTCGCGTCCGGCGATGTCGCGCATCGGCAGTCCGACGAGGGAACCCGTGGAATTGGCGTTCTCGCCGAGTCACAGGCGGCGCTGTGGTTGGCCATCACGGACGACCACCCGGTCCAGGTTGTGAGCGGGCTCGTTCAGGTTGCATGGAACGGCGGGTGGGCGGCGAACAAGCTGCTTTACGAACGGCTTGACCTGCCGTGGCCTTTTCAGGACCGGCAGTGGGTTGTCCGAACCGAGACAAACCTTGCCGTGGCACCATCGGGCGCCTGGGAGCGCGCATGGAGCAACGCACCGGAAGAGCTCGCAAACGCGCGGGCGAAGACGAGCGCGGATGCGTTTGACGCGGCCCTCTCCATCCCGACCAATCAGGGGAGCTGGATCCTCCTGCCCGTGAGCCAGAATGAGACGCTTTGCATCTATCAAGCCCGGGTCCGACTCGGTGGCTCCCTCCCAGCAGGCGCCGCGGATCGGTACGCGGATGCCTCGCTACCTGAATTATTTCGTGCCACCCTTGAGGATGCGCGATCGATGCATGCCCGATATGTGTCAAGTTGCGACCAACCCGGCGGGGATGGGGTCACGATTCCCTGCGTCCCCCGGTAGGCGTGGATAGCTTGTAGCGGTGTCCGAGTCCCCACTCATCCTCTACGACGGCCTCTGCGGCTTCTGCGACGCTTCGGTACGGTGGCTGTTGTCCCACGATCCGGCCGGGCAGTTCCGGTTCGCCGCCCTCCAGTCCGAGGCGGCGCGGGCGATCATCGCGCGCCATCCGTTACCGCCGGGGCTCGACAGCATCATCCTCGTCACGGGGCAGGGGGCGCCGGACGAGGACGTGCAGTGGCATTCAAGCGCGATTTTCCGGATTTCCGGGTTCCTCGGCTACCCGTGGCGTGCGGTGGGCTGGTTTGGCGTCCTGCCCCGGCCGCTCACCGATCTTGGGTACCGCATCTTTGCCCGGAACCGCTACCTCGTGTGGGGGCGCAAGGAGGCGTGTCGGATCCCGTCGCCGGAGGAGCGGGCGCGCTTCTTGAATTGAGCCGCCGAAGGGTCACGGACCTCGAAAGGCGCGGTGGGACGGGGGCTCGAGCGACAACTGGTAGAACCGGAGGAGGTCCGCCGCGCCCGGGCTGACGCGCATCGCGCCGCCCTCACGACTGACGAGTCGGCGCCGTTCAAGCAGGATCAAGGCAAGGTCGACGATTCGCTCGGCGTCTTCGGAGTTGCCGATGGCGTCGTCCAGTTCCTCCTTCTGGGCGTCATCTGGCCGGGAGGTCGGCGCCGTGCGGCGAAAGGCACTTCCGCGGGTGATGGGGCGGCCGGCGGATTCGAGCGCTGCTACCTGCTCGCGAACCTTGCGCACGAGCTCCGTCAGATCGGTCACGCCGGCGAGTAGCGGACCCGCAACCAGCGCGACGGGCGTGGCCGGGACGACCCCGTGCACGCGATCGAGGAGGAAGTCGGCTGCTTGCGCGATTCGCGGCCGCCGTTCGGCGTCGGGCAACCGGGCGACAATCGCGGCGTCGGGCATGAACGATGTGAGCGGAATGGCCGGGCCGAAGTTCACCCCGGCGTACCCCTGCTTGCGGTGGGAGCGGACGGCCGCCCGGGCGAAGAAGGCCAGCGTGTACCCTGGCGCCCTAAGCGCCATGCGTGCGAAGGAGCGCCATTTCGCGAGGGCGGTCGGTTTGGTGTCGGCGAGCAGGTTCCTGTCTTCGAGCACCCGGTCGTAGTTGATCCCCACCGGTATGAACATGATCTCCCGCTCCGGCTCCCGCCGAAGCACGCCGATCAAGTAGTCGAGAAGGCCGATCTTGGGCTCCCGGAAGCGGCCGTCGCGCGTCAGCCCACCCTCCAAAAAGAACGCAGTCGTCAGGCCGCGGGCGGCCACGAGCTGCAGGTATCGCTCCAACACACTGTGATACAGCTGGTCCTTTTCGCCCCGGCGTACGAAGTAGCTTCCGAAACTTCGAAAAAGCACGTCCAACGGCCAGACTCTCGCCCATTCACCCACGGCATAGGACAATGCAACCTGACGCATCGCCCCCACGCTCAGGACGACGTAGTCTGCATTCGACCGATGATTTGCTACGTACACCGTCACGGAGCCACGGGGCACTTGCGCCCGCGCAGCTTCGAGCCCCGCGCTGTCGAACACCAGCTCGTAGCAAGCTTCGGTGAGCCCCTGCGCGACGACGCCCCCGAGCTTGTAGTAGGAGAGGATGTTGAAGTAGGGGACGATTTCGTCGAGCCAACCTTCGATCCGGTCCCGCAGTGTCAGCATGCTGACCCCGGTGGCGCGTGCTCGGGCCGCGGTCTCCTCACCGAGCTCGGCGTCGAGGAGGAGGGTCTGCCGGACCCAGACGCGGTCGATGAAGCGGAAGTGGTCCAATTGGACGTGATGACGTTGGATGAACCCCTCCACGGAGTCGTGGAGCCTGCGCCGAACCAGCTTCACCGTTTGCCAGCGCAGGAGTTCGTAAAGGGCGATCGAAGCGACGAGGCCGCCTAGACCCCCGAGGAGTGTCATGGGGTCCCGCCAGGAGCCGCCACGAAGGGTGCGAGCTTGTCCCGGAGGCCCTCCGTCCACGGAACCGGCCCAAAGGTGGCCGGGTCCACGCGGACGATCACTCGGGTGCCGGTGCAATACGGCTCGTCGTTGTCGATCGGAAGGATCCGCATCTCAAACGTCAGGCTCGTCCGTCCCAACTGTGCGACCCAGATGCGCACCCGGACCTCGCCTACGCCGCGTACGGGGCGATCGTAGAGGATGTGGTTGGCGCGAACGACGTGGTACTGGTCGGGGTTGTCGGCAGGCGCGAGCAACGAACCCCAGCCAAGTTGCTTCCAGAACGAGCCAATCGTGCGCTCGAACAGGAGCAGGTATCGGGCGTTGTGGAGGACCTGGAATGCGTCGAGGTCGTCAAAGTAGACGCCCATCACCTGTTCGTGGAATCGCATGCGGCGGTCTATCCCGCAGCGGGGCTGTGCCCGGGATAACCGCGGGCCGTGCCAGCGACGATCGTCATCAGCGGCAACGCCTTGCGGCCCGACCACGTCGTGGCTGTAGCCCACGGCGCACGTGTCGTGCTTGGCGGAGAGGCGGTCCGTGCGATGACCGGCTCGCTCCGGGCGTTCGGGGATGGCGCCGCGATGCTTGAAGGAAAGCGACGCCAGATCGTCGGTGGAACGCGCGCGGAGGCAGCCGATCCCGACGCATTCATCCTGGCTCACTGCTCCGGAGTCGGCGAGGCGCTTCCCGTGCCCGTGGCTCGTGCGTTGCTGGTGTGTCGCGCCAACGTGCTTGCTGTCGGGGCCAGTGGGGTCCGGCCGGAGACCGTCCAGCGGATCCTCGATCTGCTTAACGCAGGAGTCACGCCCGTCATCCCCTCGCAGGGGAGTGTGGGCGCCGCGGGAGACCTGGCACCCCTGGCGCATGCGGCGCGCGTGCTTTGTGGCCTTGGGGGTGCGGTCACTCTGGCGGACGGCAGCCGGGTCGAGCGACCCGACCTCACTGCCCTGGGCCTCCATCCCGTGCGTCCGACACCGAAGGAAGCCCTCTCCCTCATCAACGGGGCGACGCTGACGGCCGCCCTCGCGGCCATCGCGGTTCACCGGGCGACGCGGGTGCGCGATGCCCTGGTTGTCGCGTGCGCGATGACCATGGAGGCGTTGCAGGCTGATCTTCGCTGCCTGTCCCCGGGCGCCCTCGGGCTGCGAGGTCACCCGGGAGGCGTGCAGGTCGCGCGGGAGTTGCGGGCGCTCCTCGCAGGTTCCGAGCTCGCGCAGGCGGGGCACCAGCCCGACCCGTTCAGCCTTCGCGCCGCACCCGCCGTCGTTGGGGCGCTCACAGAGGCGCTCGCCCACGTTCAGGCCGTTGTGATACGCGAGCTGAACGGGGCATGCGACAACCCGCTGTGGCTCGAGGACGAAGGCGTCGTCGAGGTTGGCAATTTTCATGGAGCACCGGTAGCTTTAGCGTTGGACTACCTGCGTGCCGCGATGACACAAGCGCTGACACAATCGGAGCGTCGGACGTATCGGCTGTGCACCGGTCACCTCGCAGGCGACCTTCCCAGCTTCCTCGTCGAGGGGACCGGGCTGAATTCCGGGCTGATGCTGGCCCAGTACACAGCAGCGAGCCTGGCGAGTGAATGCAAGGGCCTGTCTCACCCCGCGGTGACTGACAGCATTCCGACCGTTCAGCACAGCGAGGACCACGTCAGCATGGGCCCGATCGCGGGGCGTCTCTCGCTCCGGCTGCTGGAGAATGCAGCCGACATTGTCGCCATTGAGGCGATGTTCGCTGCCCAGGCCCTTGATTTTCGCAGGGCCGGGGTGCGCTTCCTCGGCGGCCGTCGGACTGTCGAGGCTCCTCTCGCCGGTGCCCCGGGCGTTGAGGCTGCCCGCCGGCAGGTGCGTGCCGTCGTACCGTTCTGGGAGGACGATCAGGTGCTTTCGCCATGCTTGAGCGCCGCTGGCACGCTGGTGCGGTCCGGCCGGCTCTCGCAGGCGAGCGGACTCCTCGAGCAGTGGTAGGCTGCGTCCCCCGGCGCGCGGTTTCTTGATAGTCGCCTGGTGTACCTCCCCCATCCGGCACAATGGCCCCCGCGTCCTTCCGCCTCGATACCCTCGCCGCCAACCTGATCGAACGTCTGGAGCCGGTGCGGCGTGCGCACCTGGACTCGCCGGACGTTGCCCGCGCCGCTGTCCAGAAGACCACGCGGGAGATCGCCGACAACGTCGCTCGTGAGTGCCGCTCGGTCATGGGTGACGAGGTTCAGGCCCGACGGATCGAGACCGAGTCCGTCGAGACGTTCATGCCGCGGTACGCCCGCCTCGCCGTGGAACAGAACAAGGTTGAACGCCGTGAGGCCATCACACCGGTGAACATCGTCGTCCAACGTCTGCTGCCGCTCGTTGCCGGACTCTTCGTCTCGAGCGCGATGCTTGAGGCTGCTGGGGGCCCCTGGGACCCCGTCTTCTACTTGCTGCCCCCACTGGCGTTGTTCTGGCCGGAGTGGATCGGGGCGTGGGCGCGGCGCCGCTATCGGATCGAGCTGCAGGATCTGGTGGACGACCTCGGCCAGCTTCAGGACGCCGATGAGCGGCTCTCACCGACGGCCGCCCTGGCTGACTCCGCAGCGGGCCCGGTTCCGGTGGGTGACGGCGATCGTGCCCGCCAGGCCCAGGCCGTGTCCTCACAACGTGAGAAGGGCTAGGGTGCGCCGATGGCTGTAAAGGTCCAACTTCCAAGTGCCCCGGGTGGGTTGCTCAAGTATCTCTTCTTGTCCGCGTTTGCCGTAGCGTTCCTGCTCTTCCTGCTATTTTCGACGACTGTGAACATCGCACCGGATGAGTTCGCGATTCGCCAGGTCTACTTTGGTCCGGGGAAGGGGTTGCAGGCGGACATCTTTCCGCCCGGGACTCATCTGCTCATCCCCGGATACGAGCGATTCCATGTGCTTCCGCGGAAACTACAGCTCGTTGAATTCAACGACGACACCATACAGCGCAGCGAACTGGCCGACTATGCGCCCTCGATCCACATCCAAACGTCCGAGGGGTACCGGGTGGTCGTCGATGTGAGCGTCCTGTACCGGATCGTGGATCCCTACAAGCTTGTCACCTCGGTTGGGCCGGGCCGACTGTACGTCACAGCGCTGGTGATGCCGCGCGCCGATCAGGTGCTACGCCAGAAATTGGGCGAGCTCAACGCCGACCAATTCTACGCCGGGGCCCTTCGTCGCCAGAAGGCGTTGGAGTGCATGGACCTGCTGACGAAGGAATTGGATCCGGACGGGATCGCAGTCTGGGGGGTCATGGTGCGGCATTTCAGCTACGACGACCGCTACCAGAAGGCGATCGAGGACCGGAAGATCCAGGACCAGACGGTATTCAAGAACCGCGCTGAGTCCATCGCCGCCACGGAGGAGGCCGAGAAGAACCGCGTCCTGGCCGAGGGGAAGGCCACCATCGATGTCGAGCGACAGCGCGGCGAGTCAGAGGTGGCCAAGATCGCCGCAGACTATGACCTGTACAGCCGAAAGCGGGTCGCCGAAGGCGACCTCCTGGTCGAGCTGGCCAAGGCCCAGTCAAAGGGCATGGAAAATGAGGCGCTGACGGCCGCCGGTGCATCCAACGTGGTTGGCCTGAAGATGGCGGACGCCCTGCAGAATACGCAGGTCATCATCGTCCCCACGGACGGCCCGTCGGCCATGAACCCGCTCGACGTCGAGCGGATGACGAAGGACTGGTAGCCATGCGCATCCCCGTGGGCACCATGATTCTTGCCGTTGGCTTGTCCGGCTGTGTTCCGCACTCCCTCGAATCCACTGAGGTCGGCGTCCGAACCGTTCGCCTCGCCCTTGTCGGTCAGACGGGTGTCGTTCCAGAGCCCTATCCCGCCGGACAGACCTACTTTTTCCCGCCCATCATCAACGAATGGACCGTTTTCGATGTCGGTCTGCAGAACCTCGCGATGACCCGTTCGCCCGACACCGGCGCGCGCAACGGTGACGACTCCCTGAAGTTCAAGACCTCCGACGGCAACGACATCAGCGTGGACGTCACGATCGCCTGGCGCATCGACCCGAACAAGACGCCCTACCTGCTGCAGTTCGTCGGCGGCAGTACCAAGGAGATCGAGGAGCGCCTGGTGAGACCAGTCGTTCGAACCGTCCTCCGCGACGTGCTGAACGAGCTGCGCTCCGAGCAGTTCTACGACGCAGACATCCGCTTCAACAAGGCCGATCAAGCGCGTGAGGCGTGCGCCCACTACCTGGCGCCCGAAGGCGTGCTGGTTGACCAGGTGCTGCTCGGAGAGCACAGCTTCAACCCTGCCTATGAGCAGGTCATCAAGGACAAGACCGTCGCGGAGCAGGAGGCAGCGCGCCTGCGATCTGAGAGCGAGGCCGCGGCCGAGCAGATGAAGCGCGAGTTGGAGGTCGCCAAGGGCGAGGTCAACCAGAAGATCGAGACGGCCAAGGGTGAGGCGCAAAAGGCGCAATTGCAGGCGGATGCGACGTATTTTCAGCGAGACCGGGAGGCGCAGGCGCTGCTCGCCGAGGCCAAGTCGCGCACAGAGGGGCTCAAGGCACAGTCCAAGGCGATGGCGGGCGCCGGCGGGCACAACATGGTCAAGATCAAGGTCGCGGAGGCGCTCGCGGGCAAGCCAATCCTCTTCATGCCCTCTGCAGGCGGCGACCTTCGGACGACCAACATGAACGACCTCATCACCAAGTATGCGGCGATGCAGGCTGCCGGAACACCAGCTCCAACGCCGTGATGATTACTTGCGTCGCTCTCCGAGCGCCAGGAAGCTCACCGCGACGCCAATGACCCCCAGCGAGGCCCAGTCGCTCGTCGCCGGCGCCTTCCCACCCAACCACACGTGGGTACAAACCGTGGCCACTGTGCCGGCGACAAGGGATGTCAGCCGGTTGACGAGGCCGGAGAACGTCGCGCTCCTGCCGGGCTGCAGGAAGATGAAGACGGAGAAGAACGCCACCATTCCGAAGGCAGCGCCCGCTGCCAGCGCGGCCGGCCAGCAGGCGGGGGGCGCGCCCCAGGCAGCCCGCATCGAGTCGCCGAGTGGCCCGACCCCTGCGCCGAGACCAATGAGCACCGCGACAGCCAGGAGCACCACCGACGCGACGGCCTGCTCCCCGGCGAAGTAGTACCGGCTGTCAGCCTTGACCCCCGAAGCGCCGCTCAGTTTGAAGCGGTTCATCAGGTAGAGTCGGACCGCATATGCCGCGACATAGCTGCCGAAAATGCCCATCGCGGCGCCGTTCAGTTGGAGACTGGGGGACTCCACGAGGGGGATCGCGAGGGCGAGCAGGGCGAACGCCACCGCCACGTTCTCCTCCCATCTCACCACCCCCTTGCGCAGCCCTTGCCGGTGCAGAACGGCGTCAACCAGCCGACTTACGACGATGATGCTGCCGCGCATCATGACCATGGCGACCATGACCGAGATCGGCAGTGAATAGAGCAGGGTCGTCGCGGGAATGATGACGGCGGCGCAGATCCCGGAGGGCACGAGCGCTCGGGCCTCCTCCGGGACCGGGAGTCCGAAAAGGGCGATTCGACGGCCGGACCCGAGGCTGAACCATCCGAGCGCCGCACAGATCATCAGGCACAACGCCGATCCACCCACCGTGCTGTAGACGAGGAAGGTCCCATCCGCCATCCCGGGGTACCCCGCGGCCGCGGAGCCCTCAAAATACTTTACGCTCACCCCGGTGATGACGTAGAAGCTAAAGTACCCACCGCACAACGCGAGCAGAGGCGGGGCGGTCGCGATCGGGGAGACGGGCGTTTTGGCCGATACGGACACGATCAATCACTATCGTGCAACAATCCGGAAACGACCTCGTCAATTGTAACGCGTATTACAGATGCGTCGCCTCGATCGAGATTGACGGCCGGTTCTGGCGGCGCCGGTCAGCTCGCGCCCACCCGCGCTCTCCAGAGGCGCTGGCGTCGCCCGCCCGGGCCCAGGCGGGTGTAGAGCGCTGCACGGAACAGCATGAGCGCGTGCACGAACAGCACCATCCCGAAGCCAGCCAACCAGGTGAGCGGCCCGGCCATCCCAAGAAGGATACTTCCGGCGTTGACAAAGCCGAATTGGGGACCGAACATCGCCAGAATGCTCACTGCGTTGCCGGGGCGCCACAGGGCGAGCGGGAACAAGAGGAGGATCTGGGGGATGAACCACTCAGGCCCGTTCTCCCGAAGCCAGCGTGCCGACGCAAGGAGCAGCTCCGTTCCCGTCCCCCGGAAGCGCCCGATCATCTCCGGTGCGGCGTTGAACGCCACGCTAACGACAAGCCCGTATACGAGACCCAGGGGGAGGGGAACCAGCCCGACGACGAGCTGGCCAATCCATATCGGAAAGCTCACACCGATGACATCCCAGGTATATCGCCCCAGATTTGCTTGGACATTGGCCAGGGACAGGCTGCGCCCACCCTGTCGCCCCAGCGCATCTTCGATGCAGGCCAGGTAGGAGCCTGCGCATGCCGCCGTGAGCAATCCCACCGCTAGCCCGCCGAGCATGCCAAGGGGCGAAAGGGCCATTGAAGCCAGGTAAAGCACCGGCGTGAGGAGCACCAGGAGCAGGAAGCCCCAGGCGCTGCGCAGCGTCGCGCGGGCGGCGTCAAGCGCAGCGGCTGTGTAGAGCGCGAGGGTGGAACGCACGATCAGCATCCGTCCCACCTATCGTCGGCGCCCGGCCTCCGGATCAGCTCCGACGGAGCAGGGTGGGGATGTCGTAATCCTCGCTGCGGATCGGGTCGAACCCAGTCGCAACGCGGCCATTTCCGCCACCGCCGCGGTTGCTGTTCACGCTCTTCTGGATGCGCATCTCGGCGAGCTGCGGGGTGAGCGTGGCGCGCTGGGCGGACTGGAAGCCGGTGGCGACGACGGTGACCTGCACCTGGTTGCCAAGCGCCTCGTCGATGACGAAGCCGAAGATGACGTTCGCCTCTTCCGCGCATTCTTCCTGCACCATCGACGCGGCTTCGTTGATCTCAAAAAGCGTCAGCGACGAGCTGGCGCTGAAGTTCAACAGGACGCTGTTGGCGCCGTGGATGCTGATCTCGTCGAGCAGCGGCGAGTTGATGGCCCGCGTGGCCGCTTCGACCGCGCGGTGGTCGCCGGAGGCGACGCCAACGCCCATGAGCGCCAGCCCCTGGCCCTTCATGATCGTCCGCACGTCCGCGAAGTCGACGTTGATCACGCCGTTCCCGTTGATCAGGTCCGAGATGCCCTTCACGGCGTTGAGCAACACATCGTCCGCCTTCTTGAACGCGTCGACCATGGACGACTTCTCGTTCATGACCTGGATCAACCGGGCGTTCGGGATGGTGATGAGCGTGTCCACGTGCGTGGTCATCGCCTCGATGCCCTCCTCGGCCTGCTTCTTGCGCCGACGGCCCTCGAACGGGAACGGCCGGGTGACGACGCCGACGGTGAGCACCTGGAGCTCCTTGGCGACCTCGCAGACGACCGGTGCTGCGCCGGTGCCGGTGCCGCCGCCCATGCCCGCGGTCACGAACACCATGTCGGCGCCCGCGACGAGCTCGGCGATGCGCTCGCGATCCTCAAGCGCCGCCGCGCGGCCCATCTCGGGGTCGGCGCCAGCGCCGAGGCCCTTGGTGAGCTGGACGCCGAGCTGGTAGCGCTGGGGCGCGAGCGAGCGGGCGAGATCCTGCGCGTCTGTGTTGATGACGATGAACTCCACGCCGGTCAGCCCGGAGCGGATCATGTTGTTGACGGCGTTGCCGCCTGCTCCGCCGACCCCGATGACCTTGATGCGGGCGCGGTTTTCGGCGGCGATTTCGTTGATGAGCTCGATCATGGGGACCTCGTGGGGCGGGACTGCGCGATGGGCAGCGGGGGGTGGTGGGCGAAAGGCAGGAGGGAGGGGAGGCGGGAGGGGGCGGCGGGAGGGGTCAGAGCGGCGTGACGACGGCGAGTCGGGGAGACGCGAGGTCGACGCGGTGCGGCAGGGAGAGGTCCACACCCTTGCGGGTGAGGCGCCCGAGGCGGGCGAGCGCGTCGCTCGGCGTGAAGCCGAGCAGCAATTCCCCCCCGTTGCGCAGGACCATCACGTAACCCGCCCGCGCGTCAAAACGCACCTCGGAAACGGCGTTGCGTGGGATTTTTCCTGACGCATCCGCGGCTGCGGAGGACGGATTCGGAGCGGACCCGTCTGCCTCCGCGAGGATCTCCAGGCCGTCGCGAACGATGCGCCGCGCGAGGTCCGGCTGCTCGGTCGCGTACGTCGACGGAATCCCAGTTAGAACCGGTAGATCAAGCGTGGTGTCGTCCGCCTTTCGGAACACGTCCCCGGTCTCGTCGACAAGGTAGAGGCCGCCCATCATCAGCAGCGCGACCGGACGACGTTCCTGCACCGTGATGACGACGCGGTCGGGAAAGGCACGGCGAACCTCGGCGCTCGCGATCCAGGGGTGACGCTCCACGCCCGCCTTCGCTGCGTTGAGGTCCACGAGGACGAGCGGTTGCCCGATGGCCACGTTCGCGAGGTGCCGAACCTGGGTCGCGTCCACCTGGGTGAGGCCGTCGACGTCCACCTCATGGCAGCGCGTCAGGTTGGACCCGAGCAGCCCCCACGTGACACACCCTACGCAAGCGGCGACGCCGAGGGCGATGGCTGCGGTGCGAAGGGCGCGATTCACGAGGGATTCCGGTGCGTCTTGACGTTCTACTACACCCTGTTCCTCTTGACAAGACAATAGGTACGATTTTGTTGGCCTGAGCAGATCTGTCGAAAACCTGCATTACAGCGACGGTTGCGAACCATTCGCGACGAACCCGGCGACTACTCGTGCGCCCGTGCGTCCGGCGCGCCCGGGGTGGGGTTGACGGCCACGTTCACGTGCAGCCGTGCCCCAAGAAGCAGCCGCTCAACGAGATCATCGAAGGTCATGCCGACGACGGCGGCGGCCATCGGGGAGAGCGACGTCTCCGTCATGCCCGGCAGTGTGTTGATCTCGAGGAACCAGGGGGTGCCATCTTTGTCGACGATGAAGTCGGCGCGGGCGACGCCCGAGAGATGAAGGGCCTCGTAGGCGAGCTTCGCGTAGCATTGCGCGGCTGCGGCGATGGTCGGCGCGATCGGCGCCGGGGCGACGTAGGTCGTCATGCCCTTCTGGTACTTGGCCTCAAAATCGAAGAATTCGGTGTGCGGGACGATGCTGACGACGGGGAGGGGCTCACCGTACAGCACTGCGACGGTGATCTCGTCGCCGGCGACGAACTGTTCGAGCAGCACCTCGGGCGCGAAGCCGGTGCAGTACAGCAGCGCGGACTCCAGTTCGCCAGGATCGTGGCACTTCTTGATGCCGAGGGTGCTGCCGCCCTCAGGCGTCTTGGCCATGACTGGAAAGACCAGGTCGTCCGGGAACGGGTCGCCGACGTGCCACACCCGGTCGGCCGGGAGCGGGATTCCAAGGCCGCGAAGTGTCCGCTTCGTCGCGACCTTGTCCATCGCGACGGCGCTGCCGTGCACACCGGAGCCGGTGTAGGGCAGTCGCATCACCTCGCAGAGCCCCTGCACACAGCCGTCCTCGCCGATGATCCCATGCAACGCGAGCCAACACACGGTCACGCCGTGCTTGACGAGCTGCCCCGGCAGGTCCGCGCCGACGTCGATCTCCACGGCGTTGTAGCCGCGCCGGGTGAGCGCCGCGTGCACCGCATGCCCGCTCTTGAGCGAGATCGCGCGTTCGGGCGAAAACCCGCCAAGCAACACGCCGACGACGGCCGTCTGCTTGTCAATCGTGGTTTTGTGTGTGTCAGCCATCACAGTCTCCCTCCTCGACCCGCAGGGACGAGGCGTTCTTCGAGTTGAATTCCGGTAGTCGTGGCGATCCGGTCGCGGACCGCCGAGAGTAGGGTACGCAGGTGCCGGGGTGTTGCGCCGTCAACGTTCACGAGCACCGCGGGGTCGGTCTCCCCGAGCGCGGCGCCGTGGAGACGGAGGCCTGAAAACTGGGCTTTGCGGAGGAGGTCCCGCAGTGCCGGGCCTTTTCGGCGCGTGTCCGCGAAGGCCTGTCCGGCCCTCGGGGGTGTCAGCTTCGTCCCAGGCCGCAGCACGGCCGACACCAGAAGCGACGCGCCGTCCGCCTGAGCGCCGTCCATATCCTCGAACGACCGCCCGCGAAAGCGCCGAACCCGCGCGATCGCCGGCTGGATCCAGCCCTCTTCAAACGCGTCCAGCAAGGTGCCAGGCGCCTGCTTCAGGCCCTCGAAGCCCGGCCGCAGCCCGATCGGCGCCAGCACTGCGCCCGCGCCCACCCGGATGCATCCGTCGGCCTCCACCTCGACCGCCTCAAGCTCCCCACATAGCCGCAACCCGAGCCCGACCAGCCCGTTCTCCGGAGGGATCGCGTCGTGGAACGCCGGGATTGGCCGGATGATCCACTTCTCCGCGCGGGCGAGCTTCACGATCGCGAGCAGCTCCGCTTCGTCCGAAACCTCGACCCAATGCTCGATGGCCCCGCCGCACCGAAGCGGCAGGTGACGAGCCAGCGGCTCCTCGGAGCGCACCTCCGGGGTCGATGATGCAGCACCCATCGCCATCGTCACCTCGTGCCCCGCTCGCCAAGCACGCTCACGAGCTGGGCGCAGAGCCGGTTCACGTCGCCCGCGCCAAGCGTGATGACAAGGTCACCGGGACGGACACACGCCGACAATTCCGCGAGCGCGTCGTCGAGAGTAGCGACGGAGACAACGCTGCGATGCCCGAGATCGCGCATGCCCTCGGCCAGTTTCTCACTGTCGAGGCCCTCGATCGCGGGCTCCCCGGCGGCGTAGATCGGGCAGACGATGACATGGGCGGCGCGGTTGAACGCGCGGCAGAACTCCGCCTGCAGGTCCCTCACGCGTGACGGGCGATGCGGCTGAAAGACGGCGACGATCCGGCGGTTCTCCCAACCCTCCGCAGCGGCAGAGAGCGTGGCTTCGATTTCGACCGGGTGGTGGCCGTAGTCGTCCACGATCAGGACATCTTCGACGAATCCGCGCTCCGAGAACCGGCGATCGACGCCGGAAAACCCGTGCAACGCGTTCTGGACCTGCGCGAAGGGGATGTCGAGTCCCAGGCTGACAGCGGTGGCGGCGAGCGCATTGAGCACGTTGTGACGCCCCGGCTGGGACAGGCGCAGCTCCCCGAGGGCCTCGTCGCCGCGCCAGACGCGGAACGCGAGCGACCGTCCATCCTGCACAATCCTGTCGGCACGCACCTCGGCCTGCAGGTTCAGCCCGTAGCTGATCACCTTGCGCCGCACGCGCGGAAGGAGCTGCTGGACGACGGGATGGTCGGTGCAAAGGACCGAAAATCCGTAGAAGGGCACGCGGTTGGCGAAGGCGACAAAGCCGTCGATGAGCGCGTCAAACGTCTTCCAGTGGTCCAGGTGCTCAGGGTCGATGTTGGTGATGACGGCGACGGTTGGATCGAGGAGGAGGAAGCTGCCATCGGACTCGTCGGCCTCGGCGACGAGGTAGTCGCCCTGCCCGAGCCGCGCGTTGGCACCGAACGCGTCGAGCCGCCCGCCGATGACGACGGTGGGGTCCAGCCCCGACTTGTGTAGGCACATCGCCAGCATCGAGGTCGTCGTGGTCTTGCCGTGCGTTCCGGCCACGGCGAGGCCGTACTTCAGCCGCATCAGCTCCCCAAGCATCTCCGCCCGCGGGATGACCGGGATCTTCTGCCGGTGCGCGGCTACGACTTCCGGGTTGTCGTCGCGCACGGCCGTCGACCGCACCACGACATGCACGCCATCGATGTTCGACGCGGTGTGCCCGATGTGCACGACGCCGCCGAGCCCGCGCAGGCGGTGGACGACCGCGCCGTCCTTCACGTCCGACCCCGAGACCTGGTAGCCGAGGTTCAGCAGCAGCTCCGCGATGCCGGACATGCCCGATCCGCCGATCCCGATGAAGTGGATCCGCAGGTACTTCCCCCGGAACATCATGCGCGCGTGCCTCGCCCAGCCATCGCCGGGCGCTGTGCCGGGAGGCCCCGCACCGCCAGCCAGAAGTCCTGCAAGCCGGCGTAGGCCGGGGCATTGTCGACCCCCTCGGCCGAGATCGAGAGCAGCACCCCGACGGCGGCGAGGTTCATCATCATCGCCGTCGCACCGTACGACATGAAGGGAAGCACCAGCCCTTTCGGCGGAACGACGCTCATCACGACGCCGAGGTTGAGGCAGGCCTGGCCGACGATCATCACGGTGAACGTGGAAGCAAGAATCGAGCCAAAGGTGTCGGGCGCCCGCCGAGCGATGCGGAACCCAACCAACGCCAGCGCCAGGTAGCAGAGGATCAGCACGACAACGCCGATGAGACCGAGCTCCTCGCCGAGCACCGCCGCGATGAAGTCGTTGTAGGGCTCGGGCAGGTAGAGCATCTTCGCGACGCTCTCCCCCATCCCGCGGCCAACGAGCCCGCCCTGATGCATCGCGAGCAATGACTGGCAAACCTGGTAGCCGTCCCCAGAACAATTCGCGAAGGGGTCGAGAAAGCTGGTGACGCGCTTCATCCGGTACGGCTGAGCGATGGCGACGAGGCCGAGGAGGAAGCTGCCGCCCGTTGCCGCGACCGTCATCAGCCCGGTGCGCAGGCCCGCAAGCGCGTACATCACGCCACAAAGAACGGCGATGATCGCCGTGGATCCGAAATCCGGCTGCACGATGATGCAGAGGAGCTGGGGGACGACGATCGCGCCGGCGACGAGGATGGTGTTCTTGTTGTGGATGTCGCCGCGGTTGCGGTGCAGCCACGCTGCCAGCGCGATGAGCGTGGCGAGCTTTGCGAATTCGGCCGGTTGAAAATGCAAGGGGCCGAGCTCGATCCAGCGCGTCGCGCCTTTCGCGGAGTGCGAGATCACGGGCACGTGCACGAGCAACAGCAGCACGATCGAGGCGCCCCAGAGGGTCGGCGCCCAGTCCGCGAGCTTTCTGTACGGTGTCATCGCGAGGCCGACGAGCGCGGCGAGCCCGATGGCGACTGCGATCCCCTGACGCACGACGTAGTGCCAGGGGTCCTTGTAGGTCTCGACCGCGAGGAAGGAGCTCGCCGAGTACATCATCAATAGACCCCATGCTACCAATGCTGCCGTGAGACAGATGAGCCAGAGGTCGTACTTGCGCGGCGCCGCCGCGGGCGAGGCGGCGGTCGATGAGGCGCCGGGGACGAGGGTCGCGGCGGTGGAGGGATCGGTCATGGGCGTAGGTCCTTCACGCGGTCGGCGAAGTACCGGCCGCGATGCTCAAAATCGGTGAATTCGTCAAAGCTGGCGCAGGCCGGGGAGAGCAGCACGGTGTCCCCCGGAGTGGCGGTGTTGGCGCACGCGTCGATCGCGTCCGCGAGCGTGGGCGCGACGGACACCTGCAGGCCAGCGCGTCGCAGCCCTTCGGCGATGACCGGGCCCGACTCGCCAAAACAGGTCACGAACCCCATGGCGCGAAGGGGCGCCGCCAACCGCTCGTAGTCGGCGCCGGCCTTCCCCCTGCCGCCGAGCAGCACGTGCACGCGCTCCGGGCGGGGCTCGTCGACCATCGCGGCGAGCGCGACCATCGTACTTTCGACGTTTGTGGCCTTGGAGTCGTTGATCCAGGTCACCCCGCCGTTCTCGGTCACGACCTCCAGCCGGTGCGGCAAGCCCGTCAGCCCGGCGACGTCGATCTGCTCGACCGGCACGCCCCCGCACAGCGCGAGGAGCACGGCGGCAGCGACGTTTTCGCGGTTGTGGCGGCCGGGGAGCTTGAATCCGGCGAGGGAGACGGGGCGGGCGCCGGGGATCTCGCTGAACGTGAGCCAGTAGCCTCCGTTCGCGTCGGCGGCGCCGGAGCGCTCGACGCGCACGCCGGGGTGGTCGTTGAGGTAGGCGCGGGTGCCGGGCAGGACGTCGCAAAGACGCTCCAGACGAGCGTCGCCGGCGGGCAGGATCTGCCAGTCGCCGGGGACCATCTTCCGGAACATGTTGCACTTTGCAGCGGCGTAGTTGTCGAGGGAACCGTGGCGTTCGAGGTGGTCTGGGGTGAGGTTCAAGATCGCCGCCGCGCGCGGGTGGAAGTCGCCGCAGCGCTCCATCTGGTAGCTGGAGACCTCCACGGCGAGGGCCTCATAACCGCCATCGACGGCGTCGGAAAGGGGAAATCCGATGTTTCCACCGGTAAAAGTCTTGAGTCCGGCGCGGCTCAGGAGCTGGCCGAGGAGGTGCGTGGTGGTCGACTTGCCGTTCGTGCCCGAGATGGCGAGGAGGCGCGGGGGATTTTCCTGCGCGGCCAGCAAACCAGCGGCGAACACCAGCTCTCCGATGACGGGAACGCCGGCGGCGATGGCCGCGGCCACATCCGGCTGCGACGGCGGCACACCCGGGGACAGGATGACGAGGTCGGCGTCGACGAAGTCGGCGCGGCGGTGCTCCCCATAGGCCGCCGTGGTCCCCTCCACCGCCGTCGCCCCGGCGTTCCGGTCGGTGCACGTGACCCGAGCGCCGCGCCGAACCGCTACCTTCGCGGCCGAGATCCCCGACCGCGCCATCCCCATGACGGTGACGCGCGCGCCGTTGAGCGGGACCTGGGCCACGACGCTCACCGGAGCTTCAGGGTCGATAGGGCGACAAGCGCGAGGAGCACGGAGATGATCCAGAAACGAACGATGATCTTCGGCTCGGACCACCCCTGCTTCTCGTAGTGGTGGTGGATCGGCGCCATCAGGAACACGCGCTTCTTGAACCGCTTGTAGACGAACACCTGGATCATCACGGAGACGGTCTCCAGCACGAAGATCCCCCCGACCAACGCCAGCAACAGCTCATGCTTGGTCAGCACCGCGAGCATCCCGAGCCCGCCGCCCAGCCCGAGCGAGCCAACGTCGCCCATGAAGAGCTGGGCCGGGTAGCAGTTGTACCAGAGAAAGCCAAGTCCGCCGCCGACCATCGCCAGCGCGTAGATCGAGAGCTCGCCCGCGCCGTCGACGTGCGGGATGTTCAGGTACGTCGCGAATTCCAGGTGCCCCGCCAGATAGGCGAGGACCGCGAACGTGCCCGCCGACGTGATCGTGCTGCCGATGGCGAGGCCGTCCAGGCCGTCCGTCAGGTTCACGGCGTTGGAAGCGCCGACCAGCACGAACACGCCCAGCGCCACGTAGCCCCAGCCGAGCCAGGCCGGCGCGCCCGTCCAAAGTGCCCCGAAGTCGATGACGGCGTGCTTGAGAAAAGGCACGTGGAACTGGGCATCCATCAGCCCCGTGTGGTACGCCCAACCGAGCACGCCCGCGCCGATGAGCGTCTGCCAGAACAGCTTCCAACGCCCGGCCAGCCCGTCGCTCGACCGCTCCATCACCTTCTTCCAATCGTCCACAAAGCCGATCAGCGCGTACCCGAGCGTCACGATCAGCACCATCCACACGCGCGGCTCGTCCACGCGCGCCCACAGGATCGTCGTGAGCGCGATGCCGAGGTGAAACACCGCGCCGCCCATTGTCGGCGTTCCAACCTTGGATTCGAGGTGCTCCTGCGGACCATCGGTGCGGATGATCTGCTCCATCTTTCGCCGCCGCATCCATTGGATGAACGCCGGATAAACCATGTAGCAGAGCGAAAGCGAGGTCACCATCGCGCAAGCGCCCCGGAACGTGATGTACCGGAAGACGTTGAACACGCCGCCGAGCGGCATGAGGAGATAGTAGATCATCCGCCTTTCTCCTCGTTGATCGTGATTCCGCGGCCGTCGCGCCGCCAGCATTCCAGGACCCGCTCCATCTTCGACCCGCGGCTCCCCTTGATCAGGAGCGCCGAACCTGGCGAAAGCACGTGGGCCAGCGCCCCGGCGAGCGCTTCCACGTCTGCGAACGTCGTCACCGTGCCCGTCCCCACGGTCTCCCCGAGGGCCGCAGCGGCCGCCGCCATCCGCTCGCCGGTGACGTAGAGGGTGATTCCGAGGGCTCGGCCGGTCCTCAGCACTTCGCGGTGCGACTCGGCTTCGGTGCTTCCAAGCTCCAGCATGTCGCCTAGGGCTGCAACGCGCGTGCCAGCCCCGGCGGTGCCACCGGCGAGCGCGGCCAGCGTCTGGAGCGCCGCCCGCATGGAGATCGGGTTCGCGTTGTAGGCGTCGTTGATGACCACGACGTCGTGGACGCGCTCGATGCGGTTGCGCATGCCCTCCGGGGCGTAGCGGCCGAGCGAGGGGCCGATGCTGTTGCGCGGCATGCGGAGGACAAAGCCGACGGAGATCGCCGCCAGCGCGCACTCAGCGAGGTGCAGGCCGGGGACGTCGAGGACGGCCCGGACGGCGCCCTCGGGCGTCTCCACGCGCATCCGGGTCTGGAGGCGCTCGGCGTCGACACCGACATCGGTGAGGCGGATGTCACAGTCGTCGCCGCGCCCAAAGCGCACGACGCGAACGCCAGGGGGAACCGGCATGTTCACGATCCACTCGTCGCCGTCGTTCACGATGCACACGTCCCCCGGGCGCGCGCCGTCAAACAGCTCCTGCTTGGCGGCTGCGACTCCCGCGATCGACCCGCAGCCCTCGACGTGCGCTGCGCCAACGTTGGTGATGACGCGCACGTCGGGCAGCGCGATCTCCTGCAGCAGCGCGATCTCGCCGGGGTGGTTCATGCCCAGCTCGACGACCATGAACTCGGCGTCGGGCGGCGTGGCGCAGAGGGTGAGCGGGACGCCGATGTGGTTGTTCAGGTTGCCCTGCGTGCAGTGGACGCGGCGAAATTCAGGACCTTCGCCGCGGAGGACGTCCGCGATCATCACGCGCGTCGTCGTCTTGCCGACGCTGCCGGTCACCCCGATGACAGGGCCTGTGAACGCGTGCCGTGCCGCGCGCCCGAGGTCCTGCAGGGCGATGAGCGTGTCGCTGACGACGACCAGGCCTTCCTTCCAGCCTGCTGGAACCCGGGAAGCGTCCGAGACGACGGCGCCTGCCGCTCCGGCGACCTGCGCGTGGGTGAGAAAATCGTGGCCGTCGAATTTGTCCCCGGACAACGCGATGAACCAGCCGTCGCGCTGCAGCCGTCGGGTATCGGTCATGACCGGACCCGCCACGCCACGGCCCGCGGAGACGAGCGTGCCGCGGGTGGCGCGGGCGATGGTGGCGGCATCGAAGATCATGCGAGAAACTCCCTGGAAACAAGGCGATCATCGAACGGGAGGACGCGGTCGCCGATGGTCTGCGTGGTCTCGTGGCCCTTGCCGGCGATGAGGATCACGTCGCCGGGTTCGGCGAGGTTGAGCGCGAGGGCGATGGCGGTGCGCCGATCGGGCTCGACGCGGTGCGGATGACCGGCGAGGCTGGGCAGGATGGCGGCGATGATGGCGAGCGGGTCCTCGGAGCGCGGGTTGTCGGAGGTGACGATGGCGAGGTCGGCGCGCGTGGCCGCGAGCCCCATGGCAGGCCGCTTTCCGGGGTCGCGGTCACCGCCGCAGCCGAAGACGGCGATGAGCCGACCTAGCGTGTGGGGGCGGAGGACGTCGAGGACGCGGGCGAGGGCATCGTCGGTGTGCGCGTAGTCCACGAATACGGCAAAATCGGCTTCCACCGCCGTGACCCGCTCCAGCCGCCCCGGGACGCCGGCAAATCCTGGCAGCGACCGTGCCATCTGCGCGTCGGTCACCCCCGCCGCGCGCGCCAAGGCCCACGCGCAGGCGATGTTCTCCCGGTTGTACGCGCCGATGAGCTGCGTGGTCGTCGTCCAGACGGCGCCATCCTCGCCAACCACCCGCACCGTCATCCCCCGGATGGTCTCGTCGACCGCCTCGACCGCCTCCACCCACTCCACAGAAACGCCCTCTGCGATTTCGAGCATGGAACGGGTGTTCAGCAATTCGTCGCCGAGGGCGCGGACAACGGGATCGGCGCGGTTCAGGACCGCGACCCCGCCCGGGCGCAGCAATTCCGTGAACAACCGCGTCTTCGCTCCCGCGTAGGCCTCCATCGTGCCGTGGTAGTCGATGTGATCGCGGGTCAGGTTGGTGTAGCCGGCCGCGGTAAAGGTCGTCCCGTCCACCCGATGCGCCGCGAGCCCGATCGAGCTCACCTCCATCGCCACCAGCTCCGCTCCGCGTTCAAAAAACGTCGCCAGCAACCGCTGCAATTGCGGCGCCGTCGGCGTGGTGTAGCCTTCGCCGACGACTTCCCCGTCCAACAGGTGCCCCGTCGTCCCGATGACCCCTGCCTTCATCCCGGCTGCTCGCGCGAAGTGCGCCACGAGGTAGGTCACGCTCGTCTTCCCGTTTGTCCCCGTCACACCGACCATTTTCATCGCGTCCGACGGTCGCCCCTGCGCCTCCGCGCATAGCCAACCGAGCGCCTGCACCGTCGACGTCACCCGCACCACCACCACACCTTCCGGTGCTGAGACCTCGCGCTCCGTGACCACCGCCGCCGCCAACGGGAGGTGGTCGTGACCATCGAAATGTGCCCCTTTGATCGCCACAAACACGTCGTCCGCCCCGGCCTCCTGCACCCGGTCGGTCACACGGCGCACAACGACGTCCGGGGCCGCCGCTGGCGCGACGATCCGGGCGTGCAGCGACGGCGGGAGCGCGCCGAGGAGCGTGGAGAGGTGCATTGGGGGCGGTGGGGCGAGGAGG
Source organism: uncultured Pseudomonadota bacterium (assembly GCA_903844155.1). Classification (GTDB taxonomy): domain Bacteria; phylum Myxococcota_A; class UBA796; order UBA796; family SXON01; genus CAIUMM01. Next base: position 141,418 of record CAIMSU010000117.1, on the reverse strand, counting down.
GCGGGCGGGGAAGGCGGGGAACTGGCGGCGGAGGAGCGTCCCGATCGGGGGTGGATCGGACGCGGCGAGGGGGTCTGCAGGGCACCGGCAATCCACTCAGCTGTTCATACAACTGCGGGCTTGGTGACTCCGGAATCACTGGGGTGTGAGGCGGCGGGAAGCGGCCTCGAGGGGGTGCTCACCCCGGGGGGAGGTGAGTCGGCGCCACCGGGATTGCTCTACTGGCGTAGAGCGCCCGCGTGTGCGGCACCCTGCAGACGGGATCGTGGAATTGGAAAGAGCGAAACTGAATAAACTGGCGAAACTGTACACCGATCAGTCGAAGCGGAGCGAGACCTTCTCGCCCGCGCGCACGGATGCGCCGGCGCCGGGCGACTGCTGGACCACCTTGCCGGACCCGTTGATGTCGAGGACGAGACCGGTGCCGTCAAAGCCCGTGAGCGCGGCGCGGACGGTGCGACCGGCGAGATCGGGCATCACCCAGCCACCCTGACCGTCGCCGACGACTTCAAGCGGAGGCAGGTTCGTCGGCTCTTTTACGGCGATCGGGGTCGGCGGCGGCAGGTCAAGGGGCTCGTCGGCCGGCTCGTTCTCGTCATGGTGGGGCGCCTTGAAGGTGACGCTCGGGTCCGGCGTGACCCCGAGATAACGCATGGAGAACGCGCCGATCTCCGAGAACACCGGGGCGGCCACCATGCCGCCGTACTTGGAGCCGATGGAGGGGCTGTCGATGCTCACCGCGATCGCGATCTCGGGTCTATCAGACGGAAGGAAGCCGACAAACGAGGAGATGCGGTCGTTGCCGTACACGCCGTTCTGGACCTTTTGCGCCGTGCCGGTCTTGCCAGAGACGAGGTAGCCGTCGATGCGCGCGCGCGTCCCGGTGCCGCCCTCCTCCGTCACCGACTCCATCATCTCCGTGACTTTCCGGGCGGTCTCGGCCGAGATCACCTGCCGGTCCTCCTGCGGCGCGCGGACGGTCTCCACCTCGCCGAAGCGGTCGAGGACGGCGTCGACGAGGTAGGGCTTCATGCGGACGCCACCGTTCGCGATCGTCGAGACGGCTGCGGCGAGCTGCACGGGCGAGGCGGTGATGCCCTGGCCAAAGCTCGTCGTCGCCAGCTCGATCGGCTTGATGGTGTCCGCCTTTCGCATCGATCCGGCGACCTCGCCGGGCAGGCCGAGGCCCGTCGACCGCGCAAAGCCGAAGTCCGAGAGGTAGGCCAGCTCGCGCTCCGCGCCGAGCATGAAGCCCATCTTGGCGGCCCCGATGTTGGAGCTGAACTTGATGACGTCGCTCACCGAGATGATGCCCTTCGGGTGGTCGTCCTTGATGACCTTTCCGGACAGTTCCCAGTGGCCGAGCATGCAGTCGATCATCGTCTGCGGCGTCACAAGCCGCTCCTCGATGGCCGCTGCGACCACGAAGGGCTTCATGACCGAGCCGGGCTCGATCTGGTCCATCGCCGTGTGGTTCTTGAAGTCTTCCTGTACGGCCAGCGCCGCGCCGTCGTTCGGGTTTCCCGAGGGCCAGCTTGCCATCGCGAGGATCGCGCCCGTGTGGACGTCCATGACCACGGCCATCGCCGCGACCGGGCGCGAGGCCTCGACCGCCTTCATCATCGCCACCTCGGCGGCGTCCTGGATCGAGCTGTCGAGCGTGAGGCGCACGCTGTGGCCGGCCTTGGAGACGCGATCGTCGTCAACACCAGCGTCCACCGCGCGACCCTTGCGGTCCTGGGTCTGCAGGCGACGGAAGACCTCGCCGCGAACATCCTTTTCGAGCACTTTTTCGAGGCCAGCGGCCCCTACGCCCTGCGCGTCCACGTAGCCAAGCAGGGGCGCTGCCTCGGACTTGCCCGGATAGAAGCGGATCGGCTCTTCCGTCGCCCACAACTGGTCGCGTCTAAAGCCCTTCGTCACGTCCGCGACGCTCGCGGGATCCAGACCGTCGGCCAGCCGCAATTCCTGCAGCTTCTTGCCGTCCGGCTGCTTGCTCAGGTGCGTTTGCAGCCACGATTCCGAGTGGCGCGTCAGCACGGCGAGCTTGGGGATCAGGTCCGCGAGCTGATCATCCTTGAGCGCCGCCGGATTCACGTACAGCGCGGGGAGGCTCACGGTGTAGGCGAGCAGCCTGCCGTGGTGATCGTAGAGGGCGCCGCGGGGACCGTGCTCCTCGCGCGAGCCCTGAAACTGGTCGGCGCGAGCCTCCAGCCGCTCGTCGGGCACGCCCATGAGCCAGGCGGCGCGCACGCTCAGCCCGAGAGAGGCGGCGCCAACGAGCATGAGCGCGGCGAGGGAGCGAGCGCGGCTGACGCGCATGGCGTGGGCGTCCGCGTCCGCCTGGAGGCGCGGGGCGGTACCGGCGGCGCGCTTGAGGTACGCGTCGATCTCGGCGCGGATCGTGGCGAAGGTGCCAGGGCCAACGCTCTTCCTGCGCTTTGCCGGGATGGGCTTGCCGGGGAGCGTGCGCCGGGGCGGCACGGTTGCCTTCGGGAGCGGGCGCTTGGGGGTCATGGCGCACGCTCGGGCGGTACGTCGATCACGGCCACGGGGGCTGCGAGATCGAGCTGTGCGGCGACGGCCTGGAGGTGCTCGGGCTGGCGCAGCATGGCGCGTTCGACGAGCAGGCGCTCGCGGCGGATCTCGGAGCGTTCGACCTCGCTGCGCGCGTGGTCAAGCTGCACGGAGAGCTGCTGGGTCTGGCTGGTGATCGCCAGCTTCAGGGCGCCGATCGAGCCAATCAGGCTCAACACGAGCAGGAAGCGGATGGCGGCGCCGATGTCCTGCGTCGTGGCGGCCTGGGTGCGAACGCCTGCGCCGGCCGTTCCTGGCGCGGAGCTGGGCACGAGCGTGGGCGCGCTTGCCGGGTCCGAGGCGAGGTTCGAGCGGGCGAAGGCGGGGAGCTTGAGGCTGGCGAGGATGCGGGTCATGCACGCTCCGGGGAGGCGGGTGGGAGCCTGGCGGGGGAATGGGCGGGCGAGGAGATGCGCTCAAGGACGCGGAGGCGGGCGCTGCGGGCGCGGGGGTTCGGGTCGCGGTCCTCGCCCTTGCGCGCTTTGCGTTCGACGAGGCGGAAGGCCGGTGCGACGACGGGGTTGCCGTAGAGGTCGGTCGGCGCACCGACGCCGGCGAGGGCGTGAAAAGCCTGCTTGACGGGCCGATCTTCGAGGCTGTGGAACGCGATCACCGCGAACCTCCCGCCTGGGGCAAGGAGCGCTGGGAGGTCGACGAGGGCGCGCTCAAGCTGCCCGATCTCATCGTTGACCCAGATGCGCAGCGCCTGGAAGGACTTGGTGGCGCGGTGGATGCCCCGCGTTGGTGCGGCGACCGCGGCGACGGCCTCTGCCAGCGCGCGCGTGCCTGCCCAAGGACGGCCGAAAAGGATGGTCTGCGCGACCCTGCGGGCGTTGGGCTCATCGCCGTACTCCCGGAGAACCCGGGCGAGCGCAGGCTCGTCCACGGCCGCGAGGCGCTCGGAGAGCGGCGCGTCCCGGTCGTCCATGACCATGCTGACGGGACCGTTCGCCTGAAAGCTGAAGCCGCGGTGCGCCTCGTCAAGCTGGGGCGAGGAGACGCCGAGATCGAGGAGGATGCCGTCGTAGCGCTGCTCGCCGAGGAGGCGCGGGGCGTCGGCGAAGGCGGCACGGTGGAGGCGAAGGTGCCCACTGGTGACGAAGTCCGCGAGCGTGACCGCGGTCGCAGCGATGGCGTCCGCGTCGCGGTCAAACGCGTCCACGGTCGCGCCGGCCGCGAGCAACGCTGCGGTGTGGCCGCCGCGGCCGAGCGTACCGTCGAGGAAGACGTGGCCGGGCGAGGGGCGGAGCAGTTGGACCACGTCCGCCAGGAGCACGGGAATGTGGCGGCCTTCATTCACCCTCCACCCAGGCGTTCCAGCGCGCCGAGTCCCAGAGCTCCAGGCGGTCCATCAGCGAGACGATGACGCAGTCCCGCGCGAGCCCGGCCCGCTCCCGGAGCAACGGCGGCAGGATGAAGCGCCCATGCTCGTCCACGATGAGGTCGCACGCCAGCCCCAGCCGGCGACGCTGCCGTTCGGCGACAGCGTGGTCAAAGGAGTCCTCCCCCAACAGCGGCGTGACGACGCGCTCTTTCCAGGTGCTCGGCGTGTAGCCGCGAAGGTGGTTTTCGAACGGCGTCCACACCAACGACCGCTCCGTCAGCACGTTGTACACGCGCGTCGGCAGCGTGACCCGACCCTTCGGGTCCATGGTCAACGGGGCGTTGAGCGTGAGGTCGTACACGTGGGTCCGGTGGTGTGAGGAAAGTACCATGTCGATCCCCACAGATCCACCTGAAACCCCCAACTCGTCCCACTTTTGTTTTTGTCTACTAACACTCTGAAATCAATATGGTATTTCGACGATCCACAGCCCATGCGGATCCGCGCGTTATTTGACCGCATGGCTGGCCTCCCGCCGCTCGTGCTGCTCACCGATTTTGGCGTCTCCGACGCGTACGTCGGCGTGATGAAGGGCGTGATTGCATCGGTGGAACCGGCGCTACGGGTGATCGACCTCACGCACGGGATCCCGCCGCAGGACGTGGAGCGGGGTGCGGAGGTGCTCGCGGAGAGCTGGCGGTGGTTCCCGGCGGGGAGCGTGTTCGTCGCGGTCGTGGATCCTGGCGTTGGGACGGCGCGGCGCGCGCTGGTGGCGCGGGTGGGCGAACGCTACTTCCTGGGGCCCGACAACGGGCTGATCACGCGAATCGCGGCGCAGGATGCGGTCCGTGACGTTCGGTCGATGCCGGACACGTGGGGATTGCCAGCGCGCTCCGCCACTTTCCATGGCCGTGACCTCTTTGCCCCAGCCGCCGCCCGCCTGGCCGCTGGCCTCGTCGCCTTCGACGATGCCGTCGCCACGGGGTTCATCGCCCTCCCGGAGCGCCCACCGGGGACCGTACGCGCGATCGACGCCTTCGGCAACGCCATCACCGACCTGCCGGGCCGCCCCGACGGGCTTGTGGTCTGGACGCCGGCCGACGATCGCGTCCCTGTGCGGGTTTCCGTCGTCGGGACCTACGCGGACGGCAAGGCTGGCGCGCTCGTGGCGCTCACGGGCAGCGGCGGTTCTCTGGAGCTGGCCGTGCCCGGTGGTTCTGCAGGGATCGCCGCGGGCGTGCGCGTTGGCGACCGGGTCCGTTGGGAGCCGGCATGAACGACCGGTATCAGGCGTTGGTGGCACATCTTCGCGCGCTGGCCGGGGACGCGGAGCTGGTCGTCACGTTCTCGGGCGGCGTGGATTCCGCCCTGGTCCTCGCGGCGGCCGTCGAGGCGCTCGGCGACCGCGCGCTCGCGTTGACCGCCGTCTCGCCCACGCTGCCGATCGAGGAGACGGAAGCGGCAATTTCGCTCGCCCGGGCGCTCGGTGCGCGGCATGAGCTGGTCGACGCGCATGAGCTGGACAACGAGGCCTACGCCGCGAACACCGGCGACCGCTGTTACCATTGTAAAACCGAGCTTTTTCGACTCGCGGGCGAGGCCGCGCTGCGCCTGGGCGCCGCCGCGGTCGTCGACGGCACGATCCTGGACGATCTCGGCGATCATCGCCCGGGACTGCGCGCCGCAGCCGAGAACGGCGTTCGCCATCCGCTGGTGGACGTTGGCTTCGACAAGGCGCAGGTTCGGGCGACTGCGAAGGCGCTCGGGATCGCCGCGTGGGACAAGCCCAGTTTTGCGTGCCTTGGAAGCCGCTTTGCGCCGGGGACACGCGTGACGCTGGACCGCCTGCTGCGCGTGGCCCGGCTGGAGTCGGCGTTGCGACGCGAGGGGTTTCGGCAGTTTCGCGTGCGGTATCAGCGGGTGGCGGGGGACGGCGGGTCGGGCGAGGGGAGTGGCGGGGCGGGAGCGGAGGAGGCGAGGATTGAGCTGGATCCTTCGGAGATCGCGCGAATGGTGGAGGCGGGGGTGAGGGAGCGGGTGCTGACGGCCGGGCGTGAGGCCGGGTTCGCGTGGGTGACGGTGGACCTGGCGGGGTATCGGAGCAAAGGCGGGGCGTGACGCCCGAGCGGTCGGGGACCAGGGAGATCCGGACCACCCGGGCATGGCGCTCGTCGCTGCCGAGGGCAGGGGGATTTGAACCGCCAAGGCGCCAAGCCGCCAAGGAAGAGAAGAAGAAAGGGGTTTTTCGGGCTGCGAGGCGCGGGGCGACAGCGCGGGCCAGGACGCGGGTGTCCTCGGGGAGGGTGACGCGTGGGTGGCGCTACCGGACGCTCCATTCCTGGAGCTGGATCCAGCCGTCGTCGAAGTATTCGGCGGTAAACCCTTGGTAGTCCTCAACATCGTCGCCCGCGATCCAGGTCTCTGTCGAAGGCTCCACCGGGCGCCAGTTGGGCGCCGCCTGTAGAGGCCAGGTCGTCGAGATCACTGGCGTGTGGACGTCACACCCGCGCTTGCACACCTCCGCCCCGAGGCACGCCGCTGAATGCGCCGCTTCATCGGCGGTCCCTTTGAACCCCACGACCGTATAGCCGTTGCCGATTGGGTCGGAGTACGACGAGGCGCGCAGGTCGACTATTCGGAGGGGAACGCATTCGCTGGCCCCTCGGCTCAGCAGCGGCACCGCGAGTGGGACAAGTGGCAGCGACGTCAGGAAGACGAAAGCCGCCAGACGGGGTGGTCGGTCGGACGACATGACGCTTGAACGCGAGCGTGCGCCGATCCAAAGCGCTCGTCCGTATGCGAGACACACGGGGAGAAGGCAGAGCACCCCCAACCTCTCCGGCGGTGCGTGGTCGGGGTACGACGGGAACAGGGCGATGAGGATCAGCGCCGAGATTGGCACAGAGGCCGCGACGTGCACGAGTGCGCGGGTGCGCGCGGGAGCCGGCACCCAGAACCAGAGTCCCGCGAGCCCGATGGGCAACGCCGCCACCGCCGCGCCCAGCCACCACGCCGTGATCGTGTCGGGTAGGAGGTCAAACCCCACGAGGCCGACCAGCGCGAACATCCCTAACGCCGTGCTCACGCCGGCGAAAAGCAGGGCGAGCGCGGGGACGGCAAGGCGAACCACTTCCCCGGGCTATCCGCCGATCGCGAACTGTGCGCGTCGTAAGTCCCGAGGACACCGCTGTCCCCGCCGGTTGCGCCGCGCCCCGCCGGGCCAGCATCCGCGTGCTGGCCTCATCCGCCCGCGCGCCTCACGCACGCGACCGCCAGCGGTCGAGCCCGTCCGGCCGCCCCCGCCAGCCACGAGGACGCCGCGATGCGGAGCAGTCGCCCAAATCAGCCCGACGCCTCCGGCCCATGATACCCGCCGCGCGATCTGGAGTCCCGCATGCCCGTCGCGTTGATCACAGGTGCATCCACCGGGATCGGGAACGCGCTCGCGAAGGAGCTGGCGCGGCGGGGTTGGGCCGTAGGCGTGGTCGCTCGGCGTGGGGAATTGCTGGCCGCGCTGGCGGAGGAGATCAGGGCGAAGGGGGGAAAGGCTGCGTGGGCGGTTGCCGACGTGACGGACCGGACGGCGATTCGCTCGGCGGCGGTGGCGATCGCCGGGGAGCTCGGTGCCATCGATCTCCTCGTCGCCAACGCGGGCGCGGGGGACCCGGCGCGGGCGCACAAGGTCCCGGTGGAGGCGTGGATTGGCACCTTGCGGCTCAACGTCGATGGGGTGATCTACAGCGTGGCCGCTGTGCTGCCGGAGATGGTGGAGCGCAGGAGCGGGCATTTGTCGGTGGTGTCGAGCGTCGCGGGGTTCCGGGGGCTGCCGGGGATGGCGGCCTACTCGGGCTCCAAGGCGTGCATCACGACGTTCTTCGAGTCGCTGCGGGTCGACCTGCGCGGGCGTGGCATCACCGTGACCGCGATCCATCCCGGATTCATCGCGACGCCGCTCACCGCGAAGAATAAAGCGCCGATGCCCTTCCTGATCTCGGCGGAGCAGGCGGCGACGATCATCGCGAACGGGCTCGAGGCCCGCCGCTCGGACATCACGTTCCCGTGGCAGATGAAGCTGCTGATGGGATTGGCGAAGCGGGTTCCGAACTGGCTCTGGGACCGCGTGCTTGGGCGGGTTCCGGGGGTCTGAGCCCCGAGGCTACCCCTTTTTTACGCGTGTGCGGACGGTTTTCACCACCGGCGCCGGCACATCCAGGCTCGCGGGCCGACCACCGAGGTCGACGGCGACCTCCTTCGCCCGCGCCTGCTCAACCTCGACGTCCTGCTCCTCCTCCTCGGCCTTTTCGCGCTCCTGGTCCTCGCCGCGCTTCTCCGGCTCCGTCTTCGCCTCGGCCTGCTCGCCGGTCGCGTCGGCCGCGCGCTTTCCACCCTTCGCCCCTGTCTTCTTCCCCTCCTCGCCGTCGTCCTCGCCCTCCGCGACGTCCCACCAGTGCAGGCGCGGCTTGTGGATGCCTTCGCCCTTGGATTTCTCCGTTACCCGCTCGATCTCGTCGGCCACCCGCAGCGCCTCGCTGACCTCGCGCGGGGTGCAACCCTCGCCCGCGTGCACCTGCGCCATCGCCTCGGGGCGGTCGCCCGATTGCCCCTCCTCGGTGAGGTGGTGGTCCAACGGGATCTCTTTCGGCAGGTCGCGAAATGCTTTTCGCTCGGCCTCCATCGCGCTCTCGAGGTGCTGGGCCGCCTGGCCGAGGTTGCCGCGGGCGACCGACTCCGCGGCGGCGCGGTACTTCTTCGCTGCTTCCCGCCACCGCGTCGGGTCCGGCAGGCCAAAGCCGGCTTTCTTGTGCGCGACCTCGTCGAACCACACCCGCTGCTTCTTCATCGCCTCCTTTTCCTGGCCTTGCACCTGCTGGATCTTCTGCAGGCGGTGGACGATGAACTGGTAGATGGCGTCGCGCGCGCGGTCGTTCTTGCCGATGACGCTCTGCACCTGCGCGTTCCCAAGCTTCTTGGTGATCTTCTTGAGCTGCTCCGTCTGCGCGTCGCCTTTGGCGCCGTGGCCGGTCACGCGCCGCGCCTTGCCCGACGACGACCCGGTTCGTTGCTCTTTCATGCTCGTTTCATGTCACTGGAGCTCGACGTCGTGGACGAAGGTGTTGGTCATCACCTCGGCGTCGCAGGTCTCGATGTCGCAAACGGGGAGGGCGTTGACGGTGGCGGTGGCGTGCATCCGGAAGGTTCCAGGCGTGTAGTTGTCGGGCACCGTCACGTCGAAGCTCGCGCCGCGGATCGCGATCGTGCCCGTGAGCGTGGTCGATCCGTCCGCGCTGTCGAAGAACGCGGTGGCGTTCACGAGCGGGTCGCCGAGATCGGTCGTGAACGTGACGGTGGACCCCTTCTGCAGCGCTGGCAGCGTGGCGGTCGGGTAGAGGTGGCGGGGCTTGTAGGGCGTCTGCAGAGCAAAATCCAGCTCCCCACTGCGATCCTTGATCACCAACTGTTGGACGCCGTGCTGTGACGGCGCGGCCGATGCCGCGAGCGTGTACCGCGCGCTCGTGATGCATCCGCCCTTCGTCTCCACGCCACCGAGCGCGGCCTGGTCGCCGTTCATCGCCACCCCACCGAGCGTGACGGTGACGTTCTCGACCGTGCTGCAGTGGTTGTCCTGGGGCGGCCAGGAAAAGGTCACGTCCGCGGTCGACCCGCCGCCGCGCTGGGCCGCATCGCGGACCAGGCTCACGCGCAGATCGTTGATGCCGATGCCCTTCACGGTGTCCGCCGGATGGCAGGCCAGCGCCAACAGGAGCAGCATCATGCCTCACCCATGGAACACCAGGCTGCGCACGATCCGGCCGCCCTCGACCACCAGCACCTCCGCGACGACGAGGTCCGCTTCTCCCGGCGTTGTCCGCAGGTATTCCATGAAGACCCGCCCATCGGCCGCCTCGCCGCACGTGATGTGGAGCGGCTCGTACCGCAGGTTCGGCAGCCGCTCCATCGCCCCCGACCACCACCGCCGCAGCGCTTCGACGCCACGAATCTCGCCGTTCGTCGCCGGCTCCCGGTCGCGGAGCTTCGGGCTCACGTGCACGGCGTCGGGGTGGTACAGCGCTAACAGGCCGTCGAGATCCCGAGCGTTGAAGGCTGTCAACCATCGCCTCGCCAGGTGCTCCAGCGGTGGCATCAGTTCGTCGGCGCGATCGGCTCGCGCATCCACGCGGGGATCCCCGGGGGCGTCCAGCCTGCGCCGTCGACGTCGACGTAGATCGGGTTGGACAAGGCATATGGGAAGACCGGGCCGTCGCGCGGGATGGGAATGACGGGCGAGAGGAGCGAGGCCACCGCAGGGACGGTGGACAGCGCGCCGACGACGACGTCGTTGAGTTGGATCGGCGGGATCTCGACAGACGAGAAGATCGGCGAGAGGTCATCGTCGCCCATCACTTCGACCACGAACCAGGAGTCCTTGGTGACGGGGACATCCTTGTATTCCATGTACCGGACGACCCCGCCCGTGTCGAGGTTGGTATCCTCGTACAACAACGTGCCATTCTCGTAGACCTCGACCCGGTCCACCTTCATCCAGCTCGCAGCCTGGACCTCGATGTACAGCCGCACGGTGCCCGTGGTGTTGACGACGGTGTCGCCCATGCCGTTCCCGTCGTCGTTCGTGGGATCATCGATGTGGAAGCGCAGGAAAGGGCCAGAGGACATGAAGCTGTGGCCGGCCTTGACGGCGTCCGCGATGGCCTGGTCGTCCAGATCCGCGGGGTTGTCGGTGTTTGACGCGACGAAGTTGCGCGGGCAGCCAGACTCGACGCTCGTGCGGTCGTGCGAGTCCGAGTTGGCGAGGCCGGGGATGCGATGACCCAGGTTGATCAAGGTGAACCAGTCGTCGACCTGCCCGTCGTAGCCGTAGCCGAGCCGGTAGGTGTCCTTCTCCAGATCGGTCTGCTCCTGGGCGGTGCGCTGGACGAGGTCGTAGGCGCGGATGGAGGTGGGATCGGCCTTGTAGGCGTCGAGCTCCGGCTGGGTGGGCGTGCGGATGAGCTCGAAGCGCTTGCCGTTCAGCAGCTCCAACGCGTCGAAATCGAGGGTCATGTTCGCGGGATCGCGGAGCAACGGGTTCGCGTCGGAGAGCGTCGGCGTGTTGATGCCGCCCGTGTACGGGTCGAACCCGTACTGGTCAAAGTACCCGAGGATGCCGTCACGCGGGTGGGCGACGAAGCGGACCGGGTCAAAGCCCGCGTTGTTCCCAGTCTCTGTGAGGGTGGAGAGGATGTCCTTCGGCTGCATCCCCGTCCAGTCAAAGGCCCCGCCCGCCTCGGCCTCAAAGTCGTGCGCCAGCGGGAATCCAATGTAGTGACCCAACTCAAGCGTTGTCGTCTCGACGCCGATGCCGGTCTGCACCCAGGGCTCCATGCCCATCGCCTGCACGGTCGGCGCAAAGTCGGTGATCGCGTCGTGATCGGACGAGGAGAAGTACTCCACACCCTCGCTTACCATGCTGGCAACGCGGTCGGGGAGCGTGACACCGGAGTCGAACGAGGGCATCGAGTGGACGTGGAAGTCGGCTGAGACCCAGCCGTCCGTGTCCACGCTGTGGTTGAGCTGGAACGTCAGGTTCGCGGCCCCGGTGTTGGTGAGATCGATGGACTTGGTGTCGAGCTCGTATTCGAACCCGCGACTGGCGGTCGCTGTGTAGTGACCGGGCGGGAGTGTCAGCTCGGCGTCGCCGTAGGGGACGAACAGGACTTCGGTCGGATCGCCGCCGATCCTCGGGTCCCCGCGATCCGGGTGCAGCGGCGTGTCGCCAAAGAACGTCACCTTGCCCGGCATCGGCTTTCCAGCTTCGTCCACGATGTGTACGCGCACCTGACCGGCCTCCGGCAGACCAAGCGAGACGGTCGTCGTCTGCCCCTGGGTCACGGTGACCTTCACCCGCTGCCCTTCGGGCCGATCGCGCTCGTAAGCGGCCAATTCCCAATCACCGGGCGGAAGCGTGCCGGCGAAGGACCCGTCCAACTGGGTGTCCTCGCCAACGTCCGACTCCCACTGCATCCACGGCGAGTCCGCGCCTGGCTCGTAGGCGAGGATCGAGACGCCGCTCATCGGCTTGAGGGAGCCTTCCTCCAGCACGTTCCCGGAGATCGACCCCACGGCGTCACCGCGTGCGGCCGCGAGCTTGTCGTAAGCGCTGCCCATGTCGCCCGCGCCGATCGCGAGGTAGCGCTCGTACGCGAACTCCGTGCCGACCGGGAAGCGTTGCGACGTGCCATCCCCTTCCTTGAAGGCCCCGAATGCCGCAGTCTGCGACGAAGTGAACAGCGGCACGAACAGGTCCCCCGTCGCCGCCGCCAGCCCGTAGCTGACCTTGTCGCCCGTCCCGCCGACGAACGGAAACTCAAATGGATCCTGGAAAAGGTTCTGGCCCGTCTCCGACGTGCGGTAGACCGCCCCGTCGACGTCAAAACCGATGCCGGGCGCGAAGACGTTGATCGCGCCGCCCTGCAGGTAGAAGTCGCCCATCGCCGCACCCGTCGCCGTCGCAATGCCGATGATGTCCTCGGACGTTGTGCTGCCAGGAATCACGGGCGCATCGGCCAGATCGCTCATCGGGACGACGTCGCCATCGCTGTTCACGATGGTCACCGTCGTTCGCATCTTCAGGACGTCGGAGTCGGCGCCGAGGATGTAGTCGGTGGTCAGGCGCATGTGCGGGTGGTGGACGAGGGTCCAGAGCGTGCCGAGCGCCGAGAGGAACGGGACTTCCGGAGCGTCAACGCGGATGATCGCGTCGTTGCCGTCGCTGCCGTCGTTGAAAACCTCGACCTCGGTGTTCGGCGTCGTCCCGTCGATCGCGAAGTTGTCCGCTGCGGCAAGATCGAGGTCGACCGAGGCGAAGGTCTCGGCGAGCTGGTCGTTGCCGTGCCCGGCGCCCCACTTGGGGTCGGGGCGCACGAGGTCCGCGTCCACGAGCGTGCCGCCGTAGGGAGCGGGCCCGTAGGAGTAGCGGCCGTTGAGGATGGCGAAGCGGACCTTGTCGTTCTCCAGCATGAAGTCGCCGGGGCGCGCAGTGGCCTTGGGGCCGCCAATCGCCTGGTCCAACGTGGCGATCTGGAAGGCGTGAGCCGCAGGGCCGGTGGACGCGCAGCCGAGGAGGGCGAGGGCAGACAACATGCAATCAGGCTAACTTGCCGACGTGCCGGAGATGCCGTGATTTCTGCCCTTGCGCTCCTCTCGTTGCAGCCGATCTTTTGCCGCCTCGCGCACGCTGAAGCGCCTGTAGCAGCAGCCGCCGTCGTCGACGCCCCCGCTGTCGCGGACGAGGGTGGAAAGGCGGAGGAGAAGCGTGAGTCTGCTGCGACAGAAGCGGCGGAGAACGCCGATAAGCACCTGGACATCGATCCGATTGGCCTCGTGCAGCTCTGGGGCACGGTCTACGACATGGATGTCAACCCTCAGGCCGACACGACCGGGTACGGCGATCCCGAGGACGACACGGGCGTGAAGGTCAAGCGCGCCCGGCTCGGCGTGCGGGCGAAATGGGGCGACATCGACGCCGCCCTCGTCGGTGGCGCTGGCGCGAAGTACGACGCGTTCAGCGAGGATGAGACGAACTTTTCGCTTTACCAGGCGTCGCTCGGCTGGGGCAGCGTCGTCGGCGCCTGCCGCGTGAAGGTGGACGCGGGGGTCATCGAGATGCCCTTCCAGGCAGACGCGATGATCAGCTCCGGTGAGTTGACCTTCGAGGAGCGCGGCATGGCCGCCGAGCACATCGCAGATGACCGGGGCACCGGCATCAGCGGCGCCGTCGGGTCCAAGGGCGGCGGCATCAAGGGCACGCTCGGCGTCTACAACAGCGGCTTCAACCCCTTCGGCGACGACAACCTCGGCAAGTCCTTCGTCTTCCGCGTGGACGGCAAGGTCGGCAAGCGCGACACGACCGTGCTCTGGGATCCCGCGAGCGAGCGCCATGGCGCCGGCGTTGGGCTCGGCGCGGCCGGCCTGTACACCATCGACGTCAGCACCACCACGATGGGCGCCGCGGCGGACGTCGTCGTGCGCGACCAGGGGCTCTCGCTGTTCGGCGAGGGCACCGTCGCGCAGATCAAGCCAACGGCCACGACCGTCACCGCACCCGAGGTCACCGACCCGACGATGCGCATGGGCGTGACCGGAGAGGTCAACTACGCGATCGGGCGCTGGCAGCCTGCGGCGCGCGTGTCGTACTACTCGGACAGCGCGCTCGGCAACTGGACGCAGGTGCTGATGGGCCTGAACATGCACATCGGCATGAAGAACGACCCGGACATCGTGCGCATCGGCGCCGGCTACGTCCTTCGCATCGAATCCGACCCGGTCCCGAACGACACCGTGCGGATCTGGGCGCAGGCGAAGATCTGAGCGACCTCCTGCGCGCTCCCGAGGCAGGCCGGGTCGGCGGCGGGGCGATGGACCCGCTGGAGACGCTGCTTCACCGCTGTCATCGGGCCGAATTGCTGCCCCTCGCGCGCATCCTGCAGGTGCGCGCGGAAGGGCTGGGCCTCGGGGACCTGGTGCGCGGGCTCGCGGTCACCCTGCGGCGGATTGGGAGCCACGACCTGGCGAACGCCGCGTTTCGGGGAGGGCAGGGGAGGGCCTACCCGGACCTGCTGGCGACGGTCGCGCGGGGGTATGGGGTCCCGGTTGGCGACGGGGTCGCGCAGGACGAGGCGGCGCTCGAGCACGCCATCCTCACTGCCCACTTCACGAAGCGCTGGGAGTCGACCGATGCGGCGACCAGGCAGGCGCTCTGGGACGAATTCGGGATCCAGGCCCCCCTGCCCGAGACCGCGACCGGGGCCCTGGCGCTCGTAGCAGAGCGCTTCGGCATCGGCTTCGACTACATCCTCTCCACGACGGTGGACGTCGTCGCCGACCCCGGAGGGCTCGCGCTCTTCGCGCTCCTGAACCTCTCGCCCATCGGTTGCCTGATGCGCCCGCTCGTGGTGCCGTTCATGCCGCTGTTCATCTGGTGGCGGCTGCGGCCCGACGAAAAGCGGCTTGCAGCGGGCGTTCTGGAGGTCGCGCGGCTGAGACAGGCGGTGCTCCACCGGGTGACCATCGGCATTGTCGGCAGTCCGTCGAGCGGCAAGGACGCCGGGATCAAGGCGATCTTTGGCGTCGACACCGGGAACATCTCGCCGATCGCCGGGTCGACGAAGGAGGTCGCCATCCAGCGCGCGCCCGGAGCGACGGCGTTGTACCTTGTCAATACGCCGGGGATGGGCGACGTGGTCGAGCGGGTGACGGAGGAGGCGCGGCAGGTGCTCAACCACATCGACGTCTACCTCTACGTCGTGAACGCAGAAGGCGGCGTACAAGCCCGTGAGAAGGCGGATTACGACCGGTGCCGGGCGACGGGCAAGCCGGTGCTCGCGCTCATCAACAAGGTCGACGTCCTTCGGCCCCGCGACAAGGACCGCTACCTCACCGACGCGCGTGAAAAGCTCGGTGCGCCCGAGGACGGCTTCATGGCGGTCGCTTTTGACCCGTTGCCGGAGCTTGCGCCGGGTCCGATTGGCCTCGTCGCCGTCCATGACTGGCTGGCCGCCCGCCTCGTCGAGCTTGGCAAGGACCCGGCCGAGCTTCCCGCGTTACCCGGCGGCGATGTCCAACGTCCCGGAGACTGACGAAGCCCTGCTCGCTGAGTGCGAGGTGGAAACTGTGAAAGGCTCCGGCCCGGGTGGTCAGCACCGCAACAAGACGGAGACGGCTGTGCGACTCCTGCATCGTCCGACCGGCCTGCGCGCGCAGGCCAGCGAGCGCCGCAGCCAGGGGCAGAACATGGGCGTGGCGCTGGAGCGACTCCGGGCGTTGCTGGTGCGCTTCTACGCGCCTCCGCCGAAGGCGCGCCGGCCGACGAAGCCTTCGCGGGGTGCACGGGAGCGCCGGATGGCGGGAAAGGCGATCCGCGCGACGATCAAGAAGGGGCGCAGCGACCACGGGGATTGACGCTCGCCGGTCAAACCCCAAACCGGGCAGTCTTGACGCGTCCACGGTATACTTCCCTCGTGCGTCCTGCCTTCGCCGCTCTTGCCCTGCTGCTCGTCGTCGGCTGTCGTTCCGCCCAACGCGTGACCCCGATGACCCGGCCGCTCACCCCGGGCGAGGAGGTCGCGGGCGCAGCCTGCGGTTTTGTCGGATCAAAGTCGATCACGGTCGCGGGCGCGCGCTACCGGTTTGACTGCAGCGGCTTTGTCGAAGCCTCGCTGGCATCGGCCGGCTTCACGTTCGCGGGGAGCACGAAGGACCTGTTTGCGACGGCCCGCCAGCTCGGCGTCCTCCACCGTCGCCACCGCCCGGACGTCGGCGACGTGGCGTTTTTCGACGACACCTGGGACAAGAACGGCGATCACCGCTTCAACGACCCGCTCACCCACGTGGCCCTTGTCGTTCGCGTTGATCCGGACGGCACCATCGGCATGATCCACCTCGGCGGCTCCGGCATCGTGCCGCTCACGATGAACCTGCACGATCCGGACGCCCGGGTCGACGCCTCCGGCAAGGTCATCAACGACTACCTGCGGGCCCCGACGTCGCGCGACACGGCGCGAACCAAGCGGTTCGCGGCTGAGCTTTGGGCGGGCTTTGGGAGCTTTTGGAAGGTCCCGCCGTCACCCGTGCCGAAGGCCGAGTCGGTCGCGTCCTCGCCCTGACGGCCGGGTGCAGCGGTCAAAACCCCTGGTCAAACTGGACGTAGACCTGGAGGCGGCTCAACGGCGTCGTCCCCCACGTCGAGGTGCTCCAAAGCGGCATCGCGACGGTGACACCCGCGAGCGTCGGCCGCGCCCCAAAACCGTCGGCGATCGCGTGGATCCCCAGGGTTCCGCCCACCGCGGCGAGCCGGGTGCCGTCGTCGGCCCAGGCGCTTCCGGCCTCCAGCCCCGGCGCGACCTGCAGCTCCGAGGCCCACAGCAGCGGCAGCGGGATTTCGGCGTTTCGGAACAGCGCAAGCCGATATTCCAGGTTTGTGACCAGCCGCTCGTTCGCGACGTAAAGCGCTTCGGGGACCGCACGCAGGTTGTCGCCGCCGCCGAGCGGGAGCAGTCGGTGTGCGACGTCCCCCGTCGCCCAGCCTGCCTTCACGCGCACGGCGAGCACCTGTCGCGGGCTGATTGGCACCAATTGCGTCGCTCCAACGCCGGCAGCCGCCCAGCGCTCCGCGCTCCCTGGGACGAAGCCGCCGCTGACGGAGCCGCTCAAGCGGTGGCCGGAGAGCGCCCGGTCCTGGCGTGTTTCCCACGACCAACTCGCATAAGCGCCGACCGCATATTGCCCGTTCGTTGTGGGACGAAACGCCGGGTCGAGCCAGCTCCCGCTCACCGAGAAGAACAGGTGCTCGGTGCGAGAAAGCCGGTCGACGAGCGGGCCGAAGCCGTAGACGTAGCCGCCGCCAAGGGTGAGGAGATCCTCGGTGTCGTGCTCGAGGTCGGCGATGGCGAGGCTGCGGGTGTCGCCCTGGGGTCGGAGGACGAGCTCGCCCCAGGCGTCGAGGTTGGATTGCGTCGGTGAAAAGCCGGAGAGCCCGCCCGAAAGGATCGTGTCCCAGCGCAGCGGCCAGTGGTCGTTGGCCCGGGTGCGCTCGGCGACCTCGCTGTTCGGGTCGACGCGTACGCGGGTGACGGGGACCGACGATTCCGATACGATGTTCTCGGCGTCCGGTCCTGCTTTCGTCAGCCAGGGGGCGGGTTTCCCGTCGACGTCCACGGTCACGACCTCGGGTGGCGCGGTTGGGACGGCGTCGCGACGGATGGCGGTGGCGCGCTCCACGCCGTGCTCGCGGGATCGGACGATTTCATAGTCCTGCTGCCGATCGTAGCGGGTCAGCCAGCCGGCGCGGAGGGCGGCGGGGACGGGGTCGGGCGCGGTGGGGTCCGCGGCCTGGTCGCCGAGCAGGCGGCTGGCCTCACCGAGGGCGGCGCCGGGTCCGAGCAGTGCGTCGAGCTGGCGGGACGCTGTGCGGGCGGGTGTCCGGGCCTCGATGACGTCCAGCAGCTCGGGGTCGTCGTCGAAGGCCTCGTCGAAAAAGTCGTCGTAGTACGGGAGGGTTCCGTCGTTGAGCAGGGCATCGACGACGGGGTTCCAGGCGAGGAAGGCAAAATCGCGGCGCAGGTCGGGGGCGGGCAGCGTGCGGGTGAGCGCGTCGGCGACAAAATCGCGGTCCCAGCCGCTCGGGAGCGGGGTGGCGGCGCTGAGCATCGCCTGGCGGACGGCGCGGGCGTGATAGGGCCGGAAGATCCCCAACAACCGGAAGGCGCGGTCGGACAGGTAGACCATGCCGGGTGCGGGGCGGGCGAGGTGCCGGAGGTCGGTGTCGACGACGACGGTGACGGGCTGCGCGCCGATGGCGGCGGCGAGTGGGCCGGGGTCGGCGGCAGGGAGGGTGGCGGGGGCGACGGCGGCGAGGAGGCGGTGGCCGAGGGGGTGCGAGGCGGGCGTGGGGCCGGGGGTGTCGACGATCGTGAGGCCGCCGACGTGATCGACGCGCCCATCGGGCAGGATGGCGAGGGCGACGCGGTCGGAGATGCCCGTCCAGTGGCTCTCTCCGGTGCCGACCGCGCCGTTGAGCACGACGACGCCGGGGCCGCTGACGGTGACGTCCCACGTCGCGACCACGGGCCGGTCCACGCCGGAGGCATCGTCGACGACTTGCGGATACCATCCGGCGTTCGCGTAAAGTGTGCGATGAACGCCGTGTCCAGTCCAGCCGACGTCGCCATAGCGGTGGGGGAGGTGGGCGGTGAAGAAAAGGTGGCCGCCAACCCAGAACTCCGGCACGGGCCGCGGTGTAGAGGCGAAATCGTCGGCGAACTCCTCAGTGTGTAGGTAGAACCGTCCTTTCTCGGGGCGCCCGGGCCACGTCCGCACGGTCGTCCGGTCGTCGGTCGGGTCCGGGACCATGGCGAGCGGGTCGACGAGGTGAAAACTGGCGGGGCAGGGGATGTTTTCACGGGACGCCGAGAAGCAGTTGAACATCAAATCGCCGGTCACCTCGGCTCCTTCCCCGTACGCCCGGATCGAGACCACCAGCCGTACCCCGTCGCCGGGCTCCCCCGCCCGGGCGTCAACCACGAGCAGCGCGAGGAGGAGCATGGACTCGCAGCTAACCGTCCCGCCGCGTGCTACGTTTCTCGCGATGCTTGCCGTCCTCTCGCTGCTCGCCACGTCCGGCTTCGCCAACGCCCGCGACATCTCGCTCCTCGCGATGGACGACTACGGCGGCGCTTCGACCGCGACGTTCGGCTCGAACGACTACGTCGTCGCGGACTACCAGGAGCTCGTGAAGGAGCTTGGCGCCACGATCGCCAACAAGCCGATGGCGCCGGGCGAGACGCTCGGGATCTCCGGCTTCAACGTCAGCGCGACGACCACGTTCTCCTTCATCCAGACCGGGTCGCTGGACGGCACGAACCCGAGCGGCTGGGAGTTGTCGTCGCCAGACGAGAGCGCTGGTCCGGTCGCGCTCGTCATCCCGTCGGTGATGGTGCGAAAGGGCCTGCCGCTCTCGATCGAGCTTGGCGCGAACGCCGGATGGATTGCGACGAGCGAGACGGGCGTTTTCGGTGGTTGGGGCCGGTGGGGCATCATCGAGGGCTACCGGCAGTTGCCGGACCTCTCGATCCAGATCGGGTACGCCGGGTACGTCGGCAACGACGAGCTGGAGGTCGGCGTCATGGACGAGAGCATGACGCTTGGGTACACGATGCCCTTCGGGTCGATCAAGGGCATCCATCAAGCGAGCTTTGCGCCGTACTTCTCCATCGGCCAGGAGCACATCCACGGCGCACCGCGGGTGGACCTGACCCACAGCGGGCTCGACGGTCGGATCACCGGCGTGACCGGCTTCAAGACCGGTGCGAACGACTGTTCCACGAGCTGCGCGCCCGGCGAGGTCGCGACGGTGTACGACAAGTCTTTCGCGCCGCTGGTCGTTGGCGGCGGCTTCCGGCTTTTGAGCGGTGAATTCACGTTCACCGTAGCCGGCACCTACACGCCCAAGGTCGTGCCGACGGTGTCGGTCGGGATGGGCTTCACCTACTGATCGGGCCGGCGTCGGAGTCGGGCGATCTGCCCGATGACGCCGATGCCCTCGTGCGAGCCGTCATGGACGGGAGCCTGCATCTCGCCGACGGCGCATCGGCGAAGCGCGGGGAGGTCGCCGCGCTCGTCACCAGCGACCGTGCCGAGGAGGGCAAACCACGGCTTGACGGCTGCGATCTCCGACATCGGATGCACGACGAGGACGCGCGGGAGGGCGACCGGGTCGAAGCCCGAGGGGAGGTAGAGCACGGTGCCGACGAGCCCGTAGGTCGTCGAGACCGCGCGCGCCTCGCCCCCGAGCGCGCGCGCGAGCAGCATGCGGGCGCGGGTCTCGGCTGCCTCGACGGGGGAATGCGCGTAGGGCGCCGTCAACCACGGGGTCTCCGCGATGGTGGCAGCCAGGACATCCACCGTCGCCCCCGGCGGACTCGCGGTGAAGACGGCCGCTGGTGACATGCACCCGCGCCCGTCGTAGAGCATCGCGTCGCGGACGAGGTTGTCCACCGTGCCCTCGGACCGGAGGACGTCCCGGACGACGCTGACGCCAAAACGCGGCCCGAAGCCGAAGAACAAAACCCCGTCGCCCGCCCGGGCCTGCAGCGCGGATAGCGCCTCAGCGCCGCCGAACGCGATGACAGCGTCAACTCCTTCGAAGGCTGCCCCCTCGGCATCCTCGTCCTCGCCCCCCTTCCACGCACGGATCGTCAGCCGCGAACCCGTCGGATCGGTCGCGGCCGCCATCGCCCGCACCGCCGCTTCCTGCCCCCTCGCCGGCTTTACGCGCACCGTCGCCCCCGCCTCTGTCAGCAGCACCATCCACGGCAACAGCGCGGTGTAGACGTTTGCCGACCCGACGAGAAGCACGGTTCGTCCAGATAGATCAAAGCGGGGTCCCACCCTGAACCCGCCCAGCGCCGTCCGCCAGGTCTCCCGCAGCATCGGCGCCGAGAGCGTCAGCCCCCAGGTCGTCGGGTCAAGCGCCGCCAGCCGTTCGAGGAGCGCGCGGTCAGGTCCCGGACGCGGTGTCACAGCCCTCGTCGATCTGGCCATCGCAGTTGTCGTCGAAGTTGTTGCAGATCTCGACGGCGTCGGGGTTGAACCCGGCCACGCGATCGTCGCAATCCGTGTTGTTGTCGACCCAGCCGTCGATCGCCACACACGTCTGCTTGCCCTCCGCAGACCCGTAGCCATCGCCGTCGCCGTCGGCGTAGACGGTGAACGGCAGGCCAAGGCTGGGGTCGTTGTCGTCGCAGTCCTGGCAGGCGTCGATGCCGTCGCCGTCGTTGTCCTTGATGTTGCAGGGGCAACCGGTGAGGGTCAGGACGGCCATCGCGATGGGTCCGAGGCGGGCGAGCAGGGAGATGCGGGCGAGTGGGGACATGCGTAGAGTGTGCCCCGATTGTGCTCAGCGGTCAACGCCCAGACCTGCGGAAGGCGGGAACGGCTGGTCCGCACCGTGTAGCCCCGCGAGCCGTCGGACCTCAGCCCAGACGCGCTCCGCGAATTCCTGCGAGGACTCTGTCGCCCCCTTCCGCATCGGCCTCCCGATCTCGAGTCCCATCCGCTGGAGCGGCAGTGCGTACATCGCGGCCGCCGGCATCCCGCCCTCGGTCCCCCAGGTGCACGTCGGCACCACCGCGTGCCCTGCCTCGGCCACGAGTTGAATCAGCCGCAGATGCACCTTTTCGGACAGCCTCCCGTCCCGCGTGCGCGTGCCCTCGGGGAAGACGTGAACGTTTCCGCCCCCGCCGAGCAAGGCGATCGTGTCCGCGATCACGCGCGCCCGCCCCTCCTTGTCGCGCCGGTTGAAGAAGATCGCCCCGGACAACCAGCCGTTCAGCCCGAAAAACGGGATGTACGCCACCTCGCGCTTCGACACGCCCTGGCTTTTTGTGTGCAGGATGAGCAGCGCCACGTCCAACCAGCTCCGGTGGTTGGAGACGACGAGATAGCCACCTTCAGGCGGCAGATTCTCGCGGCCGATCACCTCGTCGCGCACCCACAACACAGGCCGCAGGCAGCCCCAGGCGAAGTAGCGGGCGCCGTGGATGGTGTAGCGCTCGCGTTTGCCACGCGGCAGCACCGCGAAGGGCCAGATGGGGATGCTCGACGTGGCCGCGAACACGAGCACGACCATCATGCCGCAAATTGCGTAGGCGGTTCCGAAGGCGCGCTTCACGTGAAGGGTATTAGCCTGCCGTGACGTGCTTCTCCAGTTCCCGCAGCAACTGCCCGGCCGGGCCGTTGCGGTTGGTGCACAGGCACCGCTTGTAGGACTTCCACAGCTCGCCGACGTACGGGTCCGCCGCCAGCCGGTGCTCGTTCGGAAACGGGTCCACCGCGGCGATCTCCGAGTGCGCGAACGAGCGCTGCCGATGCAGGTGCCGGAGCCCGCTGACGAAAGCCGGGCCCGAGTCGGGCTCGCCGCGTCGCTGCAACTCTACCCACGCGTGCCAGAGCCCGCTCTCCGGTAGCCCCTCGCCACCGAACCGGGGAACGCGCAGCATGCGGATCAGCTCCCGGGAGGAGAGCGCCGCGTGCTCGGTGCCGGGTTCCTGGGTGGCGGATGCTTCGGCGGTGGACGATCCGTTCATCTCGGTAGCCTCGCGTTGGTGAATCGTACCACAACCGTCACGTCGCCCCGCGCCTGCCTACTGGGTGACCGTGATCTTGCCCGTTTGATCCACATGAAGCGGGAGGTCACCGAACGGCGTGCCGACGGTGACGTCTGCCGCCATCGTGACCGAGAGCTTCTGGCCGGTGGAGAGGGCCGTCAGCGCGTCCACGGCCTCCGCATAGTTCACGGAGAACGGGAGGTTCAGCGTCTGCGTCGTCGCGCCGTCGACCGTCCCGACGTCCGCGATGGTGCCGTCGCCGACCTGCACGCCGGCGAAGTTGATCTTCAGGGCCATGTTGGAGAACGGCATCGCGGAGCCGAGGTCGTTGCTCACGTCCACGTCCAGGCCAAAACCGACGCTGTCCGTGCCGACGGTCGTGACCTTGAGCTTGCCGAGCGTGAACTTCGGAGCTCGGGGCGCCGGGAAGTCGCCAGCCTGATCGTACGTGATGTCGATCGGGCCGATGTCCGTGTCAAAGCCAAAGTCGCCGGCGAGACCGAAGTTCACGTTGTCCTGGCCGGTCGCGGCGGTGATCGCCGTGTAGACGTCCGCGAAGTTGAGCGAGACCGGCAGCGCGATGTCGCTGGAACCGTCCGCGACGAGCGTGAGGCCGTTCGGGTCGTCTCCGGTGAGGATCGGCACGTCCATCAACGTGAGGTCGTACTGGAAGCGGTCGAGGGGCGCGGAGATCGGGTTCGGGTTGTTCACGGAGAACACGAAGTCCGTGTCGATGTGCTCAAAATCGATCGCCTGAACGTCAAACCGGGAGAAGGTGACGGTCGGGATGTAGCTGGAGAGGTCGCCGCCGCAGCCGGCAAGGAGGAGGAGGAGCATGGCAGCAACCTAACCCGCGGGGTCCCCTCCGGTCTTCCCTACCAATTCTGGTTCCCGCTCGTCCCATCCACCCCGTCCACTCCGTCCCCGGCGCTCGCGTCGCCGCCGAGCCCGCCGCGGCCCTTGGAGCCGGCAACACCGTGGGAGAGCGTGTTGGAAGTGGCTGTCAGGTACGTGGCGTCGGGTGTCGCGCCAAATGCCAATGCCGCGTAGCTCGGCCCGCCCGCGCCGCCGCCGGCACCGCCACCGCCGCCGCCCGCGCCACCCTCACCGCCCGCGCCGCCGGGCTGCGCGCCCCACGCGTAGGTCGTCTCACGCACGCCGCCCGCGCCACCGAGGCCGCCCGTACCGCCCTTCCCGCCATCGCCGCCGTCGCCGCCAAACCCGCCGTTCCCGCCGATGATGACGTTGTCGTCGAGCACCGGGAACACCGTGGTCGCCGCGCTGTAGCTCAACACCAGGCCGATGGACGCGCCACCCGCGCCGCCGCCCGAGCCGGCCGCGCCACCGCATCCGCCCGCGCCACCGCCGCCGCCCGTGCCGCCGAACTGCATGCTGCCGCACGACGCGGCGACGTTCACGCCGCTGCCCGTCCCGCCGCCACCGCCGCCCGCGCCGTACACGCCCGAAGCGCCCGCGCTGCCCGCCTCGCCAACCCAGTAACCAGCCGCGACACTGCCATCCTGGTCGCTCGCGCCGGTGCCGCCGCTGCCAGCGCTCCCGTCTGTCCCTGTCGAGGCGTCCGTGCCGCGGTCCCAGCAGCTCGACACATAAACCGTGCTGCAAGCTCCAGAGTACATCGTCGCGCCGCATGCGCCCGCGCCGCCCGCGCCACCCGCAGGGACCCCGTCCGACCCGGTTGGCTCGTACACGCCCGTCGCCGGACACGTCGTTGCGGCGCCAGACCCGCCCGCCGTCGATACGCCGCCGCAGGTGTTGGAACCGCCCGTGCCACCGCCCGTGAGCGTCGAGCAGCTCCCCGTTGTCGCCGCAGTGCCGGTTGAACCGGACGATCCGCTCGTCCCGGCGCTGCCGTTGGAGCCATCCTTGCCGTCGTGTCCGGCGCCCGCCTCGATGTGGTTGGAGCGGACGACGAGCCCGTCTGTGCAGTCCTCGAGCCACATGGCGACCGACGCTTCGCCGTTTCCGGACGCGGCGACGCCCATCACGGTGAAGCCTTCGAAGATCGTGGCTCCGGAGATGCCCGAGGCCATCACGGTCGCGGGGTTCTCGGCGGTTGCGCCCGTGCCGTCGATGCGCGTTGTGTAGGTGCCGATGTCTCGGCTCGCATACGTGGAGTCGTAGCCGCCGTACACGTTGATGCCGTCGACCAGCGTGACGTCCTCGGTGTACGTGCCTTCGCTGACGAGCACGTAGGCGACACCGTCGGCCTCCGCGAGATCGATGCCGCCCTGGATGGTGTCGAGGGGGTCGGCGGTGGTGCCGGCGCCGGTCGGGGATCCGCTGGTGGCCACGTAGATCGCGTCCGTGGGCGGGCCGTCCGTGCCGTCGCAGTTGGAGTCGACGCCGTCAAAGGGTGCGTCGACGGCGGAGGTGTAGTGACACTCACAGCCATCGGCCTGGTTGCCGTTCACGTCGTAGTAGCCGGAATCGCAGGTGTACTCACACATCGGCGTCGTGCGGGTGGTGTCACAGTAGGGCGAGGCGTTGTCGTAGGAGTACGTGGAACAGTCATTCCCACACGAGCCGCAGTCGGTTGAGAGCACGTACTTGGTGCCCGAGCGGTAGCTGTCGTCCGCGGTGCCGGAGCAGTCATTGTCGACGTAGTCGCACGTGTCGGTCGCGGCGGGGTTGATGGCCGCGTCGGCGTCGTTGCAGTCGCCGGAGACGCTGACAGAGCCTGCGGGCGGCGTGCAGGCCTTGCCGCTGGTCGCGCCGTAGCCGTCGCTGTCGGCGTCGGTGTAGTAGGTGACGGCGTCGGCAGACGTCGAATCGTCGGTCAGCCCGTCGCAGTTGTCGTCGTACCCGTTGCAGAGCTCGGTCTCGGAGGGGTTGGCGAGGGCGTTGGTGTCGTCGCAGTCGCTCGCGTTGCTGACGTAGCCAGCGGGCGCGCCGCACGCGGTCGAGGACACCGACGCGTTGCCGTAGCCGTCGCTGTCTGCGTCCTTGTAATAGGTGGCGGCGCCGGTCGCGCCGGAACCGTCGATCGTGCCGTCGCAGTCGTCGTCGATGCCGTTGCACACCTCCGTCGCCGACGGGTTGACCTTGCGGTTGGTGTCGTCGCAGTCGCCACCCTCGGCGGTGTAGCCGCTGGGCTGGCTGCAGGCGTCCTCGGTGACCGCCGAGCCGTAGTTGTCCTTGTCACTGTCCTGGTACCAGGTGGTCATGTCCGTCGCGCCATCGTCGACGACACCGTTGCAGTCGTTGTCGAGGCCGTCGCAGATCTCGGGTGCCCCGGGGTAGCTCACCGCGCTGTTGTCGTTGCAGTCCTCGCACGCGGGCACGCCGTCGCCATCGTTGTCGGCGTAGCCAACCGAGCCATCGCAGTTCTTGTCGACGGTGTCGGTGCACGCCTCGGTAGCCCCGGGATACACGGTGCTGTCGGCATCATCGCAGTCCGTCGCGTTGCTGACATAGCCGGCGGGCGCATCACACTGGGTGACCGAGGTGGAGGCGTCGCCGTAGCCGTCGCCGTCGCTGTCGAGGTACCATGCGGTGGCGCCGGCAGCGGTGGAATCGTCCGTCAACCCGTCACAGTTGTTGTCGACGCCGTCGCAGATCTCGCTCGCGGAGGGGTTGATGCGGCGGTTGGCGTCGTCGCAGTCGCCGGTCGTCGCGATGTAGCCCGAGGGCGCGTCACACTGCGTGACCGAGACATCGGAGCCGTAGCCGTCCGAGTCCGAGTCCTGGTACCAGGTCGTCACGTCCGAGGCGCCGTCGTCGATGACGCCGTTGCAGTCGTCGTCGATGCCGTTGCACACCTCGATCGCGCCGGGGTGCACAGACGCGTCGCCGTCATCACACTCTTCGCAGGCGGCGTAGCCGTCGCCGTCGGCGTCGACATAGCCTACCGACCCATCGCAGTTGTAGTCAACGGTGTCGGTGCAGGTCTCGGGCGCGCCCGGGTAGTAGTTGGCGTCGGCATCGTTGCAGTCGTTGGCAGTCGCGACAGAGCCGGCTGGCGCGGAGCAAGCGGCCGCGCCCGTTGCATTGTCGCCGTAGCCGTCCCCGTCCGCGTCCGTGTAGTAGATCGTCGTGCCGCCGGACTCGTCCACGCTGCCGTCGCAGTTGTTGTCCACGCCGTCGCAGACCTCGGTCGCCGCGGGGTTGACCTTGTTGTTGTAGTCGTCGCAATCGCCGGACGTGGCGACGTAGTAGGTGGGTGGGTCGCAGGCGGTGACGGCCGTTGACGCGTCCCCGTAGCCGTCGGCGTCGAGATCGCGGTACCAGACCGTCGCCCCGACCGCATCGGAGCCGTCGATGACACCGTCGCAATTGTCGTCGATCCCATTGCAGATCTCGGTCGCGCCGGGGTTCACCGCGGGGTCTGAGTCGTCGCATTCCTGACAGGCCGCGTAGCCGTCGCCGTCGTTGTCTGCATAGCCTACATAGCCATCGCAGTTGTAGTCGTTCGGGTCCGAGCAGGACTCGGTGGCGGCGGGGTTGTAGGCGGCATCGGCGTCGTTGCAGTCGCCGTCCAGGCTGACATAGCCTGCTGGCTGGTCGCATTGGGTGAGTGTCGCGGCGTCCGCGCCGTACCCGTCACTGTCCGCGTCCTGGTACCAGCTCGTCGCGTCCGTGGCGTTGTCGTCGACGACGCCGTTGCAGTCGTCGTCGACGCCGTTGCAGACCTCGATCCCGTTCGGGTTCACGGTGGCGACCGAGTCGTCGCAGTCCTGACATGCGGGGAATCCGTCGCCGTCAGCGTCTGCATAGCCTACCGAGCCGTCGCAGTTGTAGTCGTTCGGGTCGGAGCAGTCGGACTCGTCGGCCCCGGGATGGTAGGCGGGGTCGTTGTCGTTGCAGTCGCCGGAGTCGCTGACATACCCGGGGGGCTGGTCGCAGGATTGGATCGTGTCCGTCGAGAGGCCGTACCCATCGCCGTCCACGTCGCCGTACCAGATCGGCGCGTCCGCCGCGTTGTCGACGACGCCGTCGCAGTCATTGTCGATGCCGTCGCAGATCTCGATGGCAGCTGGGTTTACGGTGGCGTCCGTGTCGTTGCAGTCCACCGCGATGCCGTAGCCGTCGCCGTCGAGGTCGTCGTCCGGCGTGGCGGGGTTGCAGTCGTCGTCGAGGCCGTTGTAGGGGACCTCGGTCATCCCGGGGTTCACGGCCGCGTTTGCGTCGTCGCAGTCATCGCCGCCCGCCGCCGTGGTGATGTAGCCATCGCCATCGAAGTCCTGCGCGTCCGCCGAGTCGGCGCCGATGGGCGGGTCGCCGGAGCCGTCGGGCTTGGCCTCGGTGCGGCAACCGACGAGGTACGCCGAGAAGGAGAGGGTGGCCAGCGAGACGAGGAGGGAGGTCGTGGGGATGCGCATGGGGGGATTGTACCAGACTCGCCCCCGCGATGCCCCGCGCGGTGGTATCCTTGCCCACCTTCACCATGCCCGCACCCACCCCATCGCCCCTTCTCCGCGCGCTCACCACGCTCGCCGCCGTCACCGCCCTCCTGCTCGCCAGCGCGGGTCAAGCGCTCGCGGCGGACGGCATCCTGAAAGTGAAGTCCAACGTGCCCGGCGCCGAGGTCTACCTCGACGGTCAGAGCATCGGGCCAGTGCCGATCACGCGCTTCCTGTCACCCGGCACGCACGCGATGCGCGTCGTCGCGGACGACTACGACCCGATGGTGCGCAAGGTCGACATCCTCGACGGCAAGACCACCGAGATCAACGCGCTCCTGGCGGCCGGGACAGGCACGGCCGAGTTTGAGGGGCCGCCGGCCGGCAAGCTCACTGTGGACGGAAAAGACGCGGGTATCCTACCGATTCGCATGTCGGATCTGACCCCGGGGAGCCACACCTGGGCGGTGAACTCGGACCGCTACGAGCCGCAGCAGGGCACGCTGGAGTTCGTGAAGGGCAAGAATTACATCGTGAGTGTGCCGATGACCTCGTCTGCGGGCGTCTTCCTGATCACCAGCACCCCGGTCGCGGAGGTGCTGATGGACGGCAAGAGCGTCGGGCAGACGCCGCTGCGGCTCGAAGGTGTCGCGCTCGGGGTGCACGGGATCGTCTTGAAGGCCGCGGACCGGGCGACGGTCGTGCGGACGGTCGACACCTCGGACGGGAGCCGTGGCGAGCTGACCGTGTCGCTCCCGAAGGGTGGCAGCGTGCTGAAGATCGCGACGGGCAGCGCATCGGCGCAGGTGTTCCTCAACGGGACGCCGATCGGGGAGGGCGCCGTCGTGAAGTTCGGGCCCCTCGAAAAAGGCCACGCCCAGGTGTCCATCGACGTTGACGGCGCGCGCGTGACCGAGGGTGAGACCATCCCTGCGTCCGGCACGCTCCTGCTGCGTCGCACGCCCGATGGCATCGAGAAGCTCAAGCCGTTGACCCAGCGGTGGGGCTTCTGGGCGGCTGTTGGCGGCGGCGCGGCCGTCGGCGCCGGTGCCGGAATCGCGACCGCTGTCGTCCTGCAACCTGCGCCGCTCCCCGCTGGCGACACCGTGGTGACCCTCCCATGAGCATTTCCCCTCGCTTTTTGCGTCGCTTCATCGCCCCTCGCCGGACCGCCTCCAGCGCCTTGCGCTGGCTCATCGGCGCCGGTTCACTCTCCCTCGCCGCTGCCTGCAGCCAGCCGACCAAGACCGCCATCATCGTCGACTACGGCGTTGCGACAACGTTTTCGCTGGCGTCCTCCTGGAAGCTGATCATCAGCTCGCAGACTCCCTGGGCGGACACCTCCGACCCCGCGTACGGCGACTGGATCGGCAACGACGGCGTGCTGGAGTACTCCGTCGGCGTCGACGCGCTCACCAACCCCGACCGCCTCGCCTCCACCGAGCTGCACGAAGGCCAGAACGTCGGCCCGTTCACGTTCTCGCTCGCCGGCTACGACGAGAGCGGCACGCAGACCGTCGACTCGGCCGTCTGGGGCCCGATCGGGTTCACCGCAGACAGCGTCGCTTCCTTCACCATCATCGGGCGGGCGATGGCAGCCCAGCCCGGCGCGTGCGTGGACGGCCTCGACAACGACGGCGACGGCTGGGTCGATGGCGATGATCCCGACTGTCAGAACGGCGAGGCCGACGAGGTCGGCTTCGGGTCCACCCAATGCAACAACGGTATCGACGACGACGGCGACAACAAGGTCGACAGCGCCGATCCCCAGTGCTCGAGCGCGACGGTTGACTTTGAGGGTGACAGCTGTCAGGACGGCCTCGACAACGACGGCGACGGCTACACCGACGATGCCGACCCCGACTGCGCGACGGGCACGGACGAGATCGGCTACGGCACGACCCAATGCAACGACGGTGTCGACAACGATGGCGACAGCTACATCGACGCGACCGACCCCCAGTGCGACGACGCCTACGATGACTCGGAGGCCAAGCCAGAGTGCTCGGACAACCTTGACAACGACGGCGACGGGTACACGGACAGCGCCGACCCGGACTGCACGACCGGCACGACCGAGTCCGGCTACGGCGCGACCCAATGCAACGACGGCATCGACAACGATGGCGACGGCAAGATCGACAAGTCTGACACGTCCTGCTCGGCCGCGACGGACGACAGCGAGGCCAACCAGTGCGAGGACGGCCTCGACAACGACGGCGACACCTGGGTCGACCTCGCAGACCCCTCCTGTCGCACCGCGCTTGGCGACGATGAAGGTGGCTTTGCGGGCACGACCCAATGCAACGACGGCCTCGACAACGATGGCAACGGGCTCATCGACGGTGAGGACCCCAACTGTACGGACGCCAAGGACACGCTCGAGAACACCGACTGCTTTGACGGCATCGACAACGACGGCGACGGTTGGACCGATGGCGCCGATCCCGACTGCGTGACTGGCACCTCGGAGGTCGGCTACGACGCCGCTTACACCTGCAACGACGGCATCGACAACGAGGGCGACGGCAACACCGACGCCGCCGATCCCGACTGCGTGGACGCCTACGCGCTTGAAGCCAGCCTTTGCGGCGATGGCATCGACAACGACGGCGACGGCTGGACGGACGCCGCCGATCCCGACTGCACCGCGGGCGTCGCCGAAACCGGCTTTGGCACGACCCAGTGCAACGACGGCATCGACAACGACGGCGACTTCTACATCGACTCGGTCGACCCCCAGTGCACCTCCGCGACGGTCGCGGCCGAAGGCACCGGCTGCACGGACGGCCTCGACAATGACGGCGACGGCTGGACCGATTCCGCGGACCCGGACTGTACGACTGGGGCCAGCGAGACCGGCTACGGCACCACGGCCTGCAACAACGGCACGGACGACGACGCCGACGGCCTCATCGACGCCGCCGATCCCGATTGCACCAAGGCTTCCGGCACCACCGAGGTCATCTACGCGTGCTCTGACGGCCTCGACAACGACGGCGACGGCTGGACCGACACCGACGACCCGGGCTGCGCCTCCACGACCGACACCGACGAGGGGCCGACCACCTCCGCCTACCAATGCAACAACGGCAAGGACGACGACAGCGACGGTCTGATTGACGCAGATGACCCGGGCTGCACCTCCGGCAAGGACAACAGCGAGACCGACCCCACGACGTACTGCAACAACGGCGTGGATGACGACGGTGACGGCTGGACCGACAGCGCCGACCCCGACTGCGCGAACGGCGGGACCGACGAGTCCGGCTTCGGCTCCACCGAGTGCAACAACGCGCTCGATGACGACGGCGACGGCCTGATCGACGCCGACGACCCCGACTGCTTCGACGCGACCGACACCAACGAGAGCACCGCCGCGGATGGTTGCCACGACGGCGCGGACGAGGACGGCGACGGCTGGACTGACAGCGCCGACCCCGACTGCGCCACCGGCACCGACGAGGTCGGCTACGGCACCGGCGAGTGCAACGACGGCCTCGACAACGATGCCGACGGCGACGTCGACTCCGCGGACCCGCAATGTGTCAGCGCGTCCACGCCCGCCGAGGCCGCACCGAGCGGCGAGTGCTACGACGGCGTCGACAACGACTCCGATGGCTACATCGACACCGAAGATCCCGACTGTCTCACCGGTACGGATGAGGTCGGCTTCGGCACGACCGCCTGCAATGACGGCCTCGACAACGACGGCGACTGGTACATCGACTCGACCGACCCCGGCTGCTCGGCCGCCTCGGACACCAACGAGGTGGACGACGCGGGCGTGTGTGCGAACGGCTACGACGACGACGGCGACGGCTGGACCGACATGCTCGACGCCGACTGCGGCGGGGGCGACGAGACCGTCAGCACCAGCGCGCGCGAGTGCGACGACGGCATCGACAACGACGGCGACGGCTTGATCGACGCCGCCGACCCCGGCTGTAGCTCCGGCTGGGACGACGACGAGTCTACCGGCCTGACCGGCTGCACCAACGGCTACGACGACGACGGCGACGGCTGGACCGACAGCGCCGACCCGGATTGTGGAATCGGCACCGAGGAGATCGGCTACGGCACCGAGCCCTGCAACGACGGCCGCGACAACGATCACGACGGCCTCATCGACGCCGCCGACCCCGAGTGCCCCTACGCGACCTGGGGCTGGGAGAGTCGCAATTCCTCCTGCGACGACGGCCTCGACAACGACGGCGACGGTTGGGTCGACATCGAGGATCCCGACTGCATCGACGGCGCCGAGGACGGCGGCTTCGTCGTCTCTGAGTGCGACGACGGTGCTGACAACGACGGTGACGGGCTGACGGACGCGGACGATCCCGATTGTAGCAGCGGTTTTGACAACTCCGAGTCGCCGGACGAC
Source organism: uncultured Pseudomonadota bacterium (assembly GCA_903844155.1). Classification (GTDB taxonomy): domain Bacteria; phylum Myxococcota_A; class UBA796; order UBA796; family SXON01; genus CAIUMM01. The sequence goes on along the minus strand of CAIMSU010000117.1, from coordinate 109,114 downwards.
AGCGCCGGGAATTGCGCCGACGGCCTCGACAACGACGGCGATGGCTGGGTCGACGACGAGGATCCCGACTGCCTGCTCGGCGGGGACGTGGAGGTCGGCTACAGCGCGACCGCCTGCAACGACGGTTCTGACAACGACGGTGACAGCTTGATCGACGCCGCCGATCCCGGCTGCTACGAGGCGCTCGACGACGTCGAGACCGACCCCGCGGCCGGCTGCTCGGACGGCCTCGACAACGACGGTGACGGCTGGATCGACATGGCCGATCCCGACTGCCAGCGCGCGACCGCCGAGGGCGGCGCGGGTGTGTCCGAGTGCAACAACGAGGTCGACGACGACGCCGACGGCTACACCGACTCCGCCGATCCCGACTGCGCGAGCGCCTCGGACAACTCCGAGTCCACCACGAGCGCGGAGGGGCCCAACTGCTCCGATGGCCTCGACAACGATGGCGACGGCTGGGTCGACAGCACCGATCCCGACTGCATCTGGCTTGGCGACGAGCTCGGATACGACACCGGCTTTGCCTGCAACGACGGCCTCGACAACGACGGCGACGCGCTCACCGACAGCGCCGATCCCGGCTGCCTCTACGGCTGGGACGACGACGAGTACAACGTGGCCGAGTGCGCCGACGGCGTCGACAACGACGGCGACGGCTGGATCGACCTCGAAGATCCCGATTGCACCGATGCCGCGGACTTCTACGAGGACGGTGGCTTCGGCACCGTGCAGTGCAACGACGGCGTCGACAACGATGGCGACACCGTCATCGACCGCGCCGACCCCGGCTGCACCGACGCGACCGACGACGACGAGACCGACCCGAAGACCGAGTGCAACGACGGCCTCGACAACGACGGCGACGGCTGGATCGACCTCGATGATCCCGCTTGCGCCAGCGATCCGCTCACCCTGTTGGAGGAGGACGGCTACGACACCGCCTACGCCTGCAACGACGACGCGGACAACGACGGTCGCCAGGGCGCGGACAGCAACGATCCCGACTGTGTGAACGGGTACGATACGTCCGAGAGCCACTGACCGCGGCGGACGCCCGCTTCAGGGATCCACGATAACTGCGGAGAGCATTTCTGGTACATCTTCGATGTACCAGAAATGCTCTCCGCAGTTATGGTCGATCGCGCGGGGTCACGGTTGGTCACCAGACCCCCGGAACCGGTTGACTTCCGCCGCTCCGGGAACGATGCTGTGACATCCCCGTGACATCCCCGTTGACCCCGATGACCGACCGCGACCTGCCCCTCGCCGACCGAATCCCGCTCGCCCTCACCGTGTTCGTGGCGGGTCTGGGCATGTATTTCTTCGTGGGCATCAGCCAGCACGCGTCGCACCCGGCGTTCTCGACCCCGCTCGACACGCTGATCCCGTTCACGCCGGAGGCCATCTGGGTCTACATGCCGGCGTACTACATGAGTTTTCTGGTCACGCTGCTCGTCACCCGCGACCGCTACGCGTTCCGGGCCACGGGCACCGCCTACCTCGTGATCACCCTGCTCGCGCTCCCGTTCTTCCTGTTCTTCCCAGTCGCGGCACCGCGCCCGGTCGCGCCCGGCGGTGGCGGGTGGACGGACGCGTTCGTGCGATGGCTGTTCGAGACCGATCCGAAGGTCAACACCTTCCCCTCGTTGCACGTGGCGAACGCGTTCCTGTGCGCGTTCCTCACGTTTCAGTCGAGCCGCAGGTGGGGGATCGTGCTGGTTGCCAACGCGCTGCTGGTCTCCGCGAGCGTGTTGCTGCTCAAGCAGCACTGGGCGGTCGACATACCCGGCGGCATGTTGCTCGCGACGTTTGGCGCGGCGTCATGGAAGGCGCACATGGTGTCCGTCGAGGCTCGCCGGCACGAGGAGGCGCCGTGGCAGCTCGCGCCGTTGCGCCTGCCTTTGCCGCCGTTGCCGAAGCTGCCGCCGTTGAGGTTTCCGCGTCGGCGGGGGTGAGGGCGTGTGCGGCGGTGCCGCCGGCAGACAGGGGTCAAATGTCGCAATTCCGGACGTGACCGGGGTCAAATGTCGCCGCTTCCTCACCGGGCGGCCTGGGAGCGCTCATTGCGACGGGAGCGGGCGCCCTCGGCGCAGGCCGCTACGGATGAACCTGCCTAATTCCGCGTCACGCCGGGAGTCCATCGCGTCGCCGACCTGGGTTGGCCCCCGGTGGCGGGCTCAATCGCCTGCGCGCCGACATTTGACCCGGGTCAGGATCCGTTTGGCGACTTTTGAGGGGTGTCTGGACTGGGCACCGCCAGTCTCGGCCCCGACGCGTCACTCCGCGGTCTCCAGGATGTCGGTGTTCCCCGGGCCGACGCCCCGCCCGACCGTGTCGAACAGCGCCCACTCTTGCGAATCGGTGGTCCAGGATGCGTAGAGGGCGAGGCCGGCGGGGGGCTTGACGAGGAGGGTGCTCAGGAGCGATGCCGACGACGGGAACGCGTGCTTCGCCGCGTTGTACGCCTGTAGTGCCGCAGCGAGCGTCTCCGCTTCGGGGCGGTGCCACGGCTTGTCGTCATCGTAGTCGGGGACGCCGACGCGCCAGGTGCAGCGGGCGTTGGGGAGGTCGGCGGCGGGCTTCTCTCCGGTCACGCCGGCGACCGCCTCATCGAGTCCCGGTGGCGGCTGCACAAAGTCCGTCGCAAGCTCCGTCGTCCACGTCCGGACGAGCGCGGAGTAGGCCTCGGGCGTGGTCTGCGCGGTGTCGTAGGCCATCACCGAGACGTCGTCGGCATGGGCGCAGACGTTCGTCAGGAAGGCGTCGGACCAGTGCACGTCCGGGTAGGGGTGGAGCGGCGTGGTTGGTGGGTAGGCGGCGACGCTGACGAGGGCGTTGGGGTGGTTCGCGGCGACGAAGCCGGCGTGCAGCGCGTCGAGGAGCGCGAGGTAGTCGTCGCCGAGGCGGGCTTCGGGCATCGGCTCGATGTTCAGGTGGACGCCGTCCGCGCCAAGCTCGACAAGGGCGACGGCCGATGCGACGAAGGAGGCGCGCCAGGCGGGATCGTCGAGGTGGACGTCGGTGTCGAGCACGCCCCCGGTCCAGGGGAGGATCTTCAGCGCGGGGGCGGCCTTGTGCGCGCGATCGAAGAAGGCCCGCGCGGTGCGCGGATCGTAGGGGCGCAGCGTGTCACCGTCGCGCCAGCCGAAGCGGGCGGGCTCGCCCGGGTGGGCGTGGCCGGGAGCGCTTGGTGGCAGCATTGGCCCGATGAACGGGTAGATCGTGGTGATGCCGTGGGCGTCGAGGCCGTGGGCCAGGTCGGCGATCTCGGCGTCGCTGCGGGGTTCGTGCAGCCAACGTCGGCGGAGCCAGAGGGCGTTTGCGTCGCTACCCTCTTTGGCGCGTGCGCCCTTCGCGAACCCGGGGATCTCGCCCACACGCGAGCGATCGGGGGGCGCCGGCGGTGTCGTCCCCGAGCTGGTCGTCACCGGGCTCCAGGTGTCGACGAGCACGGCGCTGTGCCGATCGTAGAGGTCCAGCGTCGCCCCGTCGTCCCACGACAGCAACAGTCCTTCGTCACCGACTGCGGCCGTCGCCAGCGGCACCTTCGCCCCGCCCGTCAACCGCCATGCTTCGCCCTTCTCGAACACGCCCTTCGCGTTCAGCGGGGATGCGAACCGGGCAGCGACCTCGTCGACCGTCAGACCCACCGGTTTTGCCCCCTTCGCCAGGTCGATCGCCTGCATCTCCGTCGGCAACGTGCCCATGTAGGAGCCGGGCGGCGGGCCGAGGAGGGCGACGATGAGCCAGGCGGCGTCGGCGCGGGCGTCTTGAAGCGCGAAGAGGGTCTCGCACTCGTAGTCGCAGAGCGTCCCCCCGCCGCGGAAGTAGAGCCGCGTCGTCCGGTCGATGTGACAGCCGGCCGGCGCATCGACGTCAAAGGTGCGTTCACCGTGTCGGATGTCGTCGCCCGCGTAGAGCGCACCCGCGGCCCAGAGCCACGTCGCGGGCTGGGCGTACAGGAGGATGAACGCCCACCAACGCGAGATCCTGACCGCGGCGAGGGGCAGCGCCAGGCCAAGCGCGGTGAGCGTCCACAGGTCGCGAAGAAGGGGGAGCGGCGCCCACGCCCCGAGGAACTCGGCGGCGTGGAGCCACGTCGTCACCCCAGCCAGCACCGCCAGCACCAAAGCCTCCCGCGGACTCGGTCGGAACCGCATCACCGCACGTCCTTCACGTCGAACCAGCAGGCTTTTCCGTCGTCGGGGCGACCGACGAGAATTCGTTGGAGGTCCGCGGACATCCGCACGGTCATGGCGTTCAGGGAGCGCCCGGCGATGGGGAGGGTGCCGCGGACGCTGCCGTCGTCGTCGAGGCGTTCGATGGCCTCTTGATCGTCGGAGAGGGCGAGCCAGCCGCCGCGGGGGTCGGGGGCGAGGACGACGGCGGCGGGCAGATCCATGGCGGACTCGCGGTCGAGCGTGGCGGCGTCGAACGCGTGGCCGCCAAACCACACAACCCCCTGCTCGGACGGCGCACGGAGGACGTCCACCTGTCGCACACCGTTCAGCGCGCTGGATTCGTCGGCGGTCAGGGCGGTAGTCTGAAGGGTCTGGCTGTCCGGGTCGAAGCGCTGCAGGCGTCCGTCCATCGTCCGCCCGATGAACACGGCGCCATCGAGCGGATCGATGCGCACCGCCACCTCGCCGATGATGTCCGGGTCGGTGATGGTCGGGCCGCCGAGGGGCCAACGGCCAAGCTCCGTGACGGTGTCAGCGTCCACCTCGACCAGCTCGTCCGCGTAGCTCTCCGCGACCCAGAGCCGGCGACGGTCGGGGTCGAGCGTCGCGGTCGAGAAGGTGAGCAGCGGGTTCGGCGAGAAGCCAAGGTCGAGGCGTTGAATCGGCAGGAGCGTGGCCTGGTCCATGCCCCAGAGCACGCCGTCCGTCTGCTGGAGGAGCCAGACGAGCCCGGCGACGTCGTCCTGGACGGGCGAGTAGGGCCAGCGGACGTAGGAGGTGCGCGCGACAACCCGGCCGACGCCGTCTGCGTCGTTCGCCACGCGTACGACGGAGTCGGAGAGCCGGCCGGTGGCGACAAAACCGGCGTCGGAGCTGGATGGATCGGGGTTGGGGGCGAGGCCGTCTGCGAAGGTGCCGAGCGTGACGGCGTCGACCTGCGCCCCGGTCGAGGGGTCGAAGCCGACGACCTGGGCGGTCCCCTCGCTGTTCACCCACAAAATGCCGGTCTGCTCGTCGATCCCGCCGAAGCCACTGTTCTTGGCGGTCTCGAAGCTGGGAGCCAACGTGCCCTCGAAGCCCTCAGCCGGGCGTGGCGGGTCGAGGTACCAGGCCTCGCCGAGGTTTGGCTCCACGGGCCCGATACGATCGAGGATCAACACGCCGGATCCGTACGGGACCACCTCCTTGTCCTCGACCCCCACCGCCCAGGACCGCGTGTGTCCGGCGCAGTCCGACCACCCGATGGTGCCGTCCATCGTGATGATCGCGCTCCCGTCGGCCAGCCGCGCCCCGTTCTCCGCCGAAAAGGGCAGGGTACAGGTGCCGATCTCGGCGAGATCCGACCATTGGCGACGGGACCCGGCGGGGTTCAGCAGCAACACCCCTTCAGGGTCCGCCACGATGCCCGCGGCGTCGTCCGGTACCGCCACGCTGGCGAGGAGCGCGCCGTCGTCGTCGACCTCCACCAGTGTGCGTACGCCCTTGAGGTGGCCGAGCGCGACGACGCCACCGCCCGGCCGCGGCTGGATCATCGAGGTGACGTCGAGGAAGTCGAACCCGTTTCGCGCGTCCGCTGCCGGATCCCACTCAAAAAGCGCGGGGCTGTGACCGCTGGAGATCCAGACGTGGTGCAGGTCGTCGGTCACGATCTCGGGGTTGATGAAGGCATCCTCGCGGAGGCGCTCACTCTGGAGTTCAACGGCGGCGTCTGGATCGACGGCCGTGGCGGTCGCCGTGCCCAACGCGGTGCTCCAAACCTTACGATCTGCGCTGTCGACCCACACGTCGTAGGGTTGGATGACGTTTGGGAATCCCGTGTCCTCGCGGAGGTCCACGCAGACGCCTCGCGGGGTGCAGGCGGTCGCGAGCGCCAGGGCCGCAGGCCACCACGGGCAGGACGACCCGGTCAGACCATCCCGCGGATGATCAAATCCAGCAGCCGCGCGGACTTCGGCAGGTGCCGGCAGTGGCTACGAAGCGCCTCGGCAGCCTGTTTACGGCGTAGGATGGGGAGGATGCGGACGAACAGGTCGTCGGGCTCGGGCCCCCAGACCGCCGCGAGCTGAGCGACGAGCGGGCTCTCGGGCGCTGTGTCGAGCGCGGCCCCGGCGGCTCGCAACATCGCGTCGAACTTGCCGACGCCGAGCAGCGCAGCGGCGGGCTCAGACCGACCCGTGGCACCCGAGGCGAGCACGAGCCCCTCGACGTGGCCGGCCTCGGCGTGGTTGCGACAGGCCTGGGCGAACGCGGGGTGATTCGCACATGCCGTGAGGTGCGCCAGGCCGGCCTTGTTGCCCTCGACCTTGCGTGAGAGCGCGACGAGCCAGCTTGCGCCGGGGTGGCGACGCGCGGCGGTGGTCAGCACTGGCAGCGCGGCTTCCGGGCCGCCAAGCTCCAGGAGGCGCGGCCACGCTCCGCGAGGGGAGAGCGCGCCTTCGATGCGCTCGGCGTGGGTCAACGCGGCGAGCACCAGCGCAGCGCCTCCGGGTGAGCGCGTGCCACACACGACCTCGGCGAGCGCGAGCGGATCGGCCTCGGCGAGCGCGTCGAGGAGCGGGCCGAGGGGGTGGTCGCCGGCGCAGCGCACGGCGTCGATGAGCACGTCCGTTTGGGCGCGAAGGTCGACGCCGGTGAGGTCGCCCGAGAGGAGCGTCATCTGGCGCCTGGTCGGTACGGTGGGGTCGGACCCGTCGGTGCTCACGAGCGCACCCCGCACGCGAGCGCGAGGTCTTTCGGCTTTGGAAGTGCCACATCCCTGGGCAGGCCGATGAAGCGGGTGCCTGGGCGGAGCGAGGGCTGCGGAACGGGGGCGCGTTCGGGCACGCCGGGCTCGGTGTAGAGCGGCGATCCGGACAGCGCCGCGGCGACCCAGCCCCCGGGTGTGGCCTCCACGTACACGTTCGCCACGCCCGCCGCCGAGAGCAGGATGCCCGCCGGGTCCGCGGCCGCGAAGAGGAGGCACAGGTCCTCCCGTGTCTTCCAGCGTTCTGGCAGCGTGCCGACGGCTGCCCACGCCCGCGCGATGACGTCGAACCGCCCGTCGCCCGTCACCGTGGCGAGGACGTCGCGAAGGGCCTGTGCGGCCTCCCAGGCCTCATCCGGCAGGGCGGAGTGTGCGAGGCGTCCCGCCCATGCGATCTGCACGGGGCCTGCTTCCCAACGCCCACGCACGTGCCCCGCGAAGGGCCAGCGGCCCGGCGTGCCGGGCATGACGCAGGCGACAGCGCCGGGCTCGGGCACTAGACGTCCCGGTCGATGATGGTCGCGATGCCCTGTCCAAAGCCGATGCACATCGTCGCGAGACCGCGCCGACCACCGGTACGGTCGAGGACACCCAGCAACGTGGCGATCAAGCGCGCGCCGGATGCGCCGAGCGGGTGGCCGAGGGCGATGGCGCCGCCGTGCACGTTCACCTTCGCCGGGTCGAGCTCCAGCGCGCGCGAGCATCCGACGACGACTGAGGCAAACGCCTCGTTCATCTCGACAGCATCGATGTCGCCGACGCCAAGGCCAGCGTGGTGCAGCGCCTTGCGCGTGGAGCCGATGGGGGCGGTGAGCATGATCGTCGGGTCGACGCCGGCCGTTGCCATCGCGATGATCTTCGCGCGGGGCTTCAGCCCGTAGCGCTTCACGGCGCGCTCGCTCGCGATGAGCACGGCCGCCGCACCGTCGCTGATCTGCGAGGAGGAACCTGCCGTAGTCAGCCCGTCGTTCGCGAACGCCGGCTTGAGCTTCGCGAGGCGCTCCAGGGTGGTGTCACGGCGGATGCCCTCGTCGCGCGAAACGCCGCAGACCGGGACGATCTCGTTGTCAAACCAGCCGTTGTCCTGCGCGCGCGCGGCGCGGACGTGGCTCTCCAGGCTGAAGCTGTCCAGCTCCCCGCGCGTGAGCCCGAACCGCTTTGCGACGAGCTCCGCGGAGGTGCCCTGCGGCACGATGCTGTAGCGCCAGGAGAGCTCGGGCGCGGGGGTGACCATGTTGCCGTTCAGCATCATGTCGCTGCCCATCGGCACGCGCGTCATCGACTCGACGCCGCCAGCGATCACGAGGTCCTGGAACCCCGACGCCACGCCCATCGCCGCGAAATTCACCGCCTGCAGCGAGCTTCCGCACATGCGGTTCACGCTCGTGCCGGTCACGTCCACGGGAAACTCCGCCAGCAGCGCGGCGTTTCGTGCGATGTTCAGCCCCTGCTCGCCGACCTGGGTCACGCAACCAAGGATGACGTCCTCCACCGTCGCCGGATCGATGCCGGTCCGCAGCGCCAGCTCCTTGAGCACCGCGCCCGCGAGCACGTCCGGGCGCACGTTGGCGTAGGCGCCCGGGACCTTGCCCGAGCCACCGCGGCCGATCGGGGACCGGACCGCGTCGACGATGTAGGCGATCACTGGAAGCTGCCGCAGCCCGCTGCCCCGCCGTAGGGGCTCTCGACGGTGCTGCCCTTCTGGAGCCAGTCGGCGTTGTCCGCCGCACAATGCACCTGGGCGATCTTGTTCTGGCCCGAGCCGGCGTGCGCGCGGGCGAACGTGATCACGTCGGTGGAGAGCGCCTTGAACGCGGCACGCTTGCCGGCGAGGTCGGTCTTCTCAGAAGCGGTGCAGGCCTCTACGATCCGCTTCAGCACAGCGTTGTCGGCCGGCCCGTACCCGCCCTTGTCGATCGCACCCTGGGCGATGCCCGAGAGGCCCGTGTACTGGCCGTTCACGTGGTCGCCGTCGCCCGCGGCGAGCTTGGCCTCAACGTCCGTGTACTTGTCGACCAGGCGGTCGGCGCGGTCTGAATTGCAGCACTGGAACGCCACTTGATCGAAGGTCTTGGCGACGGGCGGGGGCGGTGCGACGGGCGTGGGCGGGGCCTCGGGCGTCGGGGTGGGCGCCACCGGGATCGGAGGCGGGGGCGGCGGAGGCGGCGGGGTCGTCTTGGAGCCACCGCCACAGGCGAGGGCGAACGCGAGGGCGATGGGGACGAGGAGGCGAAGCGGGTGACGGATGAGGGGGGCGTGTGGGGTCATGCGGTCTCCAGAGTGCGGGAAGGTATCAAGAAATCGGGGGCGCGGGCGTGGAGGGGTGCTGCACCGGAAACCGCTTGACGGTCTCACGTCAGCAGTGTACGGTTTCGAGACTAGGAGTTCGAATGTCTGCTATCTGGGTCAAGGTCGCAACGTCGATGACGTTCTAAAGCAACGCGGACGGCAGCGAGAAGGCTACCGCGCTCGCCGTCCAGGACTGGGGCCTGAAGGTCAAGGAGGTCCAGCAGAGCATGATCGTGCTGGCGCGCAGCGGCACGAACGCGAAGGTCGGCGCCCGACACGACGAGGGGCCGGACAGCCACAGCACGTACTTCACCACGCACTCCACGCCGATCGCGACAGCCACGCTCTCCACCGTGCCGAAGCACATCAAGGGCATCACCACGACCGCGAGCCCCCTGTCGCCCTTCTTCGCGCCGACCATCCTTGCCGGTGGCAACGGGGCGCTGGAGTGGGTCACGTGCGATGTGTACGTCGGTGGCAAGCCGTTCTGACGATGCTTGCGCGGGCGTACGCCGGCGATTCTGGCAACATCGCCCCGAGGGCGATGCCGGCGGGGAACCCTGCGCCCGGCCGGGCGTTCGCGGGGATGCCGGAGGCTGCCGGCAACATCGCACCGACCTCGATGCCGGCGGGGAACCTTGCGCCCGGTGGCGACTGCGGCACGGGTCACCCGATGTACGAGGATCTTCCTTGGCTCTGGAGCGCGCTGGACCTGCCGATCCGTCGCCCTGGCTGGAGCGCCGCGCTGACCGTCCGGCAGATCTTCACCGCGCTGCGCACCCACGGCGTGCAGCCGCACGCCCGGCGCCCGGAGGAGGATGAGGCTGTCGCGCGCGAGCTGGTCGATGCTGTGCTGCGCGGAGCGGACTGGCCGGACGAAGCGTCGCGGCACGACCGCCGTGCGGTGGACCCTGGCGCTGAGCATGGCATCACGTTCGGCGAGGGGGCGATGACGGGCACCTACCAGCTCGGGGTGGCCGAGGGGGTGTTCCCGCGGACCGACGGAACGGAGCCGGGCGACCTCGGTCGTCTCGGAAGCTATGCCCGGATCGCCGCGGACATCTCGGACATGGGGGGCGGAACGCTCCGTCGGGTCGGGGCCTGCGAGGTGTTCTGGGGCGCCGTGTTCCCCAACCCGACGCAACTGCACGGAACGCGGGGCAACCAACGGTACACCGAAGGGATCCCGATGTGGAACGACGGGAAGATCGTCCCGCCTCCGGCTGTGATCCTGGCCCAGATCGGCGCCTCATCCACGACTGGCAGCGGGTACGCCTGCCTCGGGTTCGCCACCCAGCTCGTTGTGCGCTGCCTGCTGCTCGGGCTGAAGGTGAACCTGACACCGTTCAACCCCGGCGGCGGCGACGGGTTGAATTGGGTCATCGCGGTGACGGGCGCCAGCGCCGGGGCGGATCGGGACGCCACGTCGCCGCTCAAGGACGGCACGCTCTGGGCTTCCGTCGCCGCCGGCAAGCCAGGCTGGCAGAGCGGGGTGCTGGTGCCGTCTACAGCGGGATGGGCGGGGTTCTATTGGGACGACGCGGACTACAGCTTCCCAGCGGCGGACACGGCGGGTGCCACCAGTGACATCCGGGCCTACGAGAAGGTGGCCGTTAGCGTCTGGCCCACCGGCGACACCGAGGCGGCCGTGGGCCGGCATCCGAGGGTTCAGGCGGCGCCCTACCGAATGGAGTGTGCGCGGCGGAAAAGCCTGGCCATCGCTGCGTTCGCGACCGGGATCGGCGAGTGGTTGGCGCAGATCGATGGCGCGTTCGTGTCGCTGGGCGGTGGCGGCGGCGCGCACCCGGTCACGCTCCGTGTGTACGACGTGGTCGCGGCGATCGAGCTTGGCAACGAGTTCAACGGCTTCTGGCCGACGGGCTCCTCCGTCACCAGCACGGGCGAGACCGCGACCGAGATCGCGCAGGGTGCGATGGAGGCTGGCCGGTACTGTGCGCTGGTGGCCGGGCCGATCCGGAATCTGCTCCCCAAGGTGCGGTTCCGGGTCACGGAGTTGTCGTCGTGGGCCATCAAGGACGGCGTCGATGACTTCGCGACGAGCTGTGCCTGGCTCGCCGCGGTGGTGGGCGCGATGGACACCGAGGTGGCGTGGTGGCGCGCGATCCAGACGTCCAGCCCGCGCGCGCCCGTCCGGGGCGGTGAGGCCTGGAAGGCGACCTGCGCCGCCGCCGGGTTCCATTGGCCGCCCGAGTCACACGATCACACGGACACGCTCGGGCTCTCGGCCGCGGACCTCGTGCACGAGCTTGGGTACCATTGGTACCATGGGAAGGACCACGACAACAAGGGGAACGCACTGCAGCCCAAAGCCTGGATCTACGCCGATGCTGAGCGGCAGGCCCAGGACGTCGCGACGTTCCGGGCGACGCTCGCGGCGGTCTGCGACCCGCTGGGGATTACGTTCGACCTGACCCTGGGCGAGATCGGCTTCCCGTCGGTGGATCCGAACGCGACGGGGGAGGTGAACCCGGGGAGCCACGACGCCTCCGCGGGCTACTACGCCAACACGAACACCACCTTCCAGGCGGCGATGCTGGTTCGCATCCTCGCGTTGCACGTCGCCCGCGGGGTGGCGAGCTGCTCCTGGTTCACGTTCTGCCTGCCGATGCAGGAGGCTAACGGCCTCTACGCCAACTGGGGCCCCAGCGCGGGCTCGAGCCTGCACGACGAGTCGTACGTCGAGGGCGACATCTTCACGCAGGGTCTCGACTGCTGGCCGAAGCCCGCCTGGTTCGCGTTTGGCCGGCTGAAGGCGCTGATCAACGGGTCCAACGCCGTGACCCTCGTGGAGAACAGGAACGGCCTGACCGTTATCCGGTTCGAGCTTGCCCCCGGGCCAGGATGGTCGTTCGCCTACTTGTTCTGGCTCGATCAGTACGCACCGAGCACGTCGGCGCGGGTCGAGTTCGAGGGCACGACGGACTTCGACTACCATTCGCTCGTGCCGACCCTGGATGAGGCTGCGGCGATCGCGACGACGGACAGCAACGGGTACGGCCGCAAGCCCGGATTGGACTGGGAATGGACGGGGTTCGACGCCGCCGTGCTCCGGTACACGGTCACCGGGACCACCCTGCGATTCAGGATTCGGCAGGCCGACCCGGCGACGGCCCCCGCGCCGATCTGCATTTTCACCTCCGGTGCGTACGTGCCGCTACCGACGATTGGTCGGCCGGCCACCGACCCGCATGTGCCTCTGCGTCTGGGCCCCACCCGCCCGACACCGCGTGATCCGGGCCCGTTCGCGCCCGGCCCCCCGATCGGAAGCCTCGACCCGCTCGTTCCACCGCACGTGGTCTGGATCGACGCGGACGACGACAACCAGGGGAATGGGGTGCCAGACGCCGAAGATGCCGACGAAGCCGGCCAGGAGAGCCCATGAACCGCAGCCACCGAACCCTGGTGTTGCTGACGAGCCTGTGCGCAGCCTGCACCCCGAAGGCGGGAACCCCCTGGTCCACTGCAGACTTCCAGCCGCTCGACACCGCGCCGGACGTGGACACGACGGGCACAGACACGGCCGCGGCCGACACGGACACCGACACCGGTACGGACGCCGACACTGGCACCGACACGGACACCGACACCGACACTGGCAACGGTTCTTACACGACCACCCCCATCGGCTCCTCCGGACCTTGGAGCGCGCCATCCTGCGGCGCCGGGGACTGCTGTGCGCTCACCGAGGACCGGATGCTCGCCTGTTGGGGGTCCGACGAGTACGGGCAGTTGGATGCCGTCCCCTCCGGCCCGTTCGCCGCCGTCAGCGTGGGGTGGCCCGGGGCGTGCGCGCTCGATGATGCGGGATCCATCGCGTGTTGGCCGGGGGATCCAGACGCGCCGTGGCCCGAGGGGGCGTTCGAAGAGGTTCGAGCCTCGGGCTATGACGGCTGCGCGCTCGACTCGAACGGGGTGCTTCAATGCTGGGGATTGGACTACTATCCTGAGTTTTCGTACTGGATCAACCCGCCGAACGGGGAGGTCTTCGGCCAGCTCGGCGGGGGGGGGTCGAGGGTGCCCTCACCCTGGACGGCACCGCGGCCTGCTGGGGCAACACCAACAATTTCCGCCCGGATTCGGTGCCGTCTGAAAGTGGCTACGCGTCGATGGTGTGCGACGTGGAGCAGTGCTGCCTGCTTGATGCGGCTGGCACGGCTGACTGCTGGGGCGAGGGCGCATGGGGGGAGCCTGCGGCGGGCCCTTTCTCCAGCCTGAGCGCCGGTGACTTTGTTGCGTGCGGTGTGGATGTGGATGGAACCGCCGCGGTGTGCTGGGGCGGCGGGCCATATCGGTCCTGGGATGAGGGTACTTATCCGGCCCCCGATGGTGATCTCTGGGTTACCTATCAGCTCGGCGGAGGCTCGGCGTGCGGCCTCACGGTGTCCGGAACGATCGTCTGCTACGGCGATCCCAGCATGATTCCCCCCGATCCACCGTGATCCCGTTCGGCGGGGCGGCCTTGGTGGGCACTCCCCCCGCGCCAGGCATCGTCGGCATGGCACGCCGCCCCCGCGCGGGTTACCATGCGACCCCCCTGAGGTTCGGATGACTCGCACGGTGTTGTGGTTGGCTGGCGGCGCGCTCTGCGCGGCGGGCTTCCTCTCGCTCATCTTCAGCTTCGGCGCGGGTTACGGCGATTTCAACCAGGCGCTCTCGGCCGCCGGGTTCGACGGCATGGGCGACATCGAGACCACGAGCTTCTTCCCGATCACCGTGTTCTGCCTCGCGCTTGGCGGACCGCTCCTGATCGGGCTGAACGCGACCGCGTGGCGGGAAACCGGCGGGTACTGATTGCGCGTTTGCATCGGGCAGATCGCGCCGATCGTCGGGGACGTGGTCGGGAACGGGGAGCGCTGCCGGGAGGTGATCGCGCATGCGGCGCGGGAGGGCGCCCGGGTAGCGCTGCTCCCCGAGCTCGCGATCTGCGGATACCCGCCTTTGGACCTGATTTTCCGGCGGGACCTCCTCGCCGCCTGTCGCGAGGAGGCCGAGGCCGTCGCCGCCGCCACGCGCGAGAACGACGTCATCGCGATCTATGGGTGCCCCTGGGAGGCTGGAGGCCTGCGGAACAGCGCGGTCGTCGCCTACCGCGGCGAGATCGTCGCCGTCCGCCACAAGACGCTGCTGCCGACGTACGATGTGTTCGATGAGAGCCGGTATTTCGTGCCGGAGGCGTCGCCGCGCATCGTGGAGGTCGGCGGGCTCTCCATCGCGGTGACCGTGTGCGAGGACCTCTGGAACGAGCCCGGGATGTTCCCGGCGCACCGCTACGCGCTGGACCCCGTCGCCTGCCTGACGGGCGCCGACTTGATGGTGAACCTCTCTGCCTCGCCCTTTCACCCTGGCAAAGCGGCGGATCGCCGCCGGCTGGTGTCTGCCCAGGCGGCGCAGGCCCGCGCCCCGCTCGTCTACTGCAACCAGGTCGGCGGGAACGACCACCTCGTGTTCGACGGCGCCTCGCTGGTGAGCGACGCGCAGGGCAACATCCTCGCCCAACTGGCGCAATTCGAGGCCGAGGTGACGATCGTGGAGACGGACGGCGAGGCCGTCGCCGTGCCGGATCCTGGCTACGCCGAGGAGGTGCTCGGCGCGCTGACGCTCGGCGTGCGGGACTACGCGGCGCGCTGCGGGTTCAAGACGGCGGTGCTGGGGCTCTCGGGGGGCATCGACAGCGCCCTCGTCCTGGCGATCGCCGTCCGGGCGCTCGGGGCCCAGAACTGCCTCGCGGTCGGGATGCCGGGCCCGTACTCGTCGGAGGGCTCGGTCGTCGACGCGGCGGCGCTGGCGAAGAACCTGGGTGTCCCGTGGCAGATCGTGCCGATCACCGAGACCGTCGGCCGACTTGAGGCGGCGCTCGGCACCGTCATCCCGCCCGTCCCCGGCGACGTCACCGAGCAGAACCTGCAGGCGCGCGCTCGCGGCACCGTGCTGATGGCGATCTCCAACCGCCTCGGCCATCTCGTGCTCACGACCGGCAACAAGTCGGAGTTGGCCGTGGGCTATTGCACGCTCTACGGCGACATGTGCGGCGGGCTCGCCGTTATCGCGGACGTGTACAAAACCGACGTCTACCGCCTCTGCGGCTACATCAACCGCGACGGGCCCGTCATCCCCGTCGCCACCGTACAGAAGCCCCCGTCCGCTGAGCTCGCGCCGAACCAGACGGATCAGGACTCGCTCCCGCCCTACCCCGTGCTCGACGCCATCCTGCGGCTGTACGTCGAGCAGCAGCGCGGCATCGACGAGATCGTCGGCCTCGGACATGATCGCGCGCTCGTCGAGCGGGTCGTCGGGCTCGTCGTCCGCAGCGAGTACAAGCGGGCTCAGGCCGCGCCCGGGCTGCGCGTCAGCCAGCGCGCCTTCGGGATCGGGCGCCGCATGCCCGTCGCGCAGCGTTGGCGGTAGAACGCGGCTCGTTCTACCCCGCCAGGCTGCCGACAATCCGATCCATCGCCCCCCGCGCGGGCGTCTCCGGCAGCTCCGACAACGCCCGTCGTGCGCTCCAGACGTGCTCCAGCATGGCCTCGCGTCCCTTGCCGATCGCGCCCGTCGCCCCGACCCGCTCCGCCACGCGCGCCGCGACGTCGTCGTCCTCCTCGTCGCCAAGCTCCCGCCACAACCTCGCCAATTCCTCGTCGCGCTCAGCCGCGAACGCCACGGCGAGCACCGGTCGGCCGCTGACCGCCAGCCTCGTCAGCGCCTCCAACCCCTCCGTCGAGTCAAACGCCGCAAGATCCTCGGCAAGCTGGAAGGCCACACCGGTATGGCGCCCGTACCGCCCCAACCGGGTCAGCGCCGGTCGGCTCACGCCCGCGAGCCTCCCGCCCGCGCGACACGAAAACGCCAGCACGGCTCCCGCCTGGCTCTCCGTGTGCTGCAACACGTCCGCTGGCGTCGGCGTCCGCTCCTGCAACGAAGCACCAAATGCCTGCCCCTCCGTCACCTCACGCAACGCGTCCAACGCGTCGCCGAGGATCTCGGGAGCCGGCGCCCTACGCGCAATCTCGAGCGCCCGCAGCGTCAGGTGGTTCCCGCCGAGCCAGTGCCCGGCGCGATGCAGCACCCGTCGGGCAGCCCGTCGGCGCAGGCCCTCGCGCCGTCCCAACGCCGCGTCGTGCAGGATGACGGCGGCGTGCAGCAGCTCTGCGACCATCGCCACGTCCTGGGTACCCGGCGTTGGCCCTGCATTTACGCCGCTCTGTGCCGCGAGCTGCACCAGCACCGGCCGGATGCGCGGGACCCCCCCCGCGAACAACTCGTCCGGGGAGATGCCATAATCCCGGCCCTCCCCGCCGATGAGCGCCGCGAGCGTCTCCTCGATGCGTTGGTGCTGACCCGGCCGAAGCTCCTGAGCGAGCCGCTCTACCTCGTCCAGCAGCCGGCGACGGCCGGAGGTGGCGCGGGTGCTCGATCGCGTAGGAGTCATGGGGATCGGGTATCGCGTGTCAGCGGAAGCGGCTGGTTGACGCACCGCCGGGGAGCGTCCGCCGCGCGGCGCCGGCATCCCCAGCGGCCTGCTCCGCTCCTCGGCGGCCTGAAGCCCACCGGGGGGATCAACGGGGGGTAGGCCGTCCCGAAGGGCGGCCGGAGGGGGCGCCTTCAGCGCCCCCTCAAAAGAAACGGTAACGCCTCTATCTTTGGGCGATCGGAACGCGAAGACTACCGCCGGGTTCGGAACAACGTCCGTGACCCCATGTCGGCGAACACGCGCCAGGGGCTCACGTCCGGCAGCGGGTCCTTGCCGGCACCGATCCGGTGGATCTGGAAGGTGTACCAGGTTATTTCGAGGAACCCGTCGATCTGGTTGACGCCCGTCCGCCGTGGCTGGACGCGGCTCTCGGTGACCGTGCCGTCGAGCAGGCCCCGGGCGATCTCCGGTTCCAGGGCGAACGGGCGCGCGAGGCCGATCATGTCGACAGCACCTGCCCTTTCGTCGGCCTGAGTGCCGACCTGCTCCGACAGCGCCGACTCCATCCCCGACCGACTCCGAAAGCCCCCGGTCAGCAGCAGCGGCAGTCGCGTGTGGGTGCGGACCTTGCGCGCGTAGGTGAGGAAGTAGGCTTCGCGGGCGAGGGTGCTGGCGCGGGTCGCCTCGATGGTGCCGGAGGTAGCTGGCTTTTCGTAGGTGCCGCCGCTGATCTCCAAAAGGTCGATCCCCTCGGCCTCCAGTGCCGCGACCACGTCCATCGACTCCTCCTCGTCAAAGCCGCCGCGCTGGAAGTCCGCGGAGTTGAGCTTCACGCCGATGGGAAAAGCGGGGCCGACGGCTGCACGGATCGCGCGCACGATCTCGACGAGAAAGCGCCTTCGCCGCACAGCATCTCCACCCCAGGCGTCGTCGCGGAGGTTCGAGAGCGGCGAGAGGAATTGCGAGACGAGGTAGCCGTGGGCTGCGTGGATCTGGACGCCGGTGTACCCGGCCCGCTTGCACAGCGCTGCGGTGCGGGCAAAGCGGGCGATGATGGCGGGGATCTCCTCCGCCGTAAGCGCGCGTGGGGCTGCGAAGATCGCACCCGGGAGCGTGAGCGGAACCGCGGAGGGCGCCACCGGCTTTGGCACGAGGAACCTCGGTGCTTGCCTTCCGGGGTGGTTGATCTGGGCCCACATCGCCGTGCCCGTCGGATGCCCGAACGCGTCCATCGTCGCGCTCTGCGCCAGCTTCGTCAGCGCGCTCAGGTCCGCGTCGCTCTCGACCGCCACGTTTCCCGGCTCGCCGAGCGCCGCCCTGTCGACCATGATGTTGCCCGAGATCAGCAGCCCGGCCCCGCCCGCGCCCCAGCGCTGGTAGACGCGGAACAGGCGTTCTCCGGGGATGTTTCCGACGTCCGCGAGGTCCTCGCTCATCGCCGACTTGGCAATCCGGTTGCGGAGAACGGCTCCGCACGGGAGAGTGAGCGGTTGGGCGAGGGGAGACGTGCTGGTGGGCATCGGCGCGGGGTATCCGGGGATCCTTTGGGCGGCTTGCTCGGCCCGGAGCCGATCCACGCATTGCGCGGGACGCCGCTTTGGTCCCGCGTGCCCCTTACTCCCGGGCGCCCCCCCCGCCCAGGCCCTCCGCCGCTGGCGACGCGGCCGGAGCGTTGCGCTGCGCGCGTTGGGCGCCCCCCTCCGCCCCTTCGGGGCACCTCCCCCCGCCGAGTACGGCGGGGGGAGGAGGGGCGAGGCGAGATCCGGTGGTAGAGTGCGGATGTCGTTGAGTGTGTCTGTGCCGTGCTCCCTGGGCTCCACCCGCGTCCTCGCTCTGGCGCTCGGCGTCGGCCTGGCGGCGGTCGCTTGCAGGTCGACCGCCGACACCGTCAGCAGCCACCAAGGTGGCGACTCTGCCCCGACGGCCCCGTCCGAGGACTGTACCAACGGCGTGGACGACGACGGCGACGGGGCCGCGGATTGTGCCGATCCCGACTGCGCTTCGGACGTGGCGTGCGCGTGCGGCAACGGCGTGATCGACAATGGCGAGGCGTGCGACGGTGCGGACCTTGGCGGTCTAGGCTGCGGCGATCTCGGCTTCGATGGCGGCACGCTGGCTTGCACCGGGGCCTGCGGGTACGACACGTCCGCCTGCACCACGATTGAGGTCTGCAACGACGGCGTCGACAACGACGGCGACGGCGCCGTGGATTGTCACGATTCCGATTGCGCGACCGACGCCTCGTGCCCGGCGTGTGGGAACGGCGTGATCGACCCCAGCGAGGACTGCGACGGCGCGGAGATTGGCGGCGTTAGCTGTACCGATATCGGGTATGACGGGGGCGTCCTTGGTTGCACCCCGGGTTGCGAATTCGACGAGTCGGTCTGTGCCGACGAGGTCTGCGACGACGGCATCGACAACGATCTGGACGGCTTCGTGGACTGCCAGGACAGCGACTGCGCGGCGCGCGCGAGCTGCAACTGCGGCGACTACACCACGACGACGAGCGGCGCGATGGTGTACGTCTCGGCCGGTACCTTCACGATGGGGGGCGGCGTGGCGGATACCGCCGATTTGTATCTCGACCACGAGGTCACGTTGACCCACGACTTCTACATCGGGCAGAACGAGGTGACGCGTTCGGAGTGGGAGTGGGACCCTGACAACACGTGCTGGGATTACACTTCGATGGACTACGGCTACCCCTGCACGGGAACCGCTGCGGACTGTCCTGCGGACAGCATGACCTGGCACGAGGCCGCCAGATACGCGAACTGGGTCTCAGACCAGGAGGGCCTGGACGACTGCTATCTGGCCGACGGGTCCGATCTCGCCGCCGCCTACGTTTCGAACCCCTACGCGTGCGACGGCTACCGGCTTCCAACCGAGGCGGAGTGGGAGTTTGCGGCGCGGGCCGGGGAGGACACCGAGTATTCCGGATCCGACACGTCTACCGAGGTGGCATGGACCTCCGAGAACGCCGGGGACACAGGGACCTTTGGGCACGAAGTGTGCACCCTTGCAGCGAACGCCTGGGGCTTGTGCGACATGAGCGGGAACGTGTTCGAGTGGGTGGGCGACTGGTATGATGTGACCGATGGGTACAGCGACGGCCTGCCCGACACCGATCCCGCGGGGCCGTCGTCGGGATCCTTCCGTGTGGTTCGCGGTGGTGGCTGGCGCTCCGAGGCGAACGAATACCGCATCGCTGCCCGCGACGACGCCGACGCCCCTCCGGACTACGCCGACTACGACTTCGGGTTCCGCCTCGTGAGGTCTAGCCCTTGACCCGTGCAAAACCCCCACCCCGCGGCTACCCTGTGGGAACGTCTCGCGGCCGGTGATGTCTCTCTGGTTGATGCCCCCCTCCTTCGTCCCCGTGCGCGCGCGATGAGCCCCGAGCTCCGCCGCGTCGAAGCCCTGCTCGCGATGGGCAAGGCGGGTGAGGCCGCGTTGCTCGCCGAGCGCTTGCCCGAACGGGAGTCGCCGTCTCCCGAGTTCCTCCGTGTTCGCGGCCGTGCTTTTCGCGCAGCGGGGCGGGTCGTGGACGCCGAGGCCAGCTTCCGGGAGGCGATGTCGCTCTCCCCGGGCGATGCCGGGCTGGCTGCGGATCTCGCGACGACGCTGGCCGGGCAGCATCGATTCAGGGACGCGCTCCCGTTCGCGCGCGAGGCCGTTCAGCTACGCCCCGAAGCCGCTGCCTACCACGCACTGTTGGGCTTCATCGCGGATCGTTTGGAGTACGCAGGCGAGGCACGTCGCGCGCTGGAGACCGCTCGGGAGCTGGCCCCGGCCGACGCCGAGACGCACACCGTCCTCGGCTTCCACCTCCTCCGTGAGGGGCACCACTCGCCCGCGATCGAGGCGTTTGAGGCGGCAGTTTCGGCAGATCCCCGTCGCGCCGAGGCGTTCCACGGCCTCGCCCGTGCCCGTCTGGCGGCCGGCGACTGGGAGACTGCGACGAGCGCCTGGGGCGAGGCGCTCGGTATCGAGCCCACGCGGCGGGATCGGCAGCTTGATCGCGACCTACGTCTCAAGCGTCCGGGAATGAAGCCGATCGTCCGGGTGTCCGAGGTGCCGGCCGAACTCAGCCTCGCCGTCGCGCTCGTCGCCGCAGCGCTGCTCTGGTATGGCCGCGCCGAGGATGTGCTCCAGGCCACGATCATCGCGTCCATGCTCCTCTTCGCCGCAGCCGTCCCGCCCCTCGCCCGTCAACTCCTCGGAGCCCTCGATGGCTGACCGCGTCACGCCTCCGAACCCTCGCCCCGTCGACCCCTTCGGCGCCCTGCGCGAGGCCGTCGCCATGACGCCGACGAACGTCCCCCTGCGCGTTGCCCTCGGCCGCGCCCTGTTCGACGCCGGCCGCCACAACGACGCCTTGATCGAGCTGAAAGCCGCGGTTCTCCAGTCTCCCACCCGCGAGGACGCCCGCCTGCTCCTCGGGGACGCCGCCGCTGCCCTCGGCCGTGACGCCGACGCCGTCGACGCCTGGCTCCCCGTCCTCGATCAGCTCGATCCCGCGCAGCTCCACGACCTCGCCGAGGCCGCCTTGAAGCTCGGTCGACGCGCCGACGGCAAAGCCGCTTACGACCGCCTCCTCGCGCTTGACCCGTCCATGCGCGATCTCGGCATTGAACGCTCGCTACGCTTCCAGGTCGTGCCCGGCGGCGACGAAGTGGAACCCGACCCCGAGCCCCCTGTTTCGCACGCGCGCCCGACGATCACCTTCGCGGACGTCGGCGGGCTGGAGTCGCTCAAAGACCGGCTCCGGATGGACATCATCCTGCCGCTCCAGAAGCCGGATTTGTTCCGCGCCTACGGAAAAAAGCCCGGCGGCGGCGTGCTCTTGTACGGTCCGCCCGGTTGCGGCAAGACGCACCTCGCGCGGGCCGCTGCGGGTGAATGCGACGTCCACTTCGAGGCCGTCGAGATCCAGACCGTCCTCGACATGTACCTCGGCGAGTCCGAGAAGCGGCTCCACCGCATCTTCGAGGAGGCCCGCGACAAAGCGCCCACCATCCTGTTCTTCGACGAGGTCGAGGCCATCGGCGCGGCGCGACACCAGCTCAAGCAGGGGCCCGGCCGCCGCATGGTGAACCAGCTCCTCGCCGAGATGGACGGGGTGAACGCCCAGAATGCCTCCGTGCTCGTGCTCGGCGCCACGAACGCGCCGTGGGACGTCGACCCCGCGCTCCGACGTCCCGGCCGCTTCGACCGCGTCATCTTCGTCCCGCCGCCCGACCCCGTCGGGCGAGAAGCCATCCTCACCCTCGCCCTGCGCGAGCGCCCCGTCGGCGACGTCGACCTCGCCCTCATCGCCCGTCGAACGCCGAAATTCTCCGGCGCGGACCTACGTCACCTCGTCGAGGTCGCCAGCGAGCGCGCCCTGTCCGATGCCCTGAAGACCGGCAACATCCGCCCGATCACCCTCGCCGATTTCGTCAACGCTCTGGAGCGGGTGCGTCCCACGACCGTGGAGTGGCTGGAGACCGCCCGCCGCTACGTCACGTACGCCAACCAGGCGGGCCTCTACGACGACGTCCAACGGTACCTCGCCGCGAATCCGTGACCGTCTGCCAGCACACCGCGGCACGGGACACGATAGCGCTCCAGCGTGTCCGACCCTCGCCCCCTCTCCCGCCGTGAACGCCGTGCGCTTGAACGCGCCCGCGACGACGCGCTCGACGAAGCCCTCCCGCCCGGCCAGTGGCTCTTCCGCCAGCTGATCCCGTACACCGCCGTCGTCGGCTTCCTCTGCGCGATCCAGGTCTTTGGCGACAACGCGCACATGGGCATCCCCATCGCGTCCACCGGCATCTTCTGGGGCATGGGCCTCGCGATGGGCTACCTGCGAAAGAAGCAGGCTTCATCTGGACAAACGACGCCCGAGCAGATCGAGGTGCCCGACCAGGTCGAGGTCCCCGTCAAGCCGAAGTCGCCGGCGCTCGCGAAGCTGCAGAACCAGGCCCTGGCGCGCCGGCATGATGTTCCTGAGTCGGTCGCGGACATCGCTGAGCTCGTGTCGCGCGTGGGTGGGGCGCTCCGTCGGCACGGGCAGGAGCGCGTTGCAGACCGGCTCGATCAAGGCCTGGACGAGGTCGTACGGCTCGCTGGACTGGCCGACGCTGCGACGCCCGAGGTCGGTGGGCTCCGGGACGAGATCGCCCGCCTTCAAGCCCGTGCGGATGCTGCGCCGGATGTCGAGACCGCGGATCTATGGCGGACGAACGCCAGGTCTGCCGAGCATCGGCTGGAGAAGGCGGTCGCGCTCGGGGCCGCCGCTGACCGTACGCATGCGCGCATTGAGTCCTTCCGTCAGACCGTGAAGTCACTCGCGGTGGACCTCGCCCGGCTGGATCTGGCGTCGGAGGATCCGACGATGATCAGCGCCGTCGGGCAGCATGCCGAGTCGCTGGAGCGCGATGTCGAGGCGTTGGTGCGGACGAATCGGGAGATAGCGGAGCTGGAGCGGCCGTCGCGGGAGGACGCGAAGGTGGCGGCGGCGGAAGCGGAGGTTGAAGCGGCGGGAAACGCGGGGGCGCGGGCGGCGAGGAGTGGGCAGCGGACGGTGTGAGCTACCAGCTATAAAAGCCCGCCCCCGTCTTCTGCCCCAGCTTCCCCTCCGCCACCATCTTCCGCATCAACGCCGGCGGCTCGAACGCGGGGTTGTTGAGCTCGCGCGCCAGGTATTCCCCGATCGCCAGGCGCACGTCAAGGCCCACCATGTCCGTCAGGCGCAGCGGGCCGACGGGGTGGCGATAGCCCAGACACATGGCTTTGTCGATGTCTTCGGGGCTTGCAACGCCCTGTTCGACCATGCGGATCGCCTCCATGCCGAGGCACACGCCGAGCCGGCTCGTCGCGAAGCCGGGCGCGTCGTTCACGACGATGCACTCCTTGCCGATGCGCGCGCCGTACTTGAGGATGTTCTCGCGGACGTCCTCGCGGGTGCCGGCGTGCACGACGACTTCGAGCAGCGTCATCAGGTGGACGGGGTTGAAGAAGTGCGTGCCGATGACCCGCGAAGGATCGGCGACGGACGAGGCGATTCGCGCGATGGACAGGGAGCTGGTGTTCGTCGCGAAGACGGCGGAGGGCGAGCAGATCGTGTCAAGCTGGTGGAACAACGACTGCTTCATCTCCAGGCGCTCGGGGATGGCTTCGATCAGCAAGTCGGCGTCGGCGAGATCGGCGAGCTCGGTGGTCGAATCGAGGAGCCTGAGGGCTGCGGTTCTGGCGTCGGGCGTGACCTTGCCCTTCTCGACGCCCTTGTCGAGCGCGGCCTCGATCTTGCGGATGCCCGCTGCGACCCGCACCTCATCGACGTCGTAGAGGGTCACGCGGAAGCCTGCGGCGGCGGAGACGTGGGCGATGCCGTGGCCCATGGCGCCAGCGCCGATGATGCCGATGTGTTCGAACTGCATGGGGATTCCTTCGGGGGCGGCGGGGGTCAGCGAGGTTCAGGCTCGGTAATACCGAATGATGGCGGCGGAGATCTCGAAGTCCGGGCACTTCAGCGCCTTGACGGTGAGGCCGGTGTCCTCCTCGACTTCGCGGATGCCCGCGACCTTGGAGGGGTCGACCATGGCGACGGTGAGGACGTCCCCGTCGCGGCGCAAGGGCACCAACAGCCAGCGTTCGACGAGCGCTCTTGGCACCAGGTTCAAGACGGCGTCCTTCACGTTGCCAAGCTGGTTTCCGACCTTGCCGGGGCCGGAGGTCGGACGGGGACCATCGGGGTCAAAAGCCCCTTCGAAGAAGCCTTCTTCGGTGGGACCGGCGGCTCCGGGGCGACGGGTGCCGGGGTTGGTGTGCTCGTCGCCGAAGCTGGCGAGCTCGTCGCGGGGGTTGGGCGCGATGCGGGCGACGGGGCCGGGCCGGGCGGGCAACTGTGGGCCTTCGGGCTCGATCGCGGCGGCGCGGAGCTTCGCCTTGGGGTGCGGGGCGGTCGTCTCGGCGGGGACGGTTTCGGGCGGCGGCGTGGGGCGAGGGGAGGGGGCTGGCGACGGGGTCGGGGCGGGTGGCGAAGACCGGGCGGGCGAGGGACTCTGGGAGGGCGAGGGCATCGGGGACGTCGACGGGGACGACGTCGGCGGGGCGAACACGGGGGCGCGCTTTTCGGCGTAGGCGAGCAGGCCCTCGCGCGCGTCGGGACCGGCGAACAGGCGTTGCTGGAGCTCGCGTTCGAGCGCAAGCCCGCTTTCCAGGGGCAGATCTGCTCCACCGAGCACGGCGCGCTTGATGAGCCCGATCGCGGTCGAGGAGGCGTTCGGTCGGCAGAACCGGCGCGCGTAGTCAAGCAGCGCCGGCCACCACCCCTCTGCAGGCAGGGTCGCGTGGACGAGGCCCAGGCCGACCGCCTCATCGACCGTCACCTTCCGGCCTTCGATCATGAATTCCAGCGCCTTCGCCCGTCCGAGGATCCGGGTCAGCCGCTGCGTCCCGCCGGTGCCCGGGAGCACGCCGAGCGTCACTTCCGGCAGCCCCACGAGGTCCGGCTTCGTCCCGCCGCTGCGCCCAATGCGCAGGTCGCAGGCGAGCGCGATCTCCAGCCCTCCCCCCACACAATGGCCGTTCAACGCCGCGATCACCAGCTTCGGCGTGTTCTCCAGCCGTAGCAGCGTCTCGTTCGCGTGCAGGCAGAAGCTGTACTTCTGCTCGGAGGTGAGGCTGCGCAGGTACCCGATGTCCGCGCCCGCGCAGAAGAACTTCTCGCCTTCGCCGCGGATCACGATGCAGTCGATGTTCTCGTCCATCCGCACGTCGACGACGTGCGCGTCGAGCTCCCGGTGCATCGCGTGGCTGTAGCCATTGACGGGCGGGTTGGTGAGCACGAGGACCGCGATGCGGTCGATGTCGTAGCGTTGGACGAGCGCGGGCATGGACGCCTCTCTTTTGGATGGGGCGGAGTTCAGAGGGCTTCGATCAGCGTCGCGACGCCTTGCCCGACGCCGACGCACAGGCTGGCGATGCCATAGCGCAGTCCGCGGGCGCGCAGCGCGTACGCCAGCGTGGTGACGATGCGCGCCCCCGAGCAGCCGAGCGGGTGGCCGAGGGCGATGGCGCCGCCGTTCACGTTCACGCGCGAGGGATCGAGATCAAGCTCCCTGACCACTGCGAGGGACTGGGCGGCGAACGCCTCGTTCAGCTCGTACAGGTCGATGTCGGTGACGCTGAGGCCCGCCCGTTGGAGCAGCTTGCGGATCGCTGGCACGGGGCCGATGCCCATCACGCGCGGGTCGACGCCCGCGCTCGCGCACCCCAGGACGCGCGCGATCGGCTGCAGTCCGGCGCTCGCCGCCTCGTCGACGATGAGCATGGCGGCAGCGCCGTCGTTCAGTGTCGAGGAATTCCCCGCCGTCACCGAACCTCCCGCCCGGAACGCCGGCTTCAGCTTCGCGAGACCCTCGATGGAGCTGTCCGGGCGCGGCCCCTCGTCCTTCGTCAGCGGCTCAAACTTTCCGCGTGGCACCGGGATCCGCTCGGCGTCAAACGCCCCGATCGCCTCGGCCGCGACCGCCCGGCGGTGGCTCTCGACCGCGAACGCGTCCTGATCCGCACGGGAGATCCCGTAGCGCTCGGCGACGTTCTCGGCCGTCTCGCCCATCGGTTCCAGCGGGAAAAGCTTCTCCATCGCCGGGTTCGGGAAGCGCCAGCCGAGCGAGGTGTCGTAGATCGTGAGGTTGCCGAACTTCGGTGCGACGGCACCGCGTGGCATGGCGTAGGGCGCCCGCGACATCGACTCGACCCCGCCGGCCAGCACCCGATCGGCATCACCGACCCGGATCATTCGCGCGGCGTTGTTCACCGCTTCGAGGCCCGACGCGCACAGCCGGTTGACGGTGTAGCCGGGCACCGACTGCGGAAACCCAGCCAGCAGGCTGGCCATTCGCGCGACGTTCCGGTTGTCCTCGCCCGCCTGGTTGGCGCAGCCGAGGATGACCTCGTCGACCGTCGCGGCGTCGATGCCGGTCCGCTCGAGGACGGTCCGGAGCACGAGCGCGGCCAGATCGTCTGCGCGAACCTCCTGAAGTCCACCGCCGAAGCGGCCGATGGGGGTGCGGAGCGGAGAGCAGATCACGGGTACGCGCACGGTCACCTCGTCGCCCGCTCTATCGCCTGCTGCGGCCACGTCACCAACAGCACCGCGAGGACGAGCAGGACGAGCCCGCCGAGCGTCTCCCACTCCAGCCCTTCTCCACCCAACACGACCCCGAGGAGCACGGCCACCAGCGGGTTTACGTACGCGTAGGAGGTCGCGACGGGCAGGGTCGCGTGCGTGAGCAGGTAGCCGTAGGCCGTGAACCCGATCAGCGAGCCGAAGACCGTCAGGTAGACGAAGGCGAGCACGCTTCGCGTCGAGACGGCGTCGATGTGCTCGCCCGCCGCCCAGGCCACGACCGCCAAGGAGAGGCCCCCACACAGCATCTGCGCGCCCGACGCCATCGTCCCCTTTGGCATCTGCATCCGCCGCCCGAGCACCGAGCCCAACGCCCAACCCGGCGAGCCGAGCAGCAGGGCCACCGCCGCGACGGGGCTGCCCGAGAGGCCGCGTCCGAGGTTCAGGACGATGACCCCCGCAAAACCAAGCGCGATCCCCGCCCATTGCCGTCCGCCCGGTCGAGCGCCCCACCACATCCCCATCAACGCGGTCCACAGGGGTACGGTCGAGACGAGGATGGCGACGAGGCCGGAAGAGACGGTCTGCTCGGCAAAACACACGCTGCCGTTGCCGCCGACGAACATCAACGCCCCGACGATCAGGCAGCCGCGCCACTCAGCGGCCGTGGGCAGCTTCACCCCACGCACCGCCGAGAATCCGATGATGACGAGGCCGGCGATCGAGAGCCGCAGCGCCGCCATGCCGAACGGCGGCAACGTCTCCAGCGAGATCCGGATGGCGAGGTAGGTAGAACCCCAGATTATCCAGACGGCGATCAGGGCGATCCAGACCCCTCGCGGGAACGTCGCCGGGTGGGAGTCAGGCACCCACGGGGCTAACATGAACGGTTCCCCTGGCGTTCAGCGATGTATCAAAACCGACGACGTCACTTTTCGTACATCCTCGATGTACGAAAAGTGACGTCGTCGGTTTTCATAGGCTTCGGCAATGCCGTCCTCGGCTCGCGGGCATCAGGGCCGGGCGCACCCCTTCACCTCGTAGACCTGCCATCTTGCGACGATCACGCCCTCGCCGTCTCGCTCATCCACCTCGTTCGGCTCGCCACGCTCGCAGCCGTCGTCGATGACCGTCTTCTCGCCGGATCTGTAGGGTCGGACGAACAATTGTGGCGTAAAGCCATCCAGGCCCGAGGCTCGCCACAGGTCAAACTGATCCTCACGGTCAACGTTCGGGACCGTCGTGACGTCGAGCGTCGTGGTCGGGTCATACCAAAGGATCAACGCGGCTTCCTGGTAGCGTGTGGCCCAGATGTCTGGCTCATTCCAGGCGCGGACGCTGTCGGCCATTCCCGCGCCTTCGCCGAGCCGGGCGACGGGGTCGCGCGGGATGCGAAGGAACGGGTGGAACGCGTGGACGAGGACGAGCGCGGTGAGGCTGCCGGCGACGCCGACCCCGACCCAGGCCGATCGCGTGATTCGCGGCGTTTGCGGTACGCCAATCGGCCCGGCGAGGAGGATGGCGATGCCGACGAAGGCAGGGGCTGCCCAGTTGACCTCCGGCTGCGAACGACTGGCCGCGAAGGTGAAGAAGCCGAGGGTTGGCAGGCTGGAGGCGAGGGCGAGGCGGGTCAAGCCGGAGGGCGCCCGAAAGGCGCGCCGGGCCGCGATCAGCCCGACCACGAACAGGACGGGCGAGGCGAGGGCGACCTGCGCGGCCAGGAATTGGAGCGATCCGCCGAGGCCCGGTGGCGTGGTGTTCGCGAGGCCGTGATGAAGCTGGAAACGCACGCTGATCCAGTCGTGGTGGGCTTCCCAGAGGAGGTTGGGGGTGGTGACGAAGAGGGCGAACGCGGCAGCGGCGACCGCTCCGAGGACGGTTCGGCGGTCACGGGACCACAGCGCCGCCGCGATGGCGAGGGGCCAGAACCCCCACGCCGTGTACTTGCCCAGCGCGGCCAGCCCGCCGCCGAGCCCGGCGAGCACGATCCGGCGTGCGCGCGGATCCGCCGTGAACCTGCCAAGTCCCGCGGTCGCGAGCATCCACCCGGCCAGCAGCGGGACGTCGGGCGTGGCGAGGATGCCGCCGAGGGCGTAGAGCGGCATCGTCGCCAGGATCGCCGCGAGCAACGCCGGAGACTCCACGAGCGGGAGCAGCGTCGCCGAGGCGATACCGGTGAGGAGGATGCCTCCGGCGCGCAGGCCGAGCGTGGTTTTCCCGAAGAGTGCCGTTCCAAACGCGATGATCCACGCGATCGCCGGTGGATGGTCAAAGTAGCCGGCGGCAAGGCGCGTCGACCAGGTCCAGTAGTACGCCTCGTCGTCGAGAATTCCGAGCTTGCTGGCGACGAAGAGACGAAGCACCGTGGCGACCGCGAGGATCCCTGCACCGGTCTGGAGGGAGCTGCGACGGTCCCTGGTCACGGTGCTGGCGCGGGCCCGCGAGCCGCGATCACGGCGTCCACGACGATGTGAGCGAGGGTCTTGAGCAGCTGGCGTCCACGGGTCGCATCGGCGCGCGAGGGCCAGCCAAAGTAGGCGTCAACGCCGCCGGCTTCAGCAAAATCGTGGGCGCCCGCGCGCATCGCGGCCGCGAGGTTGATGGGCACGTCCGGCAACGCCCGCATGGCATCCTCGTCGACGAGGTCGGGGCGTAACGCCAGGATCATGCTGGATTCGTAGTCACCGGCGTGGCAGGCCCCGGTGGGGAATTCGTCGCCGAGGAGCGAGGCGTAGCGCCGGGAGGCGACGTTCGGGAAGACGACGGGAACGCCAACGCTTCCGGGCCCAACCGCGGTAAGCGCTGCGACGGCCTGGAAGATCGCGTCGATGTGCGCGGGCTCAAAGTGCGCGTTGGTGATGGCGATGCCGACAGCGCCCTGGCGGACGGCCGAGCGAATCACCGCGTCGATGCTGGCGATCACGACCGCTGCGGGGACGCCCACGGTGCCGTCGAAGGCTGCGGCGTACTCAGTCACGCCGTAGGGGAGGGGCGGGAGGACGACGGCGTCGAGCGCCTCGGCGGCGAGGATGGCGGTCTCCTCGGCGATGCGGACGTCCGTGTCCAGCGGGAGGTGTGGGCCATGCGCTTCGCAGCTTCCAACTGGAAGGATCGCCCAACGGCCCTGCAGCGAGGAGGCCGCGGAGGTGCGCTGGCCGAGCCGCAAGCCGGCGTTGCTCAAAGCGTTCCCAGGAGCGCCCGCTTGAGCTCCGCGCGCGCCACCTTCCCGCGGTCGTTGCGAGGGAGCACGTCGAAAAACCGGACAAAGCGCGGGTACTTGTGCGGTGCGAGGCGGGTCTTCACGTGCTCCTGCAGCGCCCGATCCAGCCCGTCCAACCCACCGTCCGTGCTGACCACGACGCAGGCCACTGTCGTCGTCAGCCCGTCCTTCTCGACGCCGACAATCGCGGCTTCGCGCACGCGCCCGTGTGTCAGCAGGCAGTTCTCCACTTCCGTCGGTGAGACGTACACCCCGCCCACCTTCAAAAGGTCGTCGGCACGCCCACAGTACACGTAGCAGCCGTCTTCGTCCATGCGGAACTGGTCGCCCGTCATCGTCCAGGCGCCGCGGAAGGTGTCCCGGGACTTTGCGCGGTCGCGATGGTAGCCGTAGGCGTTGGAAGCGCCATTCCCCGGGTCGTCCGTGCCGACGAGGAGCGTGCCGATCTCGCCCGCGGCAACCTCGGCGCCGTCATCGTCGACGAGCTTGAGTTGATAGCCCGGCACGGCTTTGCCAAGGGTGCCGAGCTTGACCTCGCCCGGGCGGTTGGAGAGGTAGATGTGGAAGAGCTCGGCGGACCCGATCCCGTCGAGGATCTCGACGCCCGTGCGCTCGGTCCAACGCCGGTAAAGCTCGGCGGGGAGGGCCTCTCCGGCCGAGAGCACCATCCGCAACGACCCAAGATCGGTGGACTCGCAGCGCGGGTGCTCGAGCATGCGGTGAATCATGGTCGGGACGTTTGTCAGGATCGTCGGCCGGTAGCGGTCGATGAGTGTCAGCATCCGTTCGGGCGTCGCGCGCTCGGAGAAAAGGCAGGTCGTCGCGCCGACGGCCCAGGGAAACATCAGGTTGGTCCCCGTCGCGTAGCCGAAGAAGAGCTTGGGGACGCCGAGGGTGACGTCTTCCTCGCGGATGCCGAGAACGCGCTTTGCGTAGTTCTCGGTGTTGTGGATGAAGTCGCCGTTCACGTGCATGCAGGCCTTGGGCTTGCCGCTTGAACCTGACGAAAATAACCACACCGAGGGATCGTCCGCGCTGCTGTCGACAGTGTGACACTCATTCCCGAGCGTGTGTTGGGCGGCGACGTCCAGCGGGGCGTCCACGGTGATGACGCCGCGCAGTTGCCCACGGTGCAGCGCGTGGCCGATGGCCTCGGCGTGCGCGTCCACGTACCGGCGTTCGCTGACGAGCACCGCCGCCCTTGTGTAGGCAAGGTAGTACGCCCAATCCTCGCGCGGGATGCCCGGATTCATCATCGCGACGACGCCGCCGACCCGCAAGGCCCCGAACCAATGGGCGGCGTAGGCGGGATTGTCGTCCAACGCGAACAGCACACGATCTTCCTCGCGCAAGCCGAGCGCGCGCAGGTGGTTCCCGGCGCGATTGGACCACGCGTGCATCTCGGCGAAGGTGTAGCGCTGTTCGGGCCCGCCGTTTCCGACGCCGCCATCGTCGTCCGGGCCGGGCGCGGTCCATCGAACGGCGACCTTCTCGGCCCGCTGTTCGAGGTTCTGGTCGAGGAAGTAGCGGGCCAGGTTCATGGTCCACCTCTAACCCAGCGGTCGGCGCTACCCTTCAGCTCCCGCATACGCAAGCTCCAACGCCGCGATATCGAGGCGTGACATGCCCATCATCGCCGCCATCATACGGCCGGTCGCCGCGCCGTCGCCGCGCTTGAAGAGGGTCCCGAACATTTCCGGCACGATCTGCCAGGAAACACCGAAGCGATCGTGCAGCCAGCCGCAGCGCCCGGGGCGCCCGCCGTCGCCGAGGCCGAACCAGTAGTGGTCGTACTCGGCCTGATCCGCGCAGGGCACGGAGAGCGAGATCGCCTCGGTGAAGCGGAAGTGTGGCCCGCCGTTGAGCGCCTGGAAGCCGCGACCGGCGAGGGTGAACTGCACCAGCATCGCGGTGCCCGCCGGGAACGGCGCGCCGCCTCCATAGCGACTGACGCTGTCGATGCGCGAATCGGGGAAGAGGGAGAGGTAGTGTTCGGCGGCGGCTTCGGCGGTGCCGTCGAACCACAGGCAGGGGGTGATGGTCGGCATCATGGTCTCCGGGAGGCACGCTAATGCGCTGCCCGTCGCGTTGTCAGCCCAACCACCGCTCCGCGATCACGGTCTTCAGCACGTCCGTCGCCCCCTCGTAGATCCGCAGCGGCCGGGCGTCGCGCCAGAGCTGCTGGACGAGGCTCTCCTCCGTCACGCCGAGGCCGCCCCAGAGCTGGACGCATTGGTCCAGGACTCGGCCGCACGCTTCGGTCGCGGTGAGCTTGCCGACCGCGCTCATGTAGGCGGTGCGCTGATCGGCGGGGGTCACGTCGCGAGACCAGCAGGCCCAGAGCGCGGTCAGGGCGGCCTGCTCGAGGTCGAGCGCCATCTCGGCCACGCGGGCCTGGATGACGGGCTGGTTGGCGAGGGGGGCGCCGAACTGCCGGCGTTCTTTCAGGCGTTCCACCGTGACGTCGAAGCCGCGGCGGGCGAGGCCCCACGCCGCCAATCCCACGGTGGGTCGGCAGCGCTCCAACGTCGCCAGCGCCAGCGCTCCCCCGCGTTCGGCGATCAGGCGGGCGGGCGTCGCGTCGAGCACGATGCGGCCGATGGAGTGGCCGCTCACGAGCTGAGGTTCGGCGACGGGGTCGTCCACGATGAACGCCGCTATTTTGCCGGGACCGGCGCGGTCGGGCAGGCGGGCGAAGACGACCGCGTGGTGGGCGTCCGGGGCGTTGGAGATCAGGTGCTTCAACCCGGTCAACCGGAAGACGTGGCCGTCGGGCTCGGCCCGGGTGGTCATCGCACCGACGTCACTCCCTGCGTCCGGCTCGGTCATCGCGAAGCAGAGCACGACCTCGCCTTTGCGCGCGCGGTCGAGGATGACGTCCTCCGTGCCCGTGCGTGCGAGTGGGAACCCGCCGAGCTCCTGGCAGATGAACGCGAGGTCGTCCAGCGGGTCCGCGTAGGCCAGGGCGCCACGTCGAACGGCGAGCGTCCGCACGTCGCCCCGGCCGACGTCGTGCAAAAGGCCTGTTCGACCCAGCGTCGCCACGCGCTCGCCGATGCTGCCACGGGGCCCGGTCCGCTCTGCGACACGCGCGGCGAGCGCCTCGACCTCCCCGTGCCGCGGATCGAAGAAGCAGGCGTATGGCGAGGTCAGCGACGGCATCCTCGCGGGCTAACCGGATTACCTTCTCCCGCATGACCGTCTTCGAAGAGCTCGCACGCAGGCTGCGCCGCACCGATCTGCTCCTGCTGCGCGCCGTTCGTCGTCAGCGCGCGCGGCCGTCGATGCGCGCCAAGGGCCAGTTCTGGGGCTCCGTCATCACGGACGACGAGGTCGACGCGCTGCTCCGCGCCCACGGCGAGATCGACTACATCACCGGCCCGGACGGCCTCGAGGACGCCGTCGCCGCCTCCACGGCGCTCCGCGACGCGCCCGACGGCCGCTTCGCCCGGCTCCGCCACGCCTTTGACCTCGACGGCGACGACGCCGACCTCATCCTTCTCGCCCTTGCCCCCGAAATATCGGCTGGCTACGCCCGTATCTTTGCCTACCTCAACGACAACCTGAACCAGGCCTACCTGACGGTCGACATGACAACGCGCGTGCTCCGCGCCGAGCGTCGCCTTCGTCTCGCGCTGCAGGCCCGTCTGATGCCGGGCGGCCCGCTCATCCGCCACCGGCTTCTGCTGCTTCATCCGGCCGAAGGCACGGAGACGCACACTTCCCGCCGCCTGCACCCGGCCCCGCGGTTGCTGCGCTGGCTGCTTGAGGAGGAGGAACTTCCCGAATCCGTAGGGTTCAATCCCATCCCCACGGATCTCGAGCCGTTCATCCCCGCGCCGACGCGTCAGCGCATCGAGGAGCTCGGGCAGTCGCTGGAGCGG
Source organism: uncultured Pseudomonadota bacterium (assembly GCA_903844155.1). Classification (GTDB taxonomy): domain Bacteria; phylum Myxococcota_A; class UBA796; order UBA796; family SXON01; genus CAIUMM01. The sequence continues at coordinate 75,245 of CAIMSU010000117.1, read as the reverse complement.
CCGATCACGGTGGCCGTCATCGGCGGTACGTTGGGGCTGCGCGAGGGCGTGGCGCAGGCGATCGCGCGAAAGTGTGGGCGCCCGCTGGTTCAGGTGGACCTCGACCGGTGCAAGGCCTACCTGGAGGAGCCCGGCGACCTGATCCGCGAGCTGAGGCTGAGCGGGGCGCTCCCGTTCGTGATCAACGTCGCGAGCGCGCAGGAAGACCCGGCGTTGCGAAACCAATTGCTGGCGCTGGGCGGGGCGCTTGCCCGACTGCCGTACCCGGTGCTGGTCGGCGGGAACGACCGACGGGCGCTGACCCTGCTGCTCGGCGCGGACCGGACGAGCGTGACAGTGCCCGTAGCCCGCTCGACGCTCGAAGAGCGGAACGAGGCCTGGGCGGCGGCGCTGGACCGACGCGGCTGGGATGTGACGTTGGCGGCGGATATTGCCGAGCGCTTCTACTCGGTTGGCGGGACCACGATCCAACGCGTGATGGACCGCGCTGAAGCGGAGGCTGGCGGGCGCGAGCCGACCGTGGACACGATCTGGGCGGCCGCGCGCGAAGGATCACGGCCGGAATTCCGGGGATTGGCCCAGCACGTCGTGCCCCGGTACACGATGAAGGACCTCATCATCACCCAGAAGGTCGAAAAACAGCTCAACCACCTGATCTCCTACCTCTCCGAGCAGGAGCAGGTGTACCACCGCTGGGGCGCCAACAAGGTGCGCGCGCGTGGATACGGCATAAAAGCACTGTTTTCTGGCGGTCCGGGTACCGGCAAGACGATGGCGGCCGAGGTCATCGCAGGCGCGCTCGGCCTCGACATGTTTCGGGTCGACCTCTCCAGCGTCATCAGCCGATGGGTCGGCGAGACCGAGAAGAACCTTCGCGAGATCTTCGACGCGGCGGAGGGCGGCACGGCCGTGATCCTGTTCGATGAGGCCGATGCCCTGTTCGGGTCGCGTGGCGAGGTCAAGCAGGCGCAGGACCGGTTCGCCAACCAGGAAGTCAGCTTCCTCCTGCAACGCCTGGAGGTCTTCGAGGGGTGCGCGATCCTCACCACCAACTTGCAAGAGAACATCGACGAGGCGTTCCTGCGGCGTTTTGGAGCCGTCGTGGAGTTTCCGATGCCAAGCCCGGATCAACGGCGCCGGCTCTGGGAGCATGCGATGCCGCCGTATGCACCGCGCGGGCCGGATCTCGACCTCGGGTACCTGTCGACCCAGTTCACGATCGCCGGTGGCGCCATCGTGAACGCCGCGATCAACGCGGCGATCATCGCGAGCGCGCGGGGCGAGCCCATCAGCATGCCGCATGCGATGGAGGCCATCGCGCGCGAGATGATCAAGATGGGCAAGCAGGTGAACCGGGTGCACTTCGGCGAATACTACGAGTTCGTGCGGGATTTGATCTAGCCCCGCACGGCGCGTTCAGCTCCTCCGGGATTTTCGGGGCGGCGGGAGAGGACGGAACTCCCACTCGTGGTCGGCGATGGTGAGGTGCCACTCGGCGACGAATTCTTCTGCGAGGGAGATGGCGTCGAACTCGCCGACGATGTGGCGCTCGGGCAGCTCGGTGAGCTGGCCGGCGAGCGCGAACCAGACCGAGGCCCTGGAGTCCTTCAGCGAGAGCCAGATGAAGTTGCGCCCGTCCTCCGCCTTCATCACGACGCCGACCTTGCCCTCGGAGAAGCAGAGCGTCAGCGTCTGGTCCCTCCCCGTGATGGCCAGGGTGCTGCTCCAATCGTTGATGTGCTTCTCTACGAGCGCGTTCACGTCGTCGCGAGAGAGGCGCTGCGGCTGGTCCGTCTGGCCGCCGCTGGGAGTGAACGTCGTCAACGTGGCCTGCCGCCACATCTGCTCGTCCTGCGCCGGCAGTTGCGTGGCGCCGGGCCGGACGCCGCGCGGGTCGGTCAGCTCGTCCTCATCGTCGAGCGTCAGCCCGCCGGCCAGCGCGCAGACGTCGTTGAACTCGCCGGTCTCCAACAGTTCGCGGATGGCCGTGTGGATGCCCGGCTTGGTGATCTCCTCGACGAGGATCGTGTGGGCGCCTGGCATGTAGGTGCCCTTGGCCCGAACCCCGGTGCGGCGATTTTCATTGAAGAGCCGCTCGATGTTGCCCAGCGTGCGGAAGGTGACCTGGTAGCGGCGTCCGTCCGCGAAGTTCACGTCGACGAGCGTGCTACCGAAGTCCTTGTCGGCGATGCCGGTGGCGGGGAGGGAGATCTTGAACGTCGGGCGGGCCCCGGCCGGTGTTGGTGCTGGCACGTTTTTTCTCCTGCGCCCCTTCTATCCGGAAAGGCTCGGGCGTGGCGGGGATGAGGGCTCCCATCCGCCGACGGCGGCGGGCACATCAGCCCCCCTCCTCCGCGTCGTCCTCCAGCTCCACCTCGCCCCCAGCGACCCGCCAAACGCGCTCCGACGCCTTCCGCGCGATGTCCAGCCAGTTCCGTCGCTCGCAGGCGGTGACCAGTCGCTGGACCGGGAGCTGCAAGTCGGGGCTTTGGGAGGTGTGCAGGCCGCGTTCGCGAGCCACGGCGAACCACGCCCGGCAGCTCCGTTCGTCGCCATCCTCTGCCGCCAACCACGCCCTCAGCACGCCGATCTGCAGCCAGAGGCCGTGCCGCGGGGAGTGCGCCAGGGCCAGCTCGGCGGCGACGACCTCCTCCTGCACCCGCTTCTGCTCGGACCGGTGCAACGCGAGCATCGCGAGCTGCACGCGCGCAGACGCGACAAGCAAGTGCTGGCCGCGCTCCCCGGCGAACCTTGTCGTCCAGAGGATGATCTCCTCGGCGCCATCCAGATCGCCGCTGGCCCGTCGCACGTCCGCGAGGAGCGTTCGGGCCCGAAGGTGGAGCCGGTCGGCGCCGATGGTCGCGGCGATGGCGCCTGCCGCGAGCAGGAACTCCGAGGCCTGCTCGTAGTTTCGGCGTTCGAGGTGGAGCATGCCCCAAGTGGAATGGGCGTCGGCGATGCGCCGGATGTCGCCGCTCGCTCGCGCGACGCTGTCGAGTCGATGGAGTTGGCGCTCGATGTGCTCGTAGCGGCCAGATCGGATCAGGGCCTCGCAGAGCCCGTTCAGCGCTTCGGCCTCGAGCGAAAAGTCGCCGCGGTTCATGCGAAGCACGTCGGTCCAGTGCTTCGCGGCGTCCTCCGAGCGCGCTTCGGAGCGGGCGAGGCGAGCACGCTGAACGGCTACCTCGACGAGCCCAGCCCGGTCGCGCAGGGCATCAAAGGTCTGTCGCGCAGCGGCAAATTCCCGCTCCGCCATCTCCGCGTCGCCCTGCTTTCTCGCGGCTCGGCCGAGCTGCACCCGGAGCCGTGCCTTGGCCAGCCGGTCGCCCTCAACCTCCCGCAGCGCGTACTCGATCAACGGCCGCGCGCGCTCGGGTTCGCCGGATTCCAGCAACGCTTCTGCGTGCAGGCGGCGCGCTTCGAGCCTCCCCGTCGGCTGTCCGACAGCGTCAGCCGCCTCAACGGCCATCGCAGCGGCTCTCACGGCATCGCCGCGCCCGCCTGCGTTTAGCTTGCGCCCGGCGGCAAGCAAGGGTTGCAGGGCCTTTTCTGGCACTCCCGACCGCAGTCGATGGCGCCCCAACGGCAGGTCGACGTCCAGGCCGGTGCTCGTCCCGAGATCCTCCCAGGCGTCCGCGAGGCGACGGTGGATGTCCTGCACGTCCGGCAGCCGCTCGGCGTCCTCGACCACGAGTTGTTGTATTCGGCCGTGCTCAAACGCGAGGTAGCCGTTCTGCTCGGAGACGAGCCCGGTCGCGAGGAGCGCGTCCAGCCCGGCGTCATTCATCCGACGGATGAGGGCCACGGGCGGCTGGCGACCGGCGAGGGCGGCGGCGGTGAGCGCGTCGCGGGCGTTGGTGGGGTCGGTCGACGAGTTGAGGGCGCCGTCCACGCGGCGACGGAGCAGGACTTCAGGTGAGGCGGGGAACGCGTCGGACCGGTTGACGGTAGCGGGCAGGTGATACTGGCGATCTTCGCCGAGAACGGGGAGGGCGCGGCTCGCCCAGTCGCGCAGCAGCAGGCCGGCGGCCAGCGGATCGCCCTCGCAGAACACGCTGACTTCGTGGGCCAGATCGGGCGCAAGCTGGAGCGATTCCTGGACCACCTTGCGCGTGTCCGTCAGGCTCAGTCGCCGCAGGCCGAGCCGACGCGCGCCCCGCTCCTGGAGCCCCTCCAGCGTGCGCCGAACGCCGCCGTCACGCGCTGCAGCCTCGCTCGAAACCGTGCAGAGCACGAGCACCGGCCGCTCGCCGACCGTCCGGTCCAGGAGCGCCTCAGCGATGGCGAGGCCGTCCCCGTCGGCCTGAGCGTGATGGACGTCCTCAAGGATGAGGCAGCTCCCGCCGCGCCAGGCCCGCACGTCGAGGTGCCGGTACAGGAACGCGAGCCCGATCGCGTCGCTGACAGGCGGTTCGCCCTGGCGCGTGTACCCGCACCAGCGCGCCAGTAGGACGGCCTCTTCGTGCACATCGACGGGAAGAACCTGGCGATCCCGTCCGAGCCACGACGCGAGCCGCGTCTCCATCCCGTCGCGGTTGTCGTTCCAGGGCACCAGGATGTCCCGCACAGCGCCGCGGTAGCCATCATCGACGCCCGCGGGCGCATGGTAGCGCAGGCGCGTGACCTCCATGACGCCAAGCTCGTCCAGCAACGTGGCCACGGACTCCACCAGCCGCGTCTTTCCCGACCCGCTCTCGCCGACGACCAGCACCACGCGCGGCTCAGCGAGGGCTACGACCTCCCGAGCCGCGTCCCAGAGCACCTTCCGCTCCCGGTCGCGTCCGACCATCGGCACGTCCCGGAGGGCAAAAAGGCTCAACGAAGCACGGGAGGGCGCGTCCCAGCCTCGCTCCAGCGGCGGCTGCACGGGCATCGGGTCGGGCGGGACGCGGTTCCAACGCAGCGTACCTTCGGGCACGGGACCGCTGCGCAAGGGGGCGGCGAGCGGGAATTCGCCTGTTCCCGTGGTCGGTCCTGTCCGCCGGTGGCCCGGGGTCCAGGGCACGACGCGACCGCGAAAGCTCTGTCCCTGAACGGCGTCGCGGAGCGCCCGTCGCACGTCCGCGGCTTTGTCGAAGCGCTGACGGGGGACGGGGTCGAGCAGCGTCGTCACAACGTCGGCGAGGGCGGACGGGACGCCAGGAAGCGGCGGCGGCGCCCGGTTTCTGGCCTCCAGCAACTCCTGCCGACCCTCGCCCTCGTGCGCCTTCTTGCCGAGCAACGTCTCGTACAGCATCAGGCCGACGGCGTAGAGGTCCGTCCACGGGCCAAGATCGTGCGTTCGCCCCTGCAATTGCTCCGGCGCCATGTAGGGCACGGTGCCGGCGATGCTCTTGCGGTCCCGGAGCAGCTCGGCCAGGGCATCCGCCACGCCCAGATCGGCAACCCAGACGTGGGGATTCCCGTCGATGCCCGGGTAGAGCAGGACATTCTGGGGCTTGAGGTCCTGATGGAGCAACTGGTGCGCGTGGATGGCCGCGAGCGCGTCGAGCACCTCGTCGATGAGGGCGAGGACGTCGAGGAGCGGGGGGCGGGCGGCGAGGAGGTCGGCGAGGGAGCCGCCGGGCGCGTAGCCAAGCGCGACGTAGGGCTGCCCGGTGCTCAGCGTCCCGGTGTCGTGGACGGGGATGACGTGCGGGTGGGTGATGCGCGCGGACAGCGCCACCTCGCGGGCGAACCGCGCCCGAAACCGGCGATGCAACGCCAGGTTTGACTTGACGACCTTGACGGCCACCTCGGTCTCGAGCAGGCGATCCTCGGCGTGGTACACCACACCCGTGCCGCCCTCGCCGAGGAGCCGGGTGCAGATGTAGCGTGGCGGGAGGACCGGGAGCGGATCCTTCACCGTTGTGCGACCGTCCCGGGCCGGCTCAGGAGCGGCTTCTCAGCCTTCGCGGACGCACCGTGCTTCGCCAGCGGCTGTTGAGCAGACGCCTTTTTCAGGTCGAGGTTGCCGGTGACCGCCACCCGCTCGCCGGAGAGCCGCAGCAGCTCGGCGGTCCCGCGGGTCTCGTTGCCGAGCCGCACTTCAACGTGCCCGACCAGGATCGACACGTGCCCGAGCATGTGGCTCCCGCCCGGGGCTGGGCGCGGCACGTAGGTTCCGATGAGCGTGACCCTGTCGCCGTCGACCTGATCGAGGTCCTCGGGCCGGCTGATCTCCTTCATCGTCAGCCGGCTGGCCGCGCTCTCCTCGGCGAGGCGCGCCTTTTCGGCGGCGGAGACCTTGTGCGCGGCGTGGTGCTTCGCGGCCTCGACCTCGCGGGCTTTGGCCTCGACGGTCGCGGCGTGCGCCGCCTTTTTGGTGACGTCGTGCGTGCCGTCCGCCTTGGCCTTGGCGGCTTCGTGCTCGTGCTCGACCTTCGCCAGCTTTTTCGTCGCGTGGTCGGCGTCGTGGGCGCGGGTTTTGGTGTGGGCCGCAGCGGCGAGGGCCTTGGGATCGGCTTTTTCGGGCTTCGTCCCGCTGGTCTTGCCGCCGTGGGTCGCCTTCCCCGCGTGCTCTGCCTTGCCGGCGTGCGCTGGCCTGGCAGCGTCGTGATGGGCGCTCACATGGGCTGCGGGTTCGTGGTGCTTCGCGGCGGTCTTCGCGTGCTTCTTGTCCGCGACCTTCTTGGTGGCATGCTCCGCGCCGAGCTCAGCATGGACGGCCTTCTTTTCCTTGTGCGCAGCGACCTTGTGCGCAGCGTGCTCGCCGCCGGCGTGTGCGGGCTTCGCGTGTTGGCCCTTGCCCGCTGCCTTCCGCGCGACGTGGGCCTTCGCGTGCGTTGCCTCGGCCCGCGCAGTCTTCGCGTGCGCGTGCTTCTCGGAAGCCTCGGCCTCCGCGTGGTCGGCCTTCCCGCCCGTCGCCCCGTGTCCGCCCTTCTTCGCGTGTGCGACGTGGTCGGAGGCGACCGGCTTCTTCGCATGCGCGTGCGGATCCGCCTTGTGTGCGGCGGGTTTATGCGCCTCGTCCGGGGTGTGGGCGGCCGGCTTGTGTGCGGCGGCTGGCTTGGGTGCGGCGTGCGCGGCGGGCTTCTTGTGCTCGGCTTTGTGCTCCGGGGCCTTGTGCACCGCGGTCTTCTTCTCGCTCGCCGCCTTCTTTTCCCGCGCCGCTTCGGCTTGATGCTGTTGGGCCTGCTTCTCCAGCGCGGACGCCTCTTTGTGCTTGGCGCCGGCGCCGTGCGCGTTCTGCCCGGCGCCACGGTGCGCGGCGACCTCCTGCCCCGCCTTTCGCGCCTTTGCAGCGAGATCGCTGGTCCCTTCGTGCCCGATCATCTGGTTCAGGCCGGAATTCCCGACGTTCGCCTGGAGATCCGCCGCGGATCCTGCGTGCAGCGGCTTGCCCACCTCGGGGAGCGGGGCCTGCTCCCCCGTCGCCACCGTCCGGGCCCGCGCGTTCTGCTTCTTCAGCGCTTCGAGTTGATCCTTTTCGGGCATCCGGGGCTCCAACCACAATGGGGGCAGTGTAGCGCGTTTTTGCACCGACGGAGCCGCCGATACCGGCGCTGGGCGGACCGCGCTAGAACACGTTCATGAAGATGCCGTATCGGCCCTCTTCTCCAAGCGGCTCGACCGAGACGATCTGCGGGTTGAGCGTCACGGGCAGGTTGCCGAAACCGCCGAGCAACCCGGAGAGATCGAAGCTCGTCTGGGAAAGCGCCAGTCCGACAAAGCCGTTGACGATCCCGCCGAGGCCGCTGCCGACGGCGTCCAGATCAATGGACGGGTCCGACTCGGAGGCGCCGTAGGAGAGGACGGTCGTGCGGACGACGTTGAAGTCCATCGACAACTGCGTGCCCGACACGTTGATGTCGACGGTGGCGAACACGCTGGCGTTGAGCCAGTCGGTGCAGGTGCCGTTCTGGATGGTCTGGATGCCGACCTGCATGTCGGGCAGCCAGAGCTGGGCGAGGGGCGCGCCGGTGCCAGCCTTCATGCGCACCACTCTCGCGTCGCCACCGTGGAAAGCGAGGCAGTAACCTTGCGAATCGTTGGGCAGGTAGCCGCCGCCGGGCAACGCGGCGATGCCGGCGCCCATGAGCGTGGCCATGTCGCCCGTCAACTGCAAGTCGATGTCGAGGAGCGAGGTTCCGCTGCTTCCACCGAGCACATCGTCAATCAGCGTGTTGAACAGGCCCTCGTGGACGGCAAACCCAAGCTGGTAGTCAAGGCCGCTTGGCGTCTGGGCGGTGAGGGGCGTGAGGACGGGCATCTCCGTCGCTGCATCGCCGGTCGTGGACTCGGTGAGGCCGAGCTCGACGCCGTCCGTGGTCGCATCCACCTGGGCGAGCCGTGCGGAGAAGGGCGTGCCGAGCAGGTCGGTGGAGAAGGCGAAGGGGCCGCCGAGCTGGATCGTGCCGAACTGGTCGAGGACGTAGCTGGCGAGCGTGCCGCCGAGGCTGGCGACGAGGCTTGCGAGGGGGTCCACGAGGAGCTGATCGATCCAGTCGGGGACGGTGTAGTCGCCGAACGCAAGCGTCACGTTCTGGATGTCTGCCTGGGCGTTGGAGAGCGCCAGCGTGAGCATGTCGTCGCTGGTGAGGCCAGGGATCGCGTCTGCGCCGAGCGTGACTTCGCCGAACGCGACGGTCATCGGAAAGTCGTAGGTGCTCGCGATGTCGACGTCCGCGGTCATCGTGACGTCGTGGAAGGTGAGCAGCATGGTGACGGCATCGGCGGCGGGCGTGAGCGCCGCGGTCGTGCCGGAGGAGGTGATGCCGGTGGGGGTGATGCTGACGTAGGTCGTGCTGATGGCGGGGAGCGCGGCGGAGAGCTGATCCCAGATGCCGAGGCTGTCCACCATGCTTGCGACAGTCGGGTCGAGCGCGGCGAGGCCGGTCGGGGTGAGGAGGCCGTTGATGGCGCCCGGATCGGTGTCGCGCGGGTCATTCCCGTCGAACACGGGGACGAGCTGACGAGCGGATTCACCCGGATCGTAGGCTTGAACGTCAACCACGTAGGCGCGGTCGGTGGTGGTCGTGCCAAGCCCCCAGGGGATCGACGCGCTGAAATTTCCGGAGCCGTCGATCGTCGCCCGCTGCCCGTTCACCATCACCTGGGCGCTCGCGGGGGAGACGGTGCCGGTCACACTGATGGCGAGGGCGCCCGTGTCGTCGTGCAAACCGAGGTATTCGCCGTACGTCGGGGTCGTGACGTTCAGCGTCAGCGGGGCAGCGACCTCGGGGACGAGCTTGTAATCACGGTTGCAGGCGGTCAAGAGCGACGGAAGCGCGGCGAGCAGCAGCGCGCGGGACGTCAGGCCTGGGAGCGTAGGGGCGAAGTGCATGGGACCCTCGGGGTCGGCGAGTATACCCGCGATCGGGGGGTCCGCCGTCCAGAAATCGTCACAAGCTCCCGCGAAGCCGGTCGTTTTCGGCGCGCAGGTCGCCAAGCAACGCTTCGAGGGTGGTCGCCAGCGCGGCGGGGTCAGGGGGGTGAGGGCTGCGCAGACGTGCGACGTCGTCCCTGAGGCGTCCGAGCAACGCCAGGGCCTGCTCGCTTGCAGGACCAACGTCCGGCCTCGCCTCCAGCCGTTGGATGCAGAGGTGGAGGATCTCCGCCTCGGACAGCACGGTTCGAAGGAGCTGGGAGAGCGCCGGCAGCGCCGCGGTGTCCAGATCGGCGGCCGCCGCCAGCAGGTCCGCGGCGAGGCTGCCAAGCGGCGAGGACGTCTGCTGACCCGCGCCGGCACCGCCCACCGGCTCGTAGACGCCTCGCAAGAGCGCCGGGACCAGCTGGAATTTCAGGCCCCCCCTTGGCGCGTACTGCCCGAGCCTCGCCATGCCCCAGAGGAAGGACGGCGCGCCAACCGCCATCCCCGCGAGCGTGAGGGACGCCAGCGCCGACGCGGCCGGCGAATCGACGCCTTGCATGCGCAACACGCCTGGCAGCAGCAGCAACCCCGTCGAAGCCAGGTACGTTGGGAGGAAGATCCGGGCGATACGCACTGCGAGGCGCTGTTGTGGGGCTGGGTCCGGTGTTGAAGGCATCGCGGTCGGGTATCAAGGCGTCCAGCCGCCAGCCTCCGACCTCCCTCAACGTTTCCGGATACCTTCCAACCGTGGCGACCGAGCGGGAACTGGAGTTCGTGGGGACCCTCGGCCGGGGAGGCTTCGGGACCGTGTACCTTGCGAACCTGCATGGTCGCGATCGGTTCGTTCGGCGCGTCGCTGTCAAGGTTCTGCGGCACGCCGGCGACATCGACGCCGACCTCGTCGCCCGCCAGCGCGACGAGGCGCGGTTGCTCGGGTTGCTGTCCAACGAGGCGATCGTGCAGGTGCTCGATCTGACCGAGATCGCAGGGCGGCCGGCGGTGGTGATGGAGTATGTCGAGGGGGTGGACTGCAACGAGGTCGCGCGGTGCCTGCGGTCCCGCTTCGTGGCGTTCTCGCCGCGGGCAGCGTTGGAGATCGTCGCGGCCACGGCCGGGGCGCTGGACGCGGCGTGGTCCTCGCTTTCACCGATCAGCGGCGCTCCGCTTCATGTGATCCACCGCGACATCAAGCCGGCGAACGTGGTGCTCACCCCCCGCGGCGGTGTCAAGGTGCTGGACTTCGGCATCGCACGCGCCGAATTCAATCGGGATGGGGTGACGGGGAGCGGGTTTTTCGGCACGCCCGCGTACATGGCGCCGGAGTTCTGGATCCAGGAGCCGATCGGGCCCGGCTACGACGTCTACGCGCTCGGCGTCACGCTGCTGGAGCTGCTCTCGGGGCAGTCGCCGGACCGGGCGCCGATGGAGGCTGAGCGGTTTGCAGCGTGGCGTGAGGCTCGCGTAAACGCGCTTGGCGTGACCGGTGGGTTGCGCACCCTTCTTGTCGATATGCTGGCGTTCGAAGCTCGGCATCGCCCGAGTGCCGCGTTTGTTCAGGAGCGCGCCGCGGACCTTTCGGGGAGCGTGGAGGGCGAATCGTTGGCCCGCCTCGCGCGGGCGCTGGTGCCGGGGCTCGTGGACGAGCGGGAACGGGCGATGGACAAGGCAGATCTGCCGTCGCGAACGCTGCTTGGCGTTGTGAGCGGGCCGGCCACTGGACCCGCTGCGCCGCAGGTGCTCGCCGCTGCCGCGCCGCCTTCGGTGCCGTCGCTCGTGGTCCCGCCGCCCCCCGCCGTGCGAGAGACGCGGGGGTTGCCGTGGCTTGTTGCCGGGTCGTCGATGGTCGCGGTGGCAGCGGCCGTCACGCTGGGGCTTGGAGCCGCCGTGTGGGCCTTTCCGGGCCTGTGGTCGGGGGCGCAGCCGGTCGATCCCGAGCCAACGGCCGGCCAGGCCCCTGCGAGTCCCGCGCCGACGGCGTCTCCGGGGTCGGACCTCCCCGTCGAAGTCGCCGCGGTCCCGGTGGCGACTCCTCCCGCGGCAGCGGCCGGCTCAAACCGCGATGCCCCGGCGTCGACCCCAGGAGGCGGACCCGTCCACGCCGGGCCTGCCCGAACCACCGCCTCCCCTGTCAGCCGACCCAGTCCCGCAGCCGTGGCGGGCAGCGCGCACGACCCCGCCGGCACCCTGGGAGCCGAAACGTCGGTGGCTGCAGGCCCGACCCCGACCCCGACCTCGACCGCGTCGCCAGCCGTCGCCCAACCGCCCCAGCCCGTCGCGCCACCGTCGCGCTCCATCGCCTTCGGCTGCAGCATCGTCGGCGCAGCGCTTTCCGTCGATGGCGCCCCCGCTGGTCGCACCCCTCGGGCCGCTGTCCCGCTCGCCGACGGCACGCACGACATCGTCGCGGCCAGCGGTGACCATGCCTGTCGCACGACCATCACGGTTGGCCCCGACCAACCGGTGGGCTACGTCTGCGACCTCACCTCCGAACGATGGACGGCGCGCCTGTGATTTCCCTCCTCTCCCGGCTGGTCTTGCTGCTCGTCCACCCCGCGCTTGCCTGCCCGGACGTCGATGGCACGCTGAACCGCGCAGTCCAGCATCTCCTCGCCGCGGACAGCGCAGCCGTCGACCATGACTTTGCCAGCATGGACGACGCGTTTGGCTGCGCGGTGGTCACCCCCAGGCAGGTCGCAAGGTACTTTGTGGTGCGTGGTGGCGCGGCGGAATTGGCCACCCCCGGGAGCGGCCAGTTGCTGTTCGCCTCGGCGCGCGCGCTCGACGCAACCGTGTGGGAGTCGGCTTTCGGGCCGGACCTCAACGCCGTGTGGGCGAACGCTGCCGCGGTCGGAACTGGCTCGTTGAAGCTGGACACCAACGCGGATGGCGGGTGGGTCGACGGGGAGCGGGTGCCGATTTGGCCGGACCTCGCGTTCGCTGGCTGGCACGTCGTTCAGGTCGTGACGACGGACGGGCGCACCGTCCTCTTCGGTCGGGTGGTCAACTTGCCGACCGGCGGCACGTCGCTCGTCGCCACGGGTCTGCCGGAGACGGGTGCCTCGCCGATGATCGGCACCGCCGGCACTGCTCCGACGCGGCGCAAGCGGTTGGTCTCGCCGGTCTGGCTCGTCGCTGCGGGCGTTGTGGCCGCTGCTGGCGGCGGGTTGGCGGCGGGCGCGGTGATCGAAGGGCAGCATGTGCCGACGCTCGGGACCGTCGATGCGGTCGATGCGGGCTGGGCGAAGGAGCGGGTGTACGCCTATGGCGCGTACGCCGCGTGGGGCGTAGCGGGCGTCCTCGGAGGCATCTCGTTCGTGTTCCCTTGACGTCTGGCTCTTGACGCGGAAAGGCCGATGCCCTACGCTACCGCCGTTCTGGAGTTCCCGTGTTCCTGCTTCCGCTCCTTTTGACGGGCTGCCCCGAGGCCCCTTCGACGACTGACGCCCCCACTGGCAGCACGAGCCCCGGAGCCGGCGCGACCCCGGGTGGTGGCGCTGCGGGGGGACCCCCCGGTCAGGGCGGCGCCGGCGGTGCGTCGGGTGCTGCCCCTGGCGGTGGCCCGTCGACGATGCCAACGGTCGCCGTCGAGGCCGGCACCGGCGTGAAGGTCTCTGGCGAGTTCGCCTACAGCGGCAGCGCGAAAGGCAAGTATCGCATTGACTTCTTCACCGTCGGCACTGATGGCCGGCCGATGATCGTGGATGCCATGACGCTGGACAAGCCGGGCCCCTTTGAGCTCGAGTTGCCCAAGGCGCAGGGCAAGATCGACCTGCTCGGCTTTATCGACGCGGAGGGCAACGGCCCCCAGCTCGCGGAGCCGTCCGCGCTGCTCAAGGACGTTGACGTCGAAGAGACGGCGATCACCGGCCTGAAGCTCGATCTTGTGGACGGCGCACCGAACGATTTTGCGACGGACAGCAAGGCGATGCTGACCAACACCCCGTCAAACCCGCCCCCAACCGGCGCGGGTGGAGCGGCCGGCGGCCAGATGGGCGCTGGTGGCGCGGCTGGCGGGCAGATGGGCGGTCAGATGGGCGCTGGCGGTGCGGCCGGCGGCCAGATGGGTGGTCAGATGGGCGCTGGCGGTGCGGCCGGCGGCCAGATGGGTGGTCAGATGGGCGCTGGCGGTGCGGCCGGCGGCCAGATGGGTGGTCAGATGGGCGGCGGCCAGATGGGCGCTCCCCCCACGGGTGCGGCCGGCGCGAGTGGCGGCCAGATGGGGGCTCCTCCCACCGCCGCTCCGGGGGCGGCGCCCGGGGCAGCCCCGACGAAGCCGGCGAAAGACAAGTAGCCCTCTGCGGTATCAGCCGGAATCGCCTGTGTCCGCGGGAGTGGGCCAGGTGTCACCGGTCATGGCGTTTGAGCACGCGAGGTCGGCATTCCATGCCTGCCAGCGCGCGGGGTCCGTCCCGAGGCCAAGGCAGTTGCTGACCGCGCTGCCGTCGCGGGTGTAGACGGTCATCACCCCGGCCAGTTCCGGCGTGTTGCATCCGAACGCGGTGCTGGTGTCGCTGACGGCATCGCGCCACGTCGCAACGACGCCCAGCGTGCGCGTGAGCGTGTCCGACGTTCCGTCCGAGGCCGCGGACGTCGAGACGAGCGAGTCCTGCTCGACGTAGCTGCCGTCCGTGGAGAGGTAGAGGCTGCCGTTCCCGGTCCAGGCGTCCGTGACGACCTGAAAGCTCCATTCGGCCGTGGTCTCATCGCAGGTCACGGTCGCGGCGGTGATCTGCGGGTCGGTGGTTGCGAGAGGGTCCGGGGTGACGGTCGGCCACTGATAGCAGCCGGCCATCGCGAAAAACACGAGAGCGCGCCCGACGATGCCGGACGCGCTCTGTGCGGGTTGCCCCGATCGATCCACTACTCGAAGTTCGGGCACTGGTCGGAGTAGTACGTGGACGAGTCGCCGGTCACGACGCAGTCGTAGCTGTTGCCGTCCGCCGAGGTGGCGCCGAACCACCAGGTGGTGCCGGCGAGCACGCTGTCCGCGTAGAACAGGGTGGTGCCCGTGGTCACGTCTGCGGGGTCGGTCACGGCGGCGAGGTCGAGCTCGTAGGTCTCGGTGCCATCCGCGTTGGTGCCGTTGAGCACGAACTCGTCGTGGTACTCGTGGTACATGTACGAGTCGCCGGTCTCGGTCATGTCGAGCTCCTCGAGGGAGGCCGAGCCGGTCGTGGTGATCGTGTAGACGCAGGCGTTGCTCGCGCAGCTACCCGAGACGTCGTACGTGCCGTCGCTCTTGGTGGCGATGGCGAAGCCGCCGTTGGTGGTGCTGTCGCCGGAGCCGCTGTCGGAGCCGCTGTCGTTCTTGCCGCCGGAGCAGGCGATGAGGGGGATGAGAGCCAAAGAGACCAAAAGGGTGCGCATAGATTCCTCCAGCTCCGTTATGGAGCGCGAGCAGTTTACTCCATCTTCACGCGCGCTTCAAGGCAAATGCGCGTCGTCGTCACGATCCGTCAAGGAATGCGGCGGATCGCGGTCGGCGCTGGTCGCCTCCCAGGCTTGCGCGGCGCGCTCGCGGAAGAGCCGGCGCTCGATCTGGTCGAGCAGGGCGTCCAGACCGGCCCCGGTCTGCGCGGAGACTGGCAATCCGCCCCACTCCGCAACCCGATCCTGAACAATCGCGTCCTCCACCCGATCGATCTGGTTGAGCACCAACAGGGTTGGCGTGTCGCCTGCGCCAAGCTCGCCGAGCACCTTGTCGACAGCCGCCTTCTGCTCGCCCACGTCCTCCTCGCCGATGTTCACGACGTGGAGCAGCAGATCGGCCTCGAGCACCTCGTCCAACGTGCTCCGGAACGCGTGGACGAGGTCCTTCGGCAGGTTGCGGATGAAGCCGACGGTGTCGGTGAGGATGATCTCCCGCATCTCGGGAAAACGCAGGCGTCGGCTGGTTGGATCGAGGGTCGCGAACAGCTTGTCCTCGGCGTCGACGGCGCTGTTGGTCATCCGGTTCAGCAGCGTCGACTTCCCGGCGTTCGTGTACCCGACGATGGCGACCAGCGGCAGCCCGACGCGCTTTCGCCGGTCCCGTCGCATGGTCCGCTCCCTGGCGATGTCCTCGAGCTGGCGTTCGACCCGCGTTTCGCGCTCGTCCGACCGTCGCCGGTTGATCTCCAGCTTCGTCTCGCCCGGCCCTCGCCCGCCGATACCGCCCGTCAGCCGGCTCATCGCCGTCGGCATCAGGTTCAGCCGAGGCTTCCGGTACCTCAACTGTGCAAGCTCAACCTGGAGCTTTCCCTCCTTCGTCGTCGCCCGCTGCGAGAAGATGTCGAGGATGAGCTGGGTGCGGTCGAGCACCTTCAGGTCCGTCTCGGTCGCGATGTTCCGGAGCTGACTCGGGGATAATTCCTGGTCAAAGATGAGCACGTCCGCGCCGAGGTGCATGCAGCGGGTGACGAGGTCCCGCAGCTTCCCTTCACCCACGAGCGTGCGCCCGTCGACCGCCTTGCGAACCTGGAGGACCTGATCGGCGACGAAGAGGCCAGCCGTCTCGGCCAATCGGCACAATTCCGCGAGCGAGCGACGCGCCCCTTTGGGATCACGCGTGGTCACGCTTACGAGCACCGCGCCCTCTCGCCCGCTCACGTCCCGCGCCTTGACCGCCTCGCCGAACTGAACCTCCAACTCCTGGATGAACGCCGTGAAGTCGGTGTCCCACTCGTGGACGGTGCGCACGCGCTCCACCCGCGTTCCCTCTTCGCCGCCCCGGGTCCCCGGCGGCACCAGCGCCGCGTACTCGACCTCGCCCGGGAGCCCGCCCGGGCCTGTCTGGACGACCACGACGGTGTCCAGCCGCAGGAGCGCGAGATCGGTCAGATCGTCGCGGGACAGGCCCTCGCCGCGCAGGTGCGTGTGGACGAGCCGCAAGCCCCGGAAACGCCCGCTACCAGCGCGCGATCGACCGAGGTCCGGGATGAACAGCCGGTGCGCGTCGCCCACGATGACCCGGTCGACGACGCCGAGGCGATCGATCAGCAGGCCGATCTGTCGGCCGGTCTCGCGCGTCAGCTCCGTCAGCCGGCGCGCCAGCTCGGGGCTCACGAAGCGGTCCGGGGTGGTGCGGCGTTGGTAGAGCGCCTGCAACGCCTTGTTCTGGCTGGGTTTCAGGCCTTCGGTGTTGCCGTAGAGGGTCTCGATGTGGAGCTCCGGTCAGGGACGGGTTTCGGCGGCGGGCGGGCGGGAGCGGCACACGCCCAGAGAGACCCAGCCGGCGATCAGCAGAGCGCCGCCGATGGGGGTGATGGCACCAAGCAGGGGTTGATCGAGGAGAACCAGCGCGTAGAGCGATGTGGCGAACACGATAGTGCCGGCGAGGAACAGGCGGAAGGGCAGGGGCGACGTCGCCCGCGGTGAGAGGGCCAGGACCAGCAGGACCACGGCATGGATGAGGTGGTAGCGGCTCGCGGTCTCCCACGTCGCGAGGCGCTCGGCGGTGACGTGGTCCTTGAGCCCGTGTGCGCCGAATGCCCCCAGCGCGACCGCGAGCCCGCCCACGGTCGCCGCGATGCGGATCCGTCCTCGGTCAGGTTCTGCGCCTTCGTCGCTCATTCTTCCCCCAGCGCGACGACCGCCTCGACCAACTCATCCACCGTCCGAAAGCGCATCAACGTGCCATCAAGCTTGGCCAGCAACGCGCGTTCACAGGCGTCGCACCGGTCGAAGCAGTCGATCGTCGTCCACTGACCCCCGGCCTCGTGCACGCGTGCGGCGGCGTCCGGGTAGCGTGCCGAGCCGGTCCGGCAGGCGGCGACCTCAACTGCCATCGCGGGCCGTCGCCTGCATCGCGGCGACCTCGCGCTGCAGCCGATGCAGGAGCGCGCTGTCCCACCCCTGGCCGAGCGCCTCGCAGACGGCGTCGTAGTACCAGAGCGTGCCGTCCTTCCTGCCCGCGAAGCGCTCGAACACGGAATTGCCGACCCGGAGCTGGTCGGCGCGAATTGTTTGACAATTATGGAGCTTGTCCGCGCAGGATACGAGCTTGACCTCGTGCGGGGCCTCCCGCAGGTGCGCGAGGTACTTCTCCTTGCGGCCGCGCCATTCCGGCTTCTTTTTGCCCGGAGCCGGCGCGTCACTGTCGCTCAGCGCGGCCACCATGCTCGCGACCCGTTGCCCGAACCGCTCGGCAAGGACCTCCTCGGTGGCCCCGTGGACGTCCTCCAGCCAGTCATGCAGGAGCGCGGCCATCATCTGCTCCTCGTCGCCCCCATACTCCCCCACGAGCGCGCAGACCGAGAACAGGTGCGTGATGTAGGGCACCGGCGTGGACTTTCGCCTCACGCCCCGGAACGCTGCGATGGCAAAGGCAGCGGCGTCGTCGAACCGGGTGGAGTAGCAATCGGGCATTGTCACTCGCTATCCCATCGCCGCGGCAATGCTCTCCTTCCTGAGCCTGTACGCGGCGTCCACGAGGCTTTGCGTCCCAGGGGAGTAGGCGATCCCGCGCGGGCGCTGCGCGAAGCCGAGGATCTCGCCCACCCGGAACGCCACGCTCGGGGGCGGGTCGTCGAGCCCGCTCAAGAGGGTGGCGGGTACCGGCGGTGTCCAATTCTCGCCTTCCTGAGCGACATATCCGACCGGCCCACCGTACCCGCTCATCCCGAGGTGCGGCCGCCACACCACCGGGCGCCCTGGAATCGACGCCTTCCCCTGCCCAGGTTCGTCGCCGATCTTCATGCGCGCGCTGTCGCCCGACTGGGTGACCTTCCAGACCGCCGACACCGTGTCGCGGCCGAGGTGCGCCCATCCTGGCTTCACGAGAAAGCCGCCGATGCCGTAGCCCTGCCGCTCAGCCGGCCACTCGACCAGCTCGCGGAGGCGTTCGAATTCCGTGGTCAGCGCGTCGTCCCACCCCGACTCCAGCATCAGGTACGGCACGAACCCTTGTTCCCGAGCGCGGCAGACCGCGTAGAGGTAATGGCCGCGAATGCCGTGTTCCGAGTCAAAGCGGATTCCCGAGTTCCTGGTCTTGTCCTCGGCGAGCACGCGCAGGGCCGACGGCAGACCGGAAGCGACGGTGTCGAAGGTGTCCGGCAGGTAGCTGATGAAGCCGGGGACGCGGTCGCGCATGGCGACGAACGCGGCGTAGTCGGTGCCGTGGCGCATGATGTGCTCGTGCCCCATCGTCCCGACGGGGACCATGCCGAGGCGGGCGGCGGCGCCGACGTTCGACGTGCGGAGGACGCCGGCGTCCCGAATCACGGCCAGGGCGAGCTCGTGCTGGGCCGGGCAGGACACGGCGCGCATGCCGACCTCGAAGATGCGGTCGGGATTTTCGACAATCGCAACGAGCCTTTTGACCCGCGCGTCGACGTCCTGCTGGTAACGGTTCGCCTCGATGGTGATGGGGAAGGCGCACGTCACGCCGACGGTCCCGAGCGTCTCGCGCGTTATTGTCGCTTCTTCCTCGCAGGTCGCGTTTCCGCAGAGCTCTGGAAGGGAGGCGGGATCGAGCAGCGCCCGCGTGGCGATCTGGATGCGCCGGTTCAGCTGCAGCGCCAGCGGTTCCAGCCAGGAGACGAGCGCGGATGGGCCTGTGACCGTGAAAACCGGCTCGCGATCATAGAACCAGGCGCCCTTTGGGATGGCGTTGACGCGCACCTCGTCGACCCGCCTGATGGCGTCCCGGAACGCGCCGCCGAGGAAGTAATTGTGCCCGTCCAGAAAGGCGTAGTCCTCCGGTCGGACTGTCGGCAGCAGGGCCCGGATGAAGGCGGGGATGTCGACGGGGTTGTACTGCCAGCCCCCGCGGCGATGGGAGTAGTAGAACGTCTCCCGCCGCAGCGGAAAGCCGGCTTCCTGCATGGAGAACTTGTAGCCATCGGTGTCGAGCAGGGTGGGCATGGAGGCTCCGGGCTGGCGTTTTTTGGGCGGGCGACCATGTAGCATCGCCCCTCCTCGATAAGCCGCCGTCATCCGGCACCGGAGAGATCGTGAACGCCTTGCTCCTCGTCGACATCCAGAACGACTTCCTCCCGGGTGGGGCGCTCGCTGTCGCGCACGGCGACGAGGTCGTTGCGGCCGCCAACGCGCTCTACGCCGGCCACTCGCTCGTCGTCGCCACGCAGGACTGGCATCCTGCGCGGCATGGCAGCTTTGCGTCGGTTCAAGGCGGGGTGGCGGGTACGCTCGGCACGCTCGCTGGTCTCCCCCAGGTGCTGTGGCCCGACCACTGCGTTCAGTGCTCGGTCGGCGCAGCCTTCGCTTCCGGCCTTGAACTCGCCCGGATCGAAGCCATCTTCCGCAAGGGCTGCGACCCGGAGATCGACAGCTACTCGGCCTTCTGGGACAACGGGCGGCGTCGGGCCACGGGCCTCGCGGGCTTCCTGCGTGAGCGCGGCGTGACCGACGTCACGGTGTGCGGCCTCGCCATGGACTACTGCGTGAAATTCACGGCTATCGACGCCGTTGATGCCGGGTTTCGCGTCGGGCTCGCGCTCGGGGCCTGCCGCGGTGTCGAGCTGGCTGCCGGAGATTGTGATCGCGCACTCTCCGAGATGGTCGCCGCTGGGGTGCGGATCCTGTAGGTTGACCTGTCAACTGTACTTGTGATCGGACATTTTTTGGCCTTGCACGTTGGGCACCTGTAGCGTAGTCTGCCTGCATGTCCTCCCTGGCCTACGACCTTTATGACCCGGATCCGGAGCAGGTCGCCGTCCCCGTTGCTGTTCCAAAGCAGCCGCTCACCCTCCAGGCCCTTCGTGCGCAGCTTGGTCGGCTTCCACTGGTATCTCCTGGCTATCTCCCCATGCAGGTGCCGGCGATGGACACCTGGCTGGGAGGCTGGCCGATCGGCGCGGTGAGCGAGGTGGCTGGCCTGCCGGGTACGGGTAGGCTGGCGTTGATCCTCCCCTTGCTCGGCCGTCTCGCGCGGCAGGGGCAGCGTGTCGTCATCGTCGACCCGGGGCAGGGTTTCCATCCGCCCGCGCTTGATGAGCGGACGTGCGAGGCGGTGTTGCTGCTTCGGCCGGCACCGGCGCAGGCGGCATGGGCTGCGGAGCAGGTGGCGCGCGCAGGTGCGGTGCCGCTCGTCGTCCTGCTCGACCTCGGGCCACTCGGGCGGGCGGGGGTTCGTCTCGCGAAGGCGGCCGAGGCCGGCAGGACCACGGTCGTGGTGGTCGGGGAGGGGATGGATGAGGATCTTCCTGCAGTGTTGCGGCTGGTGACGAGCGGATGGGAGGGAGGCGCCTTGCGGGTCCGATGCACGCGTGCGCGGGATGGGCGTGCGCTCGGGGAGCGCCAGGTGGTGGGACCAACGGTCGGGCAGCCTGCCCGATGACCGGCTTTCTGGCAGCGTTCCTCCCGCGTTTCCGGCTCGATCGGTGCGGGATCGACAGCGAGAAGCAGGCTGCGGTGCTGGTCGCTGTGGCACAAGGCGGCGAGCGGGTGCTGACGGTCACGCCGCTGGCATACGCGGAGAACGTGCGGGTGGGGATGACCCTCGCGGAGGCGCGCAGCCATTGCCCGCACGTGCTGGTCGAGCGGTTGGATGTGGAGGGCGAGGTGCGGGATCGGGCGGGGCTGGTGGCGTGCCTCGGGCGGTTTTCTCCGGACGTGCGGGTCGCTCCGCCGGATGCCGTGCTTCTGCACGGAAAAGCCGAGCTGCTTGGGCCCGTGCGGCAGGTGCTGGTTGGACTGGGACATGCGGTGCGGCTGGTCTGGGCGCCGTTGCGGGAGGTCGCGTTGCTTCTGGCGCGGCATGGACCGGCGGGCGGCGATTCCAGTCCCCACGTCGACCTGACGCTTGGCCAGAAAGCGCAGCGAGCGGCCGTGGCGGAGGTGCCGCTGACGGCACTTGTGCGGCGGGATCCCCGGCTGCACGGCATCGAAGAGCACCTGCCGATCCTTGAGGAGGACACAATCGCCACGCTGTCCGCGGCGGGGATTCGGACGCTCGCTGCGTTGGGGGCGCTCCCGGCGTCGTCGCTGACGGGGCGCTTTGGTCGTCAGATCCTGCCGGCGTATGCGCTGGCGCGGGGTGAGCGCGCGAGCGTGGACACGGTCGCTGTGTTGCCAGCGCCAGCGCCGGAGCGGCAGCACGAGTGCGAGTTCCCCGATCCCGTGGAGAGCCTCGACGCGCTGGTGTTCGTCCTGCACGGCCTCTTGCGGGACGTGGCGGCGAACCTCGAGGAGCGGGGAGAGGCGGTCACGCGCCTGCGGGTGCGGCTGCGGCTGGAGCAGGGGGCGCTCGTGGTTCCCGTGCGGCTCGGGACGCCGGGGCGGAGCGCCGACCGCGTCTACAAGCTGCTGCGGCTGCGGCTGGAGCGCGTGCACCTGGAGTCACCGGTGGTCGCGATCGGGGTCGAGGTGGCGGAGACGTGCGTGTGGCGGCCGGGGCAGGGAGGGCTGTTCGATCGCGCGGATCGGGAAGAGCCGTTGGCGGACCTGGTGGCGAGGCTGCAGGACGCGCTGGGGAAAGAGGCGGTGGTCCATCCGGTCCTCGCGGATCGACACCGTCCCGAGGCGGCGTGGACGGCGATTCCGGAGGGCGACGCACCACCGAAGCCGGCGACGGTGCCAAAGCGTGACCCGGCGCTGGCGCACGAGCCTGGGGGTGAGGCGCTACCGACACGGCGGCCGAGACCCACGCTGTTGCTGCCGGAGCCGCTCGCTGTACGCGTGATCGCTGCACCGTCGGGACGTCCGCGGGCGCTTGGGGGTCTGGAGGCGGCAGCCGGTCCCCCGAGCGGAACCCGCGAATGGGCGACGGTGAGGAGCACAGAGGGGCCCGAGCGGCTGACCGGCGAGTGGTGGATGCCGGTGGGGATTTCGCGGGACTACTGGGCTTGCACGCTGGAAGACGGGCGCATCGCGTGGGTATACAGGGACGACCCCTCGGACCGGTGGCTGCTGCACGGGTGGTTTGACGCGGGCAGGGAGACCAGCGGCACCGGTGCCCGATCCGCCCGACCCGTCGCCGCTCGCCCCGTCGCCTATGCGGAGCTGATCTGCCGGTCCAACTTCTCGTTCTGCGAAGGGGCATCGTTCCCGGCGGAGCTGGTCGACCGGGCCCGGGAGCTGGGCCTTTCGGGCATGGCGCTGACTGACCGGGATGGCCTCTACGGTGCCGTCCAGGCCCATCGCACCGCGAAAAAGGCCGGGCTACCGCTCACGCATGGGGCGCTCCTGACCGTGCGGGATGGGGACAGCCGGCGTTCCGTGGCGGTGCTTGTCCAGAACCGGAAGGGGTGGGCTAGCCTCTGTCGCCTGCTCACCGCGAGCCGGTTCGAGGGGCATGACACCGCGGTCTTCTCGGCCCCCCGGACCGTCGACGTGCCACTCGCGGGTGAGGCCGACCCCGAACCGTTCGGGTACCGTCCGGACAAAGCCTGGGCGGAGCTGCCTCTCGATCGGCTCCTCGCCGGCAGCGAGGGCTTGATTGTCCTGCTCCGTGGGCGTTGGCCGAGCGGGTCGACGGGTCGGTTGCAGGACGCCTGCGGGGATCGCCTCTACCAGGCGGTGAGCCGGCGCCTCGCCCCGGATGAGGAGACGGCGATCGAGGCGCTGCAGGCCTCCGGGATCCCGTGCGTGGCGACCAACGATGTGCTGATGCACATCCGCGAGCGCTCGCGGTTGCAGGACGTGCTGACGTGCATCCGCCTCGGACTCACCTTGCCGAATCTGGGCCGTCGCGCGCAACCGAACAGCGAACGGACCCTCCTCGCACCGGACCGGATGCTCGCCCGCTTTGCGCGTTGGCCCGACATGATCGCGCGCACGGTCGAGATCCAGTCGCGGTGCACCTTCTCGCTCGATGAGCTGAAGTACCAGTACCCGCGCGAGGTGGTCCCCCCTGGCTACTCGGCCCAGGAGTGGCTCTCCGAGCTCACGCGCCGCGGGATGCACCTCCGCTACCGGGGCCGTGCCCCCGAGGAGGTCTCCAAACAAGTCGCTTACGAGCTCGACATCATCGGTCGGCTGAACTTCGCGTCGTATTTCCTGACCGTCCATGATGTCGTGCGGTTCGCGCGCACGCGCGACATCCTGTGCCAGGGCCGGGGAAGCGCGGCCAACTCGGCGGTCTGCTACGTGCTGGGCGTCACGCCGGTGGATCCATCCCGTCAGAAGCTGCTTTTTGAACGCTTCATCTCCGAGGAGCGCGGCGAACCCCCGGACATCGACATCGACTTTGAGCACGAGCGGCGTGAGGAAGTGCTCCAGTACGTCTACGCGAAGTACGGGCGCGATCGGGCGGCGATGGTGAACGAGGTGATCGCGTGGCGCGGCAAGATGGCGGTGCGCGACGTGGGCAAGGCCCTGGGGTTCGGCGCCGACGCTGTGGACCAGCTCGCCAAGACCATGGGGCACTTCGACGTGCTTTCGGCTGGCGAACCCGCCGAGGTCGGGACGGCCCCGGTCCAGAACACCGCTCTGGAGACGCCGACAATCCCGCCGTCCGCCGAGGGCGGGAAGGGCAAGCCCCGCCGCCGGGATCCGAAGCCTGGAGTGGCCGGCTCCAAGCCGGGTCCCCGCGATCATGCCGACGCTCCGGACCCGAAGCCGCGCGGCTGGGCGTCCCGCCTGCGCGAGGCGGGGGTCGAGCAGGGCGACGCGAGCGTGGAGCACCTCATCCAGTTGGCAACGCAGATCCAGGGGTTTCCGCGCCACACGTCCATCCATGTCGGTGGGTTCGTGATCTCGGACGACCCGCTGATCGACACAGCACCCATCGAGCCCGCGCGCATGGACGCCCGCACCGTGCTGCAGTGGGACAAGAACGACGTGGACGACCTGGGTTTTGTGAAGGTCGACATGCTGGCGCTCGGGATGCTGACGGCGATCCGAAAGGCGTTCCGCATGATCCAGTCCTGGCACGGCCGGGTCCTCGATCTGACCAACATCCCCGCCGAGGATCCCGCGGTCTACACGATGCTCGGCCACGCCGACTCGATCGGGGTGTTCCAGATCGAGAGTCGGGCCCAGCAGTCGATGCTCCCGCGACTGCGTCCGCGGAACTTCTACGATCTCGTCGTGGAGACCGCGATCGTGAGGCCCGGCCCGATTCAGGGTGGCATGGTGCATCCCTACCTGCGCCGCCGGAACGGCGAGGAGCCGATCACGTACGCGGACGAGCGGCTCCGGCCGATCCTGGAGCGGACGATGGGCGTCCCGATCTTCCAGGAGCAGGTGATGGCGATGGCGGTCGCAGTTGGCGGATTCACACCGGGGGAGGCCGATCAGCTCAGGCGCGCGATGGGAGCGTGGCGCAAGCGCGGTGGCCTGCACGAGATCGGCGAACGGCTCATGGCTGGCATGCGCCAGAACGGGATCACCCCCGAGTACGCCGAGCAGATCTACAAGCAGATCCAGGGCTTCGCCGAGTACGGGTTTCCGGAGTCCCACGCCGCCAGCTTTGCGCACCTGGTCTACGTCTCCTGCTGGCTCCGTTGCCACTACCCCGCGGCGTTCACGGCAGCGCTGATCAACAGCCAGCCCATGGGGTTCTACGCGCCGCGGTCCCTGATCGCGGACGCTGAGCGTCACGGTGTCACGGCGCGCGAGGTGGACGTGGCGATCTCGCAGTGGGACTGCACGATGGAGGGGGAGTTTGGTCAGGCGCCGGAGGTCCGGCTGGGGTTTCGGTTGATCCGGGGATTCCAGGAGGAAACTGCGGAGCGGATCGTTCGGGCACGCCGGGACGGACCCTTTGAGTCGCTCGCGGATCTCCGGCTTCGCGCCGGGCTAGGGGCGGGTGACCTCGGGCTGCTGGCCAGGGCTGACGCGCTTCGCACGCTCCTCGCAGGCGCCGATCGGCGCGCGGCCTCGTGGGCCGTCGCGGGTCTGTGGCCGGGGTTGTTCGCGCCTCTCGCTCGGACGGAGACGTGCGAGCTTCCGCGTGCGGCGCCTACCGACGAGGTGCTGGCGGATTTTGCGAGTACGGGCCTCTCCCTACGGGAACATCCAGTTGGCCTGCTGCGCGACCGGCTGGACAAGCAGGGGTTCACCCGTCTCGGGCGCCTGATCGAAGTGCCGCACGCGACCGTGGTTCGCGTCGCCGGGCTGGTCTCGCATCGCCAACGACCGGCGACGGCTTCAGGGGTCGTGTTCATGACCCTGGAGGACGAGACCGGAAGCGGAAACATCGTGGTCTGGCCGAAGGTCTACGAGCGGCAGCGCAGCCTGATCCGCGGCGCACAATTGGTGGAGGTCTACGGCAGGCTGGAGCGCACGGAGGGCTCGGGCGGTCAGGACGAGGTGGGAGATGTACTCAACGTGATCGCCTGGAACTTCAAGCCGCTGACGTTGGGGACGCCGGTCGCTGCCTCAAGCCGGGATTTTCGATGAGCCGGTACCTACGGAAGGAGCACGGCGCGCACGTTTCCTGGGTCAACGACTGGCTTTTTGCGCGCGTAGTCGACCGCTACGTCCAAGTCCGTGTAGCCCAGCGGCTCCACGTTCTGTGGCTTCGCGTCTGGGCCGAGGTGCTTCTGCCATTGCTCGGTCACGTAGCTGTTCGCCGCGATCGCGTAGGTCCTGGCGGGGTCGAGCGGTTGGCCGTCCACAAGCACGCTGACGACCGTCGGCACCCCTCCCGACTTGCGCCAGGTCCAGGAGAGCCCCGAAGTGGAGAGGAATCCACTCTTTTCGTCGGTCTCCGCGGTGACGTTCAGCGCCACCATGCCCGCGATCTGGGCGCCGGTGAGCTGGAACCGCATCACAGGATTCTGGAAGGGAAAGCACTGGAACAGCGTGAGGCGGCTGACTGGGCCTGCGTCGATGTCGGCGCGGAGGCCGCCCGCGTTGTACAGGGCGATGTCCACCCCGGTGCGGTCGCGGATCCCATCCGTGATCCACCGGCCGAGCGGGCTCTCGTGATTGTAGGAGCGGCCGAGGAGCGCCGGAGCGTCGGACACGTGCTCGCCGTAGACGTGGTCGATCTCTGCCTTGTACGTGGCGACCATCCCCTCGAGCTTCGGGTCCGGGGGAACCGTCGCCGTGTCCGGCAGGAGATCGTGCAGCTCGTAGTGGAACGAGGTGATGTGGTCGTCCTGCTCGACGAGGTCGACCACGCCAAGCGAGCGGTTGTAGCTGCCAGCTTGGACGATGTACGTGTCGCCGACCTGGATCGCGGCTGTCAGGCGGGTGTGCGAGTGTGCCCCGACGATGAGGTCGATGCCCTTCACCGCGGAGGCCAGCGCCTTGTCGTTGTCCACGCCGATATGCGAGAGAACCACGATCAGATCGGTGACCGGGTCGAGTCGGTCGACCTCCGCCTGGACTGCGGGTATCTCGGGGAGCAGGGTGAGCCGACCAAATTCACTCCCCTTCATCAGCCCGCCGAGCTCCTGGGTGGTGACCCCGATCACCCCCACACGCATGCCGGCAATGGCGAACACGTGGGAAGGTTCCTGGCGGGGGAGCAGCGGCAGCGTGCTGCCCAGGCGGAGCAGGTTGCAGGACAGGGGCAGGACGGGGTGGTTCTCGACGTAGTGTGTGAGGTTGTCGAGCCCCTTGTCGAACTCGTGGTTTCCGACCACCCACGCGTCGTAGTGGATGGCATCGAGAAAGCCGTGCATCGCCCCACCGAAGCTGCCGTCGGCGTTGATCTCGGTGATGGGCGTGCCCGTGAGCTGGTCGCCGCCGTCCAGGGTGAGCGTCTGGGGCGCCCCCCTGGCAGCACGCAACGCCCGAACTTCCTGCTCCAACCGAACGAAGCCGCCGATCGCGGGGTGGCCGTCGAGCCATTCGGCGGGCGCGGGCTCGAAATGGGCGTGGATGTCGTTGGTGTGGAGGATGGTGAGGGCGTGAGGGACGTCTGGAGCCGGCGGCGGCGCTTTCGGAGCGCAGCCGAGGAGCCAGAGCAGCGCGATCACGCGGAGCCCGTTCCGGATCGGGCGTTCGCAGCCTTGGCGGCTGCGATCAACGGGAACACGTCGTCGTCGGTGAGCATGCCCTTCTTGTGCCAGATCACGGTGCCGTCGGGGGCGAGCACGAGTGTTTGCGGGACCTGCTCGACGTCGAGCTTGCAGGCGGCGAACAGTTCGGCGGGCGTCCCCGTGAACAGCACCGAGCCGAAGCCGACGCCGCTGGAGCTTGCGAAGGCGGCAACCTTCGCCGCCACCTTTGACGCGACGCCGGGGTGGTCGAAGAGATCCCAGCTCACCCCGATGAATTCCGCGGTTGAACCGAGGCCCGCGGCGGCCCGGACCAGGCGGGGCAGCTCATCCACACACGGATCGCACCACGTCGCCCAGTGGTTCACGACCAGCGCCCGGCTTCCTGGGGTGAGGACGGCAGTCAGCTCCCCGAGGCCGACCGGGACGCAGCCGTCCGTCGGCCTCCCCGGCCGCGATCCTGGAGCGACTTCCGGTCGAGCCGTCCCTGGGGGGCTGGCCGCAGGGGGTGCGGAGGCAGGGAGCGGGGGCGACCTGACCCGCTCGCCGGGCTGCTCAAAAAGCCCGTCCTTCGACACACGTTGGCTGACGAGCTGGAGAGCGCCTCGGACGGCGCGGCTAAGTGTGGAGGGTGGCACGCCGTCGGAAGTAGCGCGCTCTCGGGTAGACGTCACGGTCCCGGCCCGCGCATACGCGCTGAAGCGAGCCCCGCCTGGGTCAGGCGCGCATCACGCTGAGCACACCCTTCACGTTTCGGAGCTTTCCCATGAGGCGCGTGAGCTGCGTCACGTCCTGTACAACGACGCCGAGCTCGCACCGGGCCTTGCGATCGTGCGTCGCGCGAACGTCGGCTTTCCAGAGGTTGATCTTGTAGGTCGCGCAGAGCCCGGTGATCTCCGCGAGCAAGCCTGGCCGGTCCTCGCTCTCAACGACGATCAGCCCCTGCTGCAGCGTCGAGACCCGGTCGTCCCACGCTACAGCAACCTGCCTGTCGGGGTCCAGCCCGCGCACTTCGGGACAGTCCTGCTTGTGGATCGACATTCCGCGACCGCGGGTGATGTACCCGATGATGGGCTCGCCCTTCATCGGTCGGCAGCACCGGGCGTAGTCGACGAGGATGTCGGTCTCGCCATTGACGAGGATCGGGCTGTCGACCTGCCGTCGCACGCGCTGCAGGATCGACGCCATGACCCCCGGCGTGAGCGAGCTCGTCGGCGCAGTCTCAGGGACGAGGATCCGTGCCGCCTCGCCGGGCGACACCTTCCCGTCGACGAGCTCGGCGGCGAGGGCGTCGAGATCCTTGTACCCTCGCGCGAGCAGCTTCTCCGGCGCGGTTTTGTCCTCCTCTGCGCGCTTGAGCGAGCTGCCGATCTTGCGGAGCGCGCCGTCGAGGAAGTCCCGCCCGCGGGCGAGGCCCTGGTCCTCAAGGAGCTCCCGCAGGCGCTTGCGCATCTTCCCGAGCGCCCGGTGGCTGGTCGCCCACGAGAGCCAGTCTCGCGTCGGGTTCGCGTCGGGCTTGGTCAGGATCTCGACGGTGTCGCCGGTCTTGATCGGGTGGCGAAGCGCCACCATCCGGCCGTTGACCTTGGCACCGCAGGCGTGGTGCCCCACCTCGGTGTGGACGTGGTAAGCGAAGTCGAGCGCGGTCGCTCCTTCCGGCAGCAAGAGCACGTCCTTGTTGGGCGTGAACACATGGATGTTCGCTGCGAGATCGCTGCGGGCGGCCTCCATGAAGTCGGCCGGGTCCTCAACGTCGCGGGCGAGCTGGATGAAGCCCCGCAGCCGGGCGACGCGTTCGAGCTCGGCGTTGCTGACCGCGAGTCGCCCGTTCTTGTAGCGCCAGTGAGCGGCGATGCCGTCGTCGGCGATGCGGTGCATCTCCGGCGTGCGGATCTGGACCTCCATCGGTCGGCCGTCCGGTCCCACGACCGTGGTGTGGAGCGACTGGTACCCGTTGGACTTCGGGACGGCGATGTAGTCCTTGAACCTGCCTTCTACCGGCATGTACAGCAGGTGGATGAAGCCGAGGGTGACGTAGCAGGTCTCACGGTCGGGCACGAGCACGCGGAACGCGAGCAGGTCGTAGAGATCGGACACGCTCTTGCCCGACTTCTTCACCTTGTTCCGGATGCTCCAGAGGTGCTTCACCCTCCCGGTGATGTCCGCGTGAATGCCCCTGGACGCCAGCGCTTCATGCAGGATCGCCGCCGTCTCCGCGACATACTCGCCGCGCTCGATGGCCGTCGTTTCCAGCTGGGTGACGAGCTCGGCAAACTCTTCAGGATAGAGGTAGCGAAAGCAAAGATCCTCAAGCTCACTCTTGATGGCATCAAAGCCGAGGCGGCTCACCAGCGGCGCGTAGATGTCCAGGGTCTCCTTGGAGATCGAACGCTGCTTGTCGGGCGGCTGATGATCGAGCGTCCGCATGTTGTGCAGCCGGTCGGCGATCTTGACGATGATCACGCGCAGGTCCTTCCCAAACGCCAGGACCAGTTTTCGAAAATTCTCGGCCTGCTCCTCGGCCTTGCCCCGGTAGGTGAGCTTGGAGAGCTTCGTCACGCCGTCGACCATCTCCGCGACCGTTTTCCCGTAGCGCTGCTCGATCTGCTCGCGGCTCGCGAGGGTGTCCTCGATGGTGTCGTGGAGGAGGCCGACGGCGATGGTCTCGACGTCCATCCGCAGGTCCGCGAGGATCTCGGCGACGGCGAGGGGATGGATGAAGTAGTCGTCACCGCTCTTGCGCTTCTGGTCGCGGTGGCAGAACGCGGCGTACGTGTACGCGTCGAGGATGAGGCCAACGTCCGCGCCCGGAGCGTAGACCTGCACCTTGTGAATCACCTCGTCGATCAAGCCTGCACTCGCATCTCAGCAACGTGCGGCGCAACCTGCCCGATGTCAAGGGTCGCGAGCCAAGGGAGTAGCGTCGACCGTGACGGCACCGTGACACCCGAGGGCGACGCCGAGAGTAGAACGAGGCCCCGCAACCTCGAAGCGACCCGCCGGAGCGCCATCATGCCGTCCTTTTCGCCCATCGCCGTCGTCGGTCTTGGATGCATCATGCCCGGAGCCCTGGACGTCCCCTCGTTCTGGCGGAACATCCTGCAGAAGCGCGATCTGATCACCGACGTCCCGAAAACCCACTGGTTGATCGAGGACTACTACGACCCGAACCCCAAGGCACCGGACAAGACCTACGCGCGTCGGGGCGCCTTCTTGCCTGACGTCCCGTTCGACGCGATGGGTTTCGGCATCCCGCCGAGCACGCTGCCGGCCACGGACACAAGCCAGCTCATCGCGCTCATCGTCGCGCAGATGGTCCTGGACGACGTGTCGAGGATGGGGATGCGCAAGCTGGACCTGTCGCGGACCTCGGTGATCCTGGGTGTCACTGGCGCGCAGGAGCTGTTGTCCTCGCTGGTCTCCCGCCTCCAACGTCCCGTGTGGGAGCGATCGCTGCGCCTGTCGGGGCTCGACGAGAAGACGGTGCAGGAGGCCTGTGATCGCATCGCCAGCCATTACGTGGGCTGGCAGGAAGCGAGCTTCCCGGGGTTGCTCGGGAACGTGGTCGCCGGGCGCATCGCCAACCGGCTCGACACCGGCGGCACCAATTGCATCACGGACGCCGCCTGTGCGAGCGCGCTTACCGCCGTGCAGACGGCCGTCTACGAGCTGCAGCTTGGACACTCGGACATGGCGATCACCGGCGGCTGCGACACGCTCAACGACATCTTCATGCACATGTG
The DNA here is from genome assembly GCA_903844155.1 of uncultured Pseudomonadota bacterium. Classification (GTDB taxonomy): domain Bacteria; phylum Myxococcota_A; class UBA796; order UBA796; family SXON01; genus CAIUMM01. The sequence goes on along the minus strand of CAIMSU010000117.1, from coordinate 44,376 downwards.
CTTCTCCAAGACGCCGGCGCTCTCCCCGACCGGGGATTGTCGGCCGTTCTCGGACGACGCCGACGGCACGCTGCTGGGCGAAGGGCTGGGAATGCTGGCTCTCCGGCGGTTGGAGGACGCCGAGCGCGACGGCGACCCGATCTACGCCGTGATCCGGGGCCTCGGCTCCAGCTCGGACGGGCGCTCGAAGAGCGTGTACGCGCCGGTGAGCGAGGGGCAGGCCAAGGCGCTGGGACGCTGCTACGAGCAGGCGGAGTACTCGCCCGCCAGTGTCGATCTCGTCGAGGGCCACGGCACCGGCACCAAGGCCGGCGACGCCGCCGAGCTCAAGGGGTTGAACCTTATTTTTCAGGGGACGCGCGGGGATGCCGGCTGGTGCGCGCTCGGCTCGATCAAGAGCCAGTTGGGCCACACGAAGGCCGCTGCGGGCGCGGCCGGGCTGATGAAGGTGGCGCTGGCGCTTCATCACAAGATCATCCCGCCGACCATCAAGGTCAAGAACCCGAACGGCCTGGTGGACTGGGAAAAGAGCCCCTTCTACTTGGCGACTGAGGCGCGGCCGTGGATCACCGGTCGCGGGCACGCGCGCCGGGCATCGGTGTCGAGCTTCGGGTTCGGCGGGACGAACTTCCACATCACGCTGGAGGAGTACCTCGGGCCCGCGCACCATCCTGCCCGCATGGACCGCTGGGCGGCGGAGATCCTGCCATTTTTCGGCGCGACCACCGCCGCTTTGGAGGCCGAGCTCGCTCGGGTGCTCGCCATCGCGAAGGGGCTGTCGTCGGATCTCTCCCTCGCTGACCGCACGGTGGCCGAGCTGGCGCGCAGCGCGCAGCAGGGCTTCGATGCAGCATCGCAGCAGGATCGTACTGTGCGGGTCAGCGTCATGGTGGTCGCGACGGAGGCCGGCTGGGACCTCGAAGCGAAGCTGGCGAAGGCCGTGGAGGGGCTTCGCGCCGGAAAGCCGATCGCGCGCGGCGGCGTCTGGTTCCAGCCCGGGGTCGAGGCGGGGCGCGTCGCGTTCCTGTTTCCCGGGCAGGGGAGCCAGTACCTGGAGATGGGGAAGGGCATCGCCATGGACGTGGCGGCGGCGCGAGGAGCCTGGGATGAGGCCGACGCCTGCTTTGATGAGGCAGATCGGCTGTCGTTCACCGTGTTCCCTCGACCGACGTACTCGGACGCCGCACGCACCGAGACCGAGGCGAAGCTCGTCCGGACGCAGTGGGCGCAGCCTGCGATCGGGGTCGCGAGCGTGGCGATGCTCCGGGTGCTCGGCGAACACGGCTTGCGGCCGGACGTCTCCGCTGGGCACAGCTTCGGGGAACTGACGGCGCTCTACGCCGCGGGTGCGTTGTCCTACACCGACTTTGTGCGGGCCAGTCGCAAGCGGGGTGAGCTCATGGCGCTCGCCGCGAAGGTCCCCGGGGCCATGGCCGCGGTCGTCGCCAAGCCGGCAGATGTGGCGGAGGAGCTCCGAAGTCTCGCGAAGGGGGGCATTGAGGGCGTGGTCATCGCCAACTACAACAGCCCAGAACAAACCGTGATCGCGGGGCCGACCGGTGCCCTGGACGCCGCCGTGAAGCACCTGGACTCCGCCGGATTCAAGGCGGTTCGACTCTCCGTGGCGACGGCGTTTCATTCGCCCGTGGTGGCGCCTGCGGCTGAGGCCTACGCCGAGTGGCTCAAGGAAATCGCGTTCAGCCCTGCGAACTTCCCGGTCTACAGCAACGCCACCGGTGCTGTGTACGGGGAGGCGCCGCTTGCCGCCGCGCTTGGCGAACACCTCCGCAGCCCCGTGCGCTTCGTCGAGCAGGTCGAGGCCATGTACAACGCCGGAGTTCGGACGTTCATCGAGGTCGGACCGTCAACCGTGCTCACCGGCCTCGTCGGCCGTTGCCTGCGCGGCCGAGGCCATGTCGCGTTTGCGACGGACGCTCGCGGCACCGATGCGCGCCTGTCGCTGCTGGCGACGCTCGGGCACGCTGCTTCGCTTGGCCTCCCGGTGCAGTTCGCCCCCCTCTGGGCCGAGCGCGAGCTGCGCACGCTCCGGGCTGCCCCGAAGATGGCCGTGACAATCAACGGGTCCAATTATGGCAAGCCCTACCCGAGTGACACGATGTTGCCGGTGCCGCCCAACCCTCCGAAGCAGCCGACGAGCAGCTCCGGCGGGCCTGGTTCGGCCGGAGACAGCGGAGGTGCGTTGACCCCGGGTCCGTCGGGCCGAGCGCTGCTGGCCCCCGTTCCGGTCGTGGGGTCGACCGCCGTCGCGGCCGTAACGGTCGCGCCCGTCGTCGTCGTCGCGCCGCCGCGGTTTACCACGGGCGCTCAATCGAATAGCCCCGCCGCTCCGGGTCGCCCGGATCCCTCGCCGAGCATGTCCCCGCCCATCCCTCCCGTGAGTCCGATGTCCCGAACTGCTGATCTCTCCTGGGTTACCGCGTTTCTCGACAGCCAGAAGCAGGCAGCCACGGTGCATGAGGGGTTCCAGCGCGCGCTGACGGACGCCCACATGGCGTTCCTCCGTGCGCATGAGGAGACGTCCCGCGCGGTCGTGGCGCTGGCGTCCGGTGCGCGGTTGCCGGCGGAGGGTCGGTCACCGTCCTTCGCCGCGCCGTTCGCCAGTCCTACCCAGATGCCCGCCGGTTCCCAGGCACCTGGCGCGCCTTCCGGCGTGGTGGACAGGCCTGCCCTCGTACAGCGGCCAATCGTCGCAGCTCCGGCTCCCTGGCCGGACGCGGCGCCCGTTGCGAGCCCTCGCGCAGTGGTGCCCGCGCCCTCCCACACAGCACCGGCCCTCGTCGCCCGGCCGGAGCCCACGCCCGCCGCGCGCGCCGTCCCTGCGCCGCAGCCCGCCGTGCCGTCGATCGCCCGTGACCTGAACGCGCTCCTGCTCGCGGTTGTCTCCGAAAAGACCGGGTACCCCGTGGAGATGCTCAATCTCAGCATGGACCTGGAGGCCGATCTCGGGGTCGACAGCATCAAGCGCGTCGAGATCCTCTCGGCCATGCGCGAGCGCGAGCCGACGCTGCCGGAGGTCGACGCCGAGACGATGGGCGCCCTGAAGACGCTTGGCCAGGTGGTCGCCGCGCTCGGCTCGGTCGAGTCGACGCCGTCGGCACCGGTAACAGCGCCACCCGTTGTCGCGGCGCGTCCTGGGACCGATCTGAACGCCCTGCTCCTGCGGGTCGTCTCCGAAAAGACCGGCTACCCCGTGGAGATGCTGAACCTCTCGATGGACCTTGAGGCCGATCTGGGCGTGGACAGCATCAAGCGGGTCGAGATCCTCTCCGCCATGCGCGAGTGCGAGCCGTCCTTGCCGGAGGTCGATGCCGAGACGATGGGCGCGCTGAAGACCCTCGGCCAGGTCGTCGGTGCCCTTGGGGCCGTGCCCTCGGCCGCGGCCCCGTCGGCGGCGCCGACTGGCGCTTCGACGGTCGCGCCTCCCGCGGCAGGCGTCGATCTGACCGCGCTGCTGCTCGCCGTGGTCGCGGAAAAGACGGGGTATCCCGCCGAGATGCTGAACCTCGGGATGGACCTGGAGGCGGATCTGGGGGTCGACAGCATCAAGCGCGTGGAGATCCTCTCGGCGATGCGCGAGCGCGAGCCGTCCTTGCCGGAAGTGGACGCCGAGACGATGGGCGCGCTCAAGACACTCGGGCAGGTGGTGGCTTCGCTTGGGGCGCACGCCCCCGCGGTCGCGCCGACCCCGGTCGCCGGGAGCGTGACGGCCAGGTCGAGCGGCCCCGTTGCCGCCGCTGGGTCGGCGGGTGCAGCCGGTGTTGATCTGCGCGCGCTGCTGCTAAGCGTGGTCGCCGAAAAGACCGGGTATCCCGCGGAGATGCTCAACCTGGAGATGGATCTGGAGGCGGACCTGGGGGTCGACAGCATCAAGCGCGTGGAGATCCTCTCGGCGATGCGCGAGCGTGAGCCGTCGCTCCCCGAGGTGGACGCTGAGACCATGGGCGCGCTGAAGACGCTCGCCCAGGTCGTTGCGGCGCTCGACGGGGTTGGTGGTTCGGTTGGGCCGGCGACGACGCCTGTCGCGGCGGCTCCCGTCGCCGATGCGATTGGCAGGTATGAGCTGCAATTGCTTCCTGCTCCCGAGGGCGCAGCGCTGAAGCCTGGGCGGACCGTGGTCGTCGGAGCCGGGACGCTTGGTGAAGCGGTGGCGCGGAAGTTGGTTGAAGCGGGGGTCGACGCCCAGGTCGGTGAGCCCGATGGCAAGGCCCTCGTCGTGTTCCTTGGGGGCGCGGTGCGCGTGGACGGCCCCGCCGACTTCGACCTCGCCGCTCGGGTGAGCCGGGCGGCGTTCGCGGCTGCGAAGGCTGCGCGGCTCGACAGCGGTGGCGGCTTTGTGACGGTGACCTCCCTCGGCGGGGACCTCGGCGTGGATGGGACGACGCTGGGATCGGCGCTGCTTGGTGGGCTCGCAGGGCTCACGAAGACGGTGGCGATCGAGCACCCGTCAGCGTTTGTCCGTCACGTGGACCTTGCACCGGGGTCGGTGGAGATCCAGGCGGGCTGGATCGTACAGGAGCTGCTGCACAGCGGGCCCGTGGAGATCGGCGTGTCGGCCCGCGGGCGGGTGACGCCCGGGTCCTGGCAGGCGCCGGAGGCCGCGGCATCCGCGTCGGTCGCGCTTGGTGCGAGCGACGTCGTGGTGGTCTCTGGCGGCGCGCGCGGGGTGACCGCGGCGTGCATCATCGCGCTGGTGGTGAAGACGCGTTGCCGGGTTGTGCTGCTCGGTCGCTCGCGGATCGACGGGCAGGAGCCTGCGGCCGTGGCAGCGGCGACGGACGAGGCCGGGGTGAAGCGGGCGCTGTTCGGGCTCGACAAGACCCTGGCGCCGGCGGCTGCCGGAAAGCAGGCTGCGGCGATCCTTGCGGCGCGTGAAGCGCGCGCGAACATCGCGCGCATGGAGGCTGCGGGCGGTTCGGTGCGGTACCTCGCGGTCGACGTGCAGGATGCGAAGGCGCTGACGGCAGCGCTGGCGACGGTGCGGGCGGCCTGGGGGCCGATCACGGGTGTCGTTCACGGGGCAGGCGTGATCGCGGACAAGCGGCTTCTGGAGAAGTCGGCGGCGCAATTCGACAGTGTCTACGACACGAAGGTCGAGGGTGCACGGTCGTTGCTCAGCGCGACGGCGGGCGATCCCCTGAAGGTCCTGTGCTTCTTCAGCTCGGTCGCCGGTCGCGCCGGGAACGCCGGACAGTGTGACTACGCGCTGGCGAACGAGGCGCTCAACAAGCTGGCTGCCGCGGAGAATCGCGCCCGGAGCGGCGCCGCGATCCGCCCGGTCGTCAAGGCGATCGGCTGGGGTCCGTGGGAAGGCGGAATGGTGACCCCCGCGCTGAAAAAGCAGTTTGAGAGCCTCGGCATCCCGTGCATCCCGCTCGCGCGCGGGGCCGAGATCTTCGTCGGTGAGCTGACCGGCTTCAGCGACGCCGTGGAGATCGTGGTCGGTGGAGCCCCGGGGCCGCTGTCGGCGCCTCCGCCTCGCCGGTCAACGGTCAAGCGCGCGGTCGCATCCGGCTCGCACGGCTACCTGCGGGACCACACCGTCGATGATCGGCCTGTGCTGCCGGTCGTGATGGCGCTGGAGTGGTTCGTGCAGCGCGCGGGCGAGCTTCGGCCGGGCATGGCGGTGACGGTCGAGGACGTAAAAGTGCTCAAGGGCATCGTCCTGGAGCACTTCGACAACGGCGGCGATCACTTTGAAGTCGTCGCCACCGAGGCGGGTCCGGACCGCTGGGACATGGAATTGCGGTCGCCGAAGGGGCTCCATTACCGGGCGATGGTCTCCGTGCAGGCCGTTGCGACCCAGCCGGGCGCGCCGGATCGCCTCGCGCATGAGCGCTTCCCGCACAGCGTCAAGGACGTCTATGAGCGGATGCTCTTTCACGGCCCCGACTTTCACGTGATCCGCCAGATCAGCGGCATGTCGGCGGGCGGCATGGAGGCGACGCTGACCGGCGTGGTCGACGCGGTGAACTGGCCCGGTGAGGGCTGGTCGACGGACGTGGCGGCGCTGGACGGTGGCTTGCAGCTCGTCGTGCTGTTCACGCAATTGATGACGAAGCGCGCGGCGCTTCCGACCGGCATCGGCAGCTTCCGCACCTTTGCGCCGCCTCGCGGGGGTGCGCTTTCGGCGGTGCTCTCCGCGCGTCGCACGGGCGCGCACAACACGCTCACGGACGTCGCGCTGATGGACGGGACGGGACGGGTGGTGGCGGAGCTCTGCGGCGTTGAAGCTCACGCGCTGCCGGGCGGGACGTACCCGGTGATCGCCACGCGCATCGCGGCGCAGGCGAAGTAGGGGGTTCCACAGGGCGCTTTCAGGTCCGGGGCGGTCGCCACGCGGTCCCTCGCCGGCTTCGGCCCGTGAGGGGTTTCGCGCCGCTTTCGGCGCCGCTACTTTTTGCGGGTTGGGCGTTCTTGCGCGAGGTTCGGCGCGCGCCGGTATCGGCGGCCCGCGAGAGACCGCGATTGACGCTCCCACGAGCACGACCACGAGCACGACCACGAGCACGACCACGAGCACGCGGATCGGCGGCGGTCGCCCGGCGGCGGGCTCCTGTCCGCGCGCGCGCCCGGATCGGCGGGCCATTGCCCACCCTCCACAAACACGCAGCGCGGAAGTACCTGAATTTGCCTTGATGGGCGGAGCAACGGCCCCCGCGATGCGCGGATGCTACGATGCTCCAGTGTTCCTGACCATGCTCCTCGCGTGCGCCTCACCCGAGGTGCCGAGCTGTGTCGCCCCCGATGATCCGCCCGGCGACCCCATCTCACGGGATTGCGTCATCTACGAGGCCGACGGCGACTGGCTGGATGAGCGGACCACCGATGACGACGGGCGGACGGTCTTCGAGCGACAGGCGATGGTCGGCGAGTCCTGGATCTGGAGCTTCGATTGGAGCGATGTCGGGCTCACGCACGAGCGCGAGGTGTCGACGGGGCCGGACGGCACGATCGACGCGGTCGAAGACCTGGACTGGACGTTCGACGCCCACGGGAACCCCCTGACGTCGGATGACTTCATCGAGCGGCCGGACCGCACGACGCCCCCTGTCCACGTCCACTGCGACATCGCGCCCAGCCTCGACGACGAGGATCGGCCCGTGACCACGATCACAGCATGTGACGGCCAGCGGCCGACGATCCGGAGCTGCACCTATTCGGACGCCGATGGCCCCGATCAGTGCGAGGACGACGTGACGGACGCGCTGGGGCAGTCGGGCGCGGACGGCTTTGTCGATCGGTCGACAACGTGGTCCTACGACGCCGACGGGGGCGTGGTGGACGAGGACGAGATCAGCGAGAATCCAGGTTGGACGGTCCACTCCACGTGGACTCGCGATGGTTCCGGCCGAACGCGCACGCTAACGACGTCGGACTCGACGTCGGGTGACTCGGTCACCGGCCAGTACGTCTACGATGGGCTTGCCCTCGATCACGTCGACGTCGCGTCTGCCGGCGTCGACAACGGCGAGCTCACAGAGACCTTTACCTACGAGCGCCTGTGACCCGCCAGGTATGCGCGCTTTTCCTGTGCGCAGCGTTCGCCTGCCGCAACGACACGCCCGCCGCCTGCCCGAACCCTCGCGTCGACACCGGAGGCGTCGCCAACGCGGAATGCCCGGTCGACGAGTGCGCGTCCTCATGCGACGAGAGCGCGGGGGTCGCGTGCTGCATCGCCGCGCACGGGCGGGGGCTGGACAAGCCGGCGACCGCAGCGCTCGCCGCAGGGTGCGAAGGAGCTGCGTGCGACGCGCGCCAGTATTTGAGCGACGCGACGGCGGTGTGCATCGCGCAGGTGTACGGGTTGTCGCCCGGGATCGGCGCGTGCTCCGCGGATCTGCAGGGCTGCTGCGGGGCAGAGTACGAGTGGCAGGTCGACAACACGACGCGGGGGAGCTGCGGAGACAGCAGCGTCGGCTTCGCGGACGGCGATGTGGTCTGGATCGACGCGATCACCGGCGCAAAGCCAGGCCAGGGCGGGATCCAGAGGGATTGCTGGTGAACCCCGCGCCCCCGCCAAGCCCCCACCGACCCCGCGCCGATGCAAAGCGGCGTCCCGCATGCGCCCTGAAGCAGGCGAGGATGGGAGCAAGCCGCCCAAAGAACGCCGAAAACCCCGCGCCGTACCTACCCGCGAGCGACGCTCCGGATCCCCTCGACCGTCGCCGGGACGATGCCGCGCTCGGTGATGATGGCGGTCACGAGATGGGCGGGCGTGACGTCAAACGCAGGGTTCTTCGCCGTGGATCCGGAGGGGGCTGTACGGACGCGGATGAAGCGGCCGTCGTCGGACCAACCCCAGACGTACAGCACCTCGTCGGCGTGGCGCTCTTCGATGGGGATGTCGGCGCCGGTGGGGGTGTGGGCGGCGATTGTGGTGGTTGGAGCGGCAACGTAGAAGGGTACGCCGGCGGCGCGGGCGGCGAGGGCGGAGGTGTAGGTGCCGATCTTGTTGGCGACGTCGCCGTTGGCGGCGATGCGGTCGGAGCCGACGATGACCATGTCGATGTCGCCGGCCTTGAGGTAGTGGCCGGTGGCGTTGTCCGCGATGATCGCGTGGCGGACGCCTTCCTGGCCGAGCTCCCAGGCGGTCAGTTGCGAGCCCTGCTGGCGCGGACGGGTCTCGTCGACGTACACGAACGGGTCGGCGCCTGCGCGATGTGCGGCGTAGATCGGGGAGAGCGCGCTGCCCCAGTCCACGAACGCGAGCCAGCCGGCGTTGCAGTGGGTGGAGACGCGAGGGCGGGCGGTGACGATGGGGGCGCCAAGCTCACCGATGCGGCGGCAGCTCTCGGCGTCGTCGTCGCAGAAGGCGTTGGCGGCGGCGATGGCGGCGGCGCGGGCGCGGGCGGGGTTGTCGCCTTCGACCTCGATCGCTCGGAGGACGTAGTCGATGCCGGCGAAGAGGTTTTGTGCGGTGGGCCGGGTGGCGCGGAGGACGTTCGCGGCTTCCGCGACAAACGCGTGGAAGCCGGAATCCGTGGCTTCAACCGCCGCTTGTGCGACGCCGAGCGCCCCGGTGGCCCCGATCGCTCCGGCACCCCGCACCGTCATGTCACGGATCGCCGTCGCGGTCTCGCGGTAGGTCGGCAGATCGACGAGCACGAAGCGATGCGGGAGCTTTGGCTGGTCGATCATGCGGATCGTGCCGTTCTCCCACCACAACGTGCGGGTGGGGGTACCGTCTACGCGCATGGGCTGGATCCCTTGGAAGTGGCCTTAGTTCAGGTCGGACGCGCTGCGGGGCTCGACGTACCAGGTCGAGTACGCGTAGTAGAGCGGGCCGGTGACCGTGTTGTAGTGATCGCCGTTCGCCGCGGTGAAGCTGTAGAACAGGTCGTCCACGTTCACGCCCCAGGAGGTGGTCACGTCGCCGTACGCGCTCGGGTCGCTGGTCACGTCCACGCTGTCGAGCGTCACGAGGCAGTCCTCGTAGGGCTCAAAGTCCGTCGGCACCGAGGTGATCTCGGTGGCGACGGGCGTCGCGGTGCCCGTCGTCGCCATCGTCGACGTGTCACTGATGAGCACCTCGGTCAGCCCGTAGGCCTCGGTCGTCGCGCCGGTCATGCTGACCGTGTCCCCGACGGTGACCGCGTAGGTCCCGCCGACGATGTCGATGAGCAGGCCGGAGTTCTCGCCGCCGCCGTTGTCCTGCACGAAGAAGAACTCGTCGCCGTTCTTCGTCCACGAGTCGCTGGTGACGACGACATCGGTGAGCGCGACGGCGCCGCAGATGCCGAGCTGGACGTCGCTGCAGGTCGCGGGCTGGACGGCCCCGAGGACGGGATCAGTCATGTCCGTCGCATCGCGCGGGTTGATGGTGTACGCCGAATATTCGAAGAACAGGATGCCGGTGATGCTCGGGTAGGTGCCTCCGCACTCGACCGTGGCGTCGTAGAAGCCGTTGTTGAGCGCCACGCCGCTGGTGGACGTCGACGACGCCGGCGAGAGCATGCCGGTGTTGTAGCTGTCCACGGCCGTGACGGCCTGGTTGGAGAGCGTGATGAGGACGCTCTCGTAGGGGTCCCAGTCGGTGACTGTCGTGCCGTCGCCGAGGTCGATGGCCGGGGGCACCGTGCCGCTGCCGGTGATCGTGACGGAGTCCTCGGTGAACTCGGTCCAGCCGTAGTAGTCGCTCGGCGTGCCGACGACCGTGACTTCGTCGCCCGGGACCGCGAAGATGTCGGCCATGAGGCTCTTGTCGTAGAGCGCCATGCCGGAGTTCGGGCCGCCGCCGGCGTCCTGCACAAAGAGGAACTTGTCGTTGGACGAGTGCGGCGAGGTGACGATGAGGTGTTCGAGGGTGTAGGGAACGTCCAGGGGGACGACGCCGGTGCGGATGTCCGCGATGGTCGTGCCATTATTGCTCGAGCCGGTGTCGTCTGTGGAGCTGGAGTCCCCGCTGTTCGAGCCGGAGTCCCCGATGGGCTTGCCGCCGAGGTTGCAGGCGAGGGTGAGGCTCAAGGGGGCGAGGAGGAGGACGGAGAATCGGGTCATGGGGCTCTCGAAGCGCGCGGCGTATACACGGGGGCGGCGCCGTTGTCCACAAAGGAACGGTCATACGGCGCAAGCGGATCCGAGGCGTCACAATTGGTGATCTGACGCGCGCACCGTTTCGGGCTAATCGCCGACCGCTGGAGGCGTGATGGAGAGGATGGATGCTGCGGACGGGCCAAGTGCGCTGCGGGTGCGCGGGCTGGAGCGACGCTACGCGGGAAAAGCCGTGGTGCGAGGCTTGGACCTGGACGTCAAGGTCGGCGATCTGTACGGGTTTCTGGGGCCCAACGGCGCCGGAAAGACGACGGCGATCCGGTGCATGCTGGGCTTGATCCAGAAGGACGCGGGGGAAGTCGAGATCCTCGGCGAGCGCGACGCCGTCAAGCAGCGGGTCGGCGTGGGGTCGATGGTGGAGACGCCGAAATTCCATGAGTGGCTCTCGGGCCGCACGAACCTCCAACTCGCCTGTGCCTACGCCGGGAATGCCTCGGGCGTGGACGAGGCGCTCACGCGCGTGGGGCTCGCTGAGCGCGCCGACGACAAGGTGCGCGGGTACTCGCTTGGCATGAAGCAGCGCCTGGGGATCGCCCGCGCGCTCGTCGGCAGCCCCAAGGTGTTGATCCTCGACGAGCCGACGAACGGGCTTGACCCTCGAGGAATACGGGAGATCCGAGACCTGATCAAGGAGCTGGTCCGCCGGGATCGGCTCACCGTCTTCGTGAGCTCGCACCAGCTCGCGGAGGTCGAGCAGATGTGCAATCGCGTTGGCATCATCGACCGCGGCGTGCTGAAGTCCGAGGGGCGCGTTGTGGACCTGCTCGCGGGCAGGGGCGACGTGACGGAGGTCGAGGTGGGCGTATCGGATCGGCCGGCCGCGCTGGCCGTCATCGAGAAGACGGACGGGCGCGCAAAAGTCATGGGCGAAGGCGAGGATGGGCGTGTGCTGGTCGGGCTCACGGGCATGGACGTGGCGAGCTTCAACAAGCGGCTCGTGGACGCGGGCGTCGGTGTGACCGCGCTGATGCCGCGCAACCGGTCCCTCGAGGACCTGTTCCTGGAAGTCACCTCGATGGAAGACGATCTGCGGAGACAGCGATGATTTTTGGTATGATCCCGAAGCATTTTCCGTGGATGGTCTGGGCTGAGCTGCGCAAGGTCTACACGCGCGGGAGCGGCATCGGCGCGCTGGTGATCGCGGCGCTGACGCCGCTGGCTACGCTGGGGTTCATGCAGTGGGCCGCGCACACCACGATGCTGCAGGTTGGCACCGGGTCGCTCGCGGACAGCCTGTACGGGCCGGGCCACGGGCTGCTCAACGCCGTCCAATGCGCGGGGTGGGCGCTGAAAGCGCGAAACTTCTTCGTCCTGCCGCTGTTCCTCCTGCTTTCCGCCAGCAGCACCGTGGCGGGAGAGCTGGCCGAGCGCACGCTGCGCGAGGATCTCGTCCGCCCGATCCCCCGCTGGTCGGCGCTGGCGGCGCGGATCGCTGGGACGGGTGCGCTGGCGGCCACGACCCTCGTCGTGACCGCTGCGCTCTCGTTCCTCCCCGGCTTGTTGCTGTTCGGCCTCCCCGTCGACGGTAGCGTTCCGGTCGACTACCCGACGGTCGGTCACCTTGCGCTGGGCTACCTCGCATCCTTCGCTTCGGACGTCGGGCTCATCGCGATCACCGTCATGCTCTCGTTGATCGTGCGATCGGTCGGCGGCGTCGTGGTGACCCTGGTGCTCGTGTTGATGGCGGACAAGGTGGTCTACTGGGGGCTGGAGGCGTTGAACCAGGCGGCGACGATATTCAAGGCGCCCTCGCTGGCATTCGCGAACGATCTCGTTCCGTGGACCCTCGGGAACGCGCTGGGATGCTGGGAAGGCTGGCAGACCGCGTTCGAGCCGATGCGCTTTGTGGCGCTCGCGGTCGTGACTGTGGCGGCGACGGCGGCGGCGATGGCAAGATTGTCCAGGATGGACGTGCCTTAGACCCTCCGGAGGACCACCGCGCGGCGGGGTTTGCCGTCGATCGGGTAGGTGTGGACGTGATCGTCGGTGTAGCCCTCGGGGGCGGGGAGGTCCTGGCCGGCCAGGAGGAGCACGAGGGTGCCGCCGGGTCGCAGGAGGCGTCGGCCGAGCGTCAGGACGTCTGCGGGGGGACGGAACGCGCGGCTGATGAGGCCGTCCCAGCCCGTCGGGAGGCGGTCGGCGTCGCCGGTCGAGACGGTGGCGTTGGTGAGCCCGGCCTGGCCGAGGACCACCTCCAGGAAGGCGGCGCGCTTCTGTCGGCGTTCAACGAGGGTGACCGTCGCGGCCGGATGCCAGGCGGCGAGGGCGATGCCAGGGAACCCCGCGCCTGAGCCGAGATCCACCCAGCGTCCCTCCACCTGCAACGTTCGGACCGCCTCGTTGGCGTCGTCAAAATGGGGGTCCAGTGGCCCTGGGCCCACGAGATCCATGGTTCCCCGCCAGGCCTCCAGCACGCGACGGTGCGCCGCCAGCGCCCGATCCCGCGCCGTAAACTCCGACGTCACGACGCCGTGATGCCGTACGCCTTCCGTACGCTCGGCCGCACGAGCCCGACCACCATGAGCGCTCCAAACGGGAAGCAACAGCTTGGCAGGTAGAGGATGCTGATGACGAGCCCGGCGTACCACGACCACTTGGACCCGTTGGCCAGCGAATTGGCAACGACGAAGTTCACGATCGCGAAGAACGCGGCGGTCAGGAAAACGGTGGCCCCGAGGAGCACCTGCACGGCCTCGGGCCAGCTCGCGAAGTAGGCGCCGGACCCGAACTGGTAGCCGGAGCCGCACCCGGAGATCAACATCACGAAGCCCGCGAGCCACAGGAGGCCGCGCGAGGCCCCGAGGAGCCCGTCGTTGTTGATGATTGTGAGCCGCTCGTACTCGTCCATGTGCACCGACCTCGAAACCGCAGGGGTCTATAGCCTGTTCGGCGCCCCGACCACCGGAATCTGGCGGCGAATGCTCGACCTTTTCTGCGCTGGAAACGGCAAGAAAAGGCTCGATCTGAACGGCGGGACGGGATAGTTCTCCCCCTTCCTTCGGTGTCTGGCCTTGGCTGATTTTGACTTTGCAAAGAGCGTCACCCCGATCGGCATCGATCAGGAGCTTCGCTCTTCCTACCTTGATTATTCCATGTCGGTCATCGTCGGGCGCGCGCTGCCGGATGTCCGCGACGGGTTGAAGCCTGTCCATCGCCGGGTGCTCTACGCGATGCTGCGGGAAGGCTTGTCCTCCAACCGGCGCTATTCCAAATGCGCGGGCGTGGTAGGCGAGGTGCTGAAGAAGTACCACCCGCACGGCGACGCGTCGGTGTACGACGCGTTGGTCCGCATGGCTCAGCCGTGGAACATGCGCTACCTGTTGGTGGACGGGCAGGGGAATTTCGGGAGCGTCGACGGGGACAATGCTGCGGCGTACCGGTACACCGAATGCCGGATGACGAAGGCGGCGGAGGAGCTGCTCGGGACCGGCGACATCGACGAAGAGACGGTGAACTTCCAGCCGAACTTCGACGGGCAGACGGAGGAGCCGGAGGTGCTCCCGGCCGCCTACCCGAACCTGCTGGTCAATGGCGCAGAAGGCATCGCCGTCGGCATGGCGACGAAGATCCCGCCGCACAACCTGACGGAGGTCGTGAACGCGGTCCTCGCGCTCATCGACAACCGGGCGATCACCCTCGCCGAATTGATGCAGTACATCCCCGGGCCGGACTTCCCGACGGGCGGCATCATCCAGGGCCGCGAGGGGATCGTGGAGGCGTACTCCACAGGTCGCGGGCGGATCATCACGCGCGCGAAGGTGGAGTTCGAGGAGGTGCACGGGCGCGAGGCGATCATCGTCGTGGAGCTGCCCTACCAGGTCAACAAGGCCCGGTTGCAAGAGGACATCGCGGCGTTGGTGCGGGACAAGCGCATTGACGGCATCCACACCCTGCGGGACGAGTCCGATCGCCGCGGCATGCGCCTTGTCGTCGAGCTCAAGCACGACGCTGTGCGTGAGGTCGTCCTGAACCACCTCTGGAAACACACCCAGCTCCAGAACACGTTCGGCGTCATCCTCCTCGCCATCGTCCAGCAGCGCCCGCGGGTGCTCACGTTGAAGGAGATGATCGAGCTTTACCTTGCGCATAGGCGCGAGGTCACCCTCCGTCGGACGCGGTACCGCCTCCGCAAGGCCCGCGACCGCGCCCACATCCTCGAAGGTTTCCGCCTCGCGCTCGACCACATCGACGAGGTCATCCGCCTCATCCGCGCGTCCCCGACGGTCGACTCGGCCCGCGAATCCCTCATCGCCCGGTTCGGCTTCAGCGCGATCCAGGCGCAGGCCATCCTCGACATGCGCCTCCAGCGCTTGACGGGCATGGAGCGGGACAAGATCGACGCGGAGTGGAACGAGGTCCAGCGCGACATCGAGTGGCTCAACAGCATCCTGCAGAGCGAGTCGGTGTTGATGGGAGTGATCCGCGATGAGCTCGTCGCGGTTCGGGACCGGCTCGGGGATGTGCGCCGGACGGTGATCGCCGAGCGCGCGGGGGACGTGTCCCTGCTCGATCTCGTCGCCGAGGAGGACCAGGCGGTGACGCTGTCCAACTCCAACTACATCAAGCGGACCTCGATGACCGAGTACCGCATGCAGCGGCGTGGCGGGACGGGCAAGCGCGGGATGGCGACGCGGGACGAGGACTTCGTCCGCGACCTGTTCATCGCAAACACCCACGGCAAGCTGCTGATCTTCACGAACCTCGGGCGGCTCTACCAGCTTGGCGTCGTGGAGGTGCCCGAAGGGACGGCGACGGGGAAGGGGAGAAATCTCGCGAACCTGGTGAGCATGCCGGAGGGGGAGAAGCCCGCCCGTGTGGTGCCCATCCAGGGGTTCGACGACGGCGGTGATCTGCTGTTCGTCAGCAAGAAAGGGATGGTCAAACGCACGGAGTTGGTGGACTACGCGAACGTGCGGGCGAGCGGGATCAACGCGGTGGACATTCGGGACGAGGACGAGCTTTTGACCGTCACCCGCACCGACCGCACCCACGACATCCTGCTGCTGACCCGGAATGGCCGGGCGGCGCGGTTTCCGGCCGATGAGGTCCGGCCGATGGGTCGCGGCGCTCGAGGCGTTCGTGGAATGAACTTCAACCACCCGAAGATGGTCGGCGATCACGTCGTGGACGTTGTCGTCGTCGATGCGCAGCCCCACCTGCTGACCGTGACCGAGGCCGGATACGGCAAGCGGACGGAGCTTGGTGAGTACGCGACGAAGGGGCGCGGCGGGCTCGGGGTTCGGGACATTCCAACCGCCGGGCGCAACGGTCCGGTGGTCGGCGCCGTCGCGGTGGAGGACGTGGACCAGCTCCTGCTCATCACGGATACGGGGCGGTTGATCCGGATCAACGTGGCGGAAGTGCGGATCTGTGGGCGTAGCTCAAAGGGCGTCCGCCTGATGCGCTTGGAGGACGGCGAGCGCGTGGTCGCGATCACGCGCGCGGATGCGGAGGAGGGCGAGGAGGTCACCCACGTCGTCGAAGATCCCGAGGACGTTGCCGCTGCCGACGAGGTCGTGGCGGACGATGAGGACGTCGGCGATGAGGTCAGCGGAGACGAGGGGAGCGAGGGGGGCTGAGCGGGGTTGCCCCTTGCCGTCCGCCCCTATAGACGCCGCCCGTTCCCGGGAGCCGAAGTGCTCGGATCATCGCCCGCGCCCTTTCCCGCCCCCTTCCGTCGGCCTGCTGGCGTGGTTGTCGGCCTTCTCGCCTTGCTCGGCGCGCTGCCAGCCTGTGTGCCGATGCCCGTTGATGGCGGCGATCCGGATCTCACCGGAAAAGCCGTCCGGCTCACGATCCTCCACACGTCGGACATCCACGCCCGCACGTTCCCCTACAACTTCGACCCCTCGTTCACGGACAACGGGCTCGGGCTCGCGGACGCCGACCCGGCCAACCCGTGTGTGGCGTCGGGCACCTGCTACGGCGGGCTGGCGCGCATCGCCACGATCATCAAGGAGCAACGCGCGAAGTCCGGGCGGGTGCTGCACCTCGACTCAGGGGACAGCTTCCAGGGCTCGGTGACATTCAATTACTTCGACGGCGAGGCCGAGTTCCGGGCGCTCTCGGCGATGGGGTTGGACGGCGCGGTCATCGCCAACCACGAGTTCGATGATGGGGCGACGAACCTCGCGAACCAGGCGGTGCAGTGGGCGACGTTCCCGTTGTTGGCGGCGAACTACTCGTGGGAGGACGCCACGCAGCCGTGGGCGACGGAGCTTGGCGACATCTCCGAGCCGACCGCGATGTACGACCTGGACGGGCTGCGCGTCGGCGTGATCGGCATGGCGAACCTCTCGTCGCTGAACTCGATCGACGAGGAGAACAACTCGCTCGGCATCAAGGTTTTGAGCGAGGCGGATGTCATCCCGCACTACGCCGATCTGTTGCATGCGCAGGGGGCCGACCTCGTCATCCTCCTCTCGCACGAGGGCGTGGATGAGGACGAGATCCTCGCCCAGACGTTCCCGCAGATCGACCTCATCCTCGGCGGGCACAACCACGTCGCGCTCAATCCGCCGCTCGTCATCACCAACCTCGTGACCGGCAAGCGCATCCCGCTCGTCGACTCGGGCGCGTTCTCCAAGTTCGTCGGCCGGCTCGACCTCGTCGTCCAGGACAAGCAGATCCTCTCGACCAGCTACCAGCTCTTCCCCGTCGACAGCTCCGTGCCGGACGATCCGGAGATCGGCGCGTTGCTCCAGGAATACCAGGACATGCTGGACGACGACCTGAACACCTCGCAGGTGCTCGGGTACGCGTCCGCGTCGCTCACCCGCTACGGGTCCTCTGGTGGCGACTCGATGCTCGGCAACTTCACTGCGCAGGCGATGCGCGCGTTTCCGGGCGTCGAAACTGAAGTTGCGATGACCAACACGCTCGGCATCCGGTCCGACATCCCGATCGGCAACATCACCGAGGACACGCTCTTCAACACGATGCCGTTCGACAATTCGATCACGACGATGTTCCTGAGCGGTCGCGAGATGCAGGAGGTGCTGGACTACGCGACGGCGCGCTCGTCCGAGCGTGGGTGCGTCTCCCAGATCCAGGTCGCGGGCATCACGTTCACGATGAACTGCCTCACCCAGACCGCGGAGGACATCGTCATCAACGGTGTTCCGCTGCAGGAGAACGGCGTCTACGAGATGGCGACGAACGACTACATCGCGCACGGCGGATCGGGGTTCGACGTGCTCAAGCGAAACACGACGCAGGTCGACACGGGCATTTCGATTCGGGACGTGGTCAAGAACGAGATCATCCAGCGCAGCACGCTGCCCCAGGCGGGCGTCTGTGAAGAAGATGGTCGCATCAACGCGGTGTATTGATGATGCTCTCCTCGTCGGCCGTCCTCCTCGCCCTGCTCGGGTGCTCAACGCCGACCCGCACGCGCGTGGAGCCGAGCTTCGTCAACGTCGCCATCACCTCGGGCGAGGTCGGCACGCCGGACGCGCCGGTCCCCTTCACGTCGGCGCCCGTGAGCTACGGGATCACCGTCACCACCACCGACTACAACGGCGACGCCTACCCGATGAACGGCGACCTCACGCTGCAGGTCCGCCCCGGCACGCTCGCGCAGGACAGCCTGATCACGTTGGCGAACGGCACGTGGTCGGGCAGCGTGCTGTTCCAGGACGGCTTCGGTCCGACGCGCATCTGGGCGACGGATGAGGGCGACCGGGACCAGAAGTCCACTCGCCCGGCGAGCTACGCAGCCGGCGTGAGTGAGGCGATCAACTTCGATTTTCCGACGATCGCCGAGATGCAGGCGACGACGAACACGGAGACGAACAACCTGATGGGCGAGTTCGCCGAGCTGCGCATCGCTGACCGGCAGGTCGTCGTGATCGCCAGGGACGCGGCCGGCTTCTGGGCGCAGGACATCATGGACCCGCCCGCTTCCGGCGCCTCGGTGTACGTCTACACGTTCAGCCGGCCGGACGACACGCTCGCCGTCGGCGCGCAGCTCTCGATGCTCAACGGCATCGACGAGGAATACCTGGCCTCGACCCAGTTCTCCTACCCGACCACCGGTGTCACCGGCGCGACGCTCGCGGTGCCCGCCGCAGTGAACCTCACCGCGTGCGATGACACCAACATGGAGCTCGTCGAGGGCGCCCGCGTTGCTGTCAACAACGGCACCATCCCCGCCACGTTCATCGACGGCAGCCAGGACTACAGCGACTACCTGACCTACGGGCAGTGGCCCATCGCGTTCGGCGCCTGCACGCTCTACGTCGAATCCTCCAGCACGGTCCCCGATTATCACCCGACCGACCACGTCGGGGAGACGGTCGGGTACGTGTCGGGGATGGTCAAGCAGATCTATTCGAAGTGGGTCATCGTCGTCGAGGACCCCTCCGACATCGGGGACGCCGCCCCGGCGCCCGCCCCCCAGCCGCCTGCCCGCACGGGCGCCCAGAAAGCCGCCACCCGCCAATACTATCCGGAGTTTCCATGATCTCGCTGCTCGCGCTCGCCGCGCCGCTCTACTCGACCGCGGCGCACGCCGGTGACTTCATGGATGTGTGGGTCACGTCCGCGTTCGAGGACACGAACGTTGCGGCCGGGCCGACGAACGACGACGAGGCGCCCAACTTCGTGCTTCGTGGAAACTCCACGTTCTTCGAGAACTACGAGTCCAAGTACACCAATGACATCTCCCAGTCGCACCTCGTGCTCTACCGCAAGGATCAGGGGTTCAACCCCCATATCTTCACGGAGGCAGCGATGGTCCTGCGCTTTGCGCCGTACATCGACGGGGACTCGTCCAAGCCGGGCGTGAACATCGCGGATGACGGCAGCTACGTGCGCGTTGGCTACAAGTTCGGTGGGAAGGAAGACCATAACCTCTCGCTCACTGGCTACGCCGTCGACGCCGACCGGTTCCGCCTCGGGTACAGCTACGATTTGACCTGGGGTGGTCGTGACACCTTCGTGTTCGACCCGCTCGCCGCGCCCGGCGCCCGATTGCAGTACCAGAACGGCTCGTTCTACCTGTTCGGCGGCGTAAAGACGGCCATCGGGCAGTTCCAGACGGCTGACAGTCAGTACACCCCGAGCCAGGCCTACTATGGCCAACTCTACGGCATCGGCGGCGAGATCGGCAGTCACCTGCGTTTGGAGGGCGGCGTCGGCAGCATCCAGCAGGGCCAGCTCGACAGCGTGACGGACGCATCCAGCCCGCTCTACCACACGATGATCACCGCAGCAGGCGCGTGCGCGCAGATCAGCGTCCGCACCACCGACAAGATCGACTACGTCGTGTCCAACGAGCTGAAGCTCTACCGGAACTCGCCCGATTTCGTGAAGGACAGCTACATCTCGCACCGACACCTCGATGGGACCGGGCTGCTCGTCCAGGCCGAGGCCAACGCGCTCGAGCACAACCTCCTCGACCCGGCCAACACGGGGAACACCCTGGTCGAGAAGGCGTTCGCGGGCGACATGCAGGCGCTCGTCGTGCACGGCGACACCGAGCTCGGCGTCGACCTCGTCTACAAGGACCTCGCGTTCATCGTGTTCGACGTGCCCGGCATCACGAGCCAGGTCGGCATCCCGACGACGATGCAGACCTCGCCGCAGATGTACGCGCGCGGACAGGTGACACACTACTTCGAGAAGGCGCACCTCACGCCGTCGCTTGGTGTCGGCTACATGAAGCCCGCCAGCTACAACACCGGCAGCGCCTGGTACGTGCAGTATGACGCGTCCACGGTCCGCCACGTGCCTGACGGTCACACCCCGGCCGACATCATGTCTGGCGTGGCGGGCATCCAATGGGACATCTCCAAGAGCGTGGTTGGCGTTGGACAGTTGCTGTACACACTCGACAACAACGAGTCTGTCGCCGTCACCGGCACCGACGGCTCCAATACATATGCCTCGGCCGACGCGCTGGTCCGAAACCGGCTCGGCTTCAATCTGATGCTCCGGGCGCGCTTCTAAACCGCAGGCGCCGTCGGCCCTGGCGATGCTGACACTCTTGCTGGCGTGCGCCTCGCCGGCGGCTGGTCCCGCCCCGTCACCCGCCCAACACTACGAGGCGGCGTTGGTTGCCGTTGACTACGTGCATGCGATGGGGCTCTGCGCGGGTACCGGCGCGATGGAGGATGACTGTCAGGACGCGATCGTCGACCGCTTCGCGCGGTACGACGGCTGTGACAGCCTGCGCGACCCCGGTGAGTGTCACTTCCTCTACGCTGAGCACCTCGCGCGTGTGGACGGACGCGCGGCCGACGGGGTCCGCGAGTGCAAAAACGCCGCAGCCTACGCCGTGGACTGCGACGAGCACCTCATCGGGGACGTCGCGATGCAGGGCGACACGGTCACCGACGCGGTTGCGGAGTTCTCGGCGATCGAACCGGACCTCGTGATGCACGCCGCTCGCGCACACTTCTTCCGCGGGTGGTTCCACGAGCGCTTTCGCCGCGGCGAATCGCCCGATCCGGAGTCCTGCCCAGACGCTGAATGTCGAAACGCGGGGCGGTACGAGGCGCGGTTGGCGCGGGATCGCAGCCAGTAAACCCGTGAACCTGCCCACCGCCCACGCGGCTGCCGCGATGCGGAGCAGTCGCCCAAAGGAGCCAGCGGAGGGGTTCGTCGCCCCCGCCCGCCCCGCCGGTTACCCGCCCACGATGCGAAAGAGCCTCGTCGACAGCCTTGCGTGTCCCGCCTGCGGGGATGGTGCCTTTGACCTTGTGATCCACACGGCCCGCGACCGAACACGGTGGGCCGCGGAGGTGGGAGCTGGCGGCGACGCAACGGTCACCGATGTGGAGAAGGGGGTGCTGAACTGCACCCGTTGCAGTGCCTCTTTCCTGATCACCGCTGGCATCCCGCGCCTGCTGCCTCCCGGCGTCGAGGACGGCCCCTCCACCGGCCACCGGTTGACGACGTTTGAGGGTGCGGTCGCCGAGCACGAGGAGAACTTTCGCGACCTCCTCGGAAACGTCGCGCCAGTCGTGCAGATCGTGGAGTCCGGTGGTGCATTTTTGGGGCGGCGCGTGCTGGACGCCGGCTGCGGCTTCGGTCGGCACGCGGCGGTCGCGGCGCGCTGGGGTGCGGAGGTCGTCGCGATGGACTCATCCACCGAGGCTGTCGAGAGTGCGGCGAAGAACCTCGCTCCTGGCGGACCGTCTGGCTCTGCGGACATCGTGCAGGGTGACGTGCGACGACCCCCCTTTCGGCGCGAGACCTTTGACCACGTCTACAGCTTTGGTGTCCTTCACCACGTCACCGACCCGGCTGCGGCGTTTGCGGGGCTGAATTCGGTCCTCAAGCCGGGCGGCCGGCTCTCGTTGTGGGTCTACGGTCCGCGGCAGGGCCTGACGCGCGTCGCCACAGGGGCCCTGCACGGGGCCACCGCGAGCATGAGCAGCCAGTCACTGTACCGGTTCTCCCTCGGCCTTTCAGCGTTCCTTCGCGTCTTCGCGCACACGCCGCATCGCTTCCTCTCGCCCGTCCCCGGCCTCGACCAGATCGTCAACCACCTGCCCACGCACGATCACGCGCAGTGGCCGTTCGACGTCGTGGTCGCAGACGTCTACGATCGGCTCCGCGTGCCCGTCACGCACTACTTCACGGGCGAGGAATTGGAGCGCTGGTACGGCGACGCCGGCTACCTCGACATCCAGGTCACGCGCCGGGTGCGGAACACGGAGAGCTTTCGGGCGACCGGGATCAAGCGCTGATGGACGCGATCGTTCGCAAACCTGGCATCCTCGCGACTGTCGCGGGCGTCACCGCGCCCGTCAGCCGGGGCACCTACGCCCTCGCGGGTGTCTCGCTGATGGCGTTCAAATACCTCGTCGAGGCGGCCGTGGTCTGCGCGATGGTGGGCGGGTGGTACTCGCCGGTCGCCTTCCTCTCGCCGCTGATGAGCGTGCGGGCCGACGCCCTGGGGAGCGCAGCCGACGTGCTGACGCTGCCCTACTTGCTCTGGACGCTCCCGTTCGCCTGGGTTGGCGTGACGATGACCGTCCGCCGGGCTCGTGACGCCGGCCTACCATCCGGGTTCGGACTGGCGTTTTTCATCCCCCTCGTGAATTTCCTCGTGATGTTCGGGCTCTGTGCGCTCCCCACGAGCAAGCGCCCGATGATCCTGGATCGGTCGCGGGCAGAGGGCGCGCTCGCGGGCGACGACCGGATCGTTTACGCGTCGCTCACGGGCGTGGCGGCCGGGACGGCGGTCGGGATGGGGACGGTCGTGCTCTCCGTCTATGGGCTCGGCGACTACGGCGGCGCCTTGTTCCTCGGCGCACCGGTGCTGATGGGGACGGTGGCGGGGTTCCTCCTCAACGTGCGCCAACCCCGCGGGGTGCTCGCGAACCTGATGGTGGCGACGCTGACGTGCTTCTCGCTCGGCGGCCTGATGATGTTGACGGCGATGGAGGGGGCTATTTGCATCGCGATGGCAGCGCCCATCGGGCTCGCGATGACATGCCTCGGCGTGGCGCTCGGGCGGGCGCTGGCGCAGGTGGAGGGTGGCCGGATGGTGCGGCTGATGAGCGTTGGCTGGCCGGTCGCGCTGCTGCTCTCCGGGGCGGCTGGGGGGCAGGAGCGGGAGGTCGAGAGTCGCATCGCGATCCACGCCTCGCCGGAGGCGCTGTGGGACGCTGTCATCAGCTTTGGCGGCGTCGAATTGCCGCCACCGTCCCAGTGGTTCTTCCAGCTTGGCATCGCGTATCCGGTCCGCGCGCACATCGAAGGCACGCCTGTTGAGTTGGGAGGTACCGGCGCCACCCGCTACTGTGAGTTTTCGACGGGCCCTTTCGTCGAGCCCATCCGAATCTGGGACCCGCCCGTCCACGGTGGTCCCGGGCACCTCGCCTTCGACGTCTCCAAAAGCCCGCCGACGATGAAGGAGTGGAGCTTCTACAACCACGTCCACGCGCCGCATCTGGACGGCGTGCTGAAGAGCCGGCACGGCGAGTTCCAGATCGAGCCGCAGGCGGATGGCACGACGCTCCTGATCGGACGCACCTGGTACACCTTCGACATGGATCCGGAGTCCTACTGGGGCATCTGGAGCGACGCCGCGATCCATGAGATCCATCGGCGGGTGCTCGAGCATATTCGCGGGGTCGCTGAGGCTGCTTGACTGGGGCTACTTGACGGCACACTCGCTGAACGTGTCGTCGCACGCGACCGTGACCGTGTCGCCACCGTCGATGTTCACGCCGACCTTGACGGTCCGCCCGCCGACGACTGCCTCGACCGTGTAGTGGCCCGGCGGGAGTCCTTCGTGGACGCTGGCGCCGCTGGCATCCCGGATCGTGAAGCTCGTCGCCCCCGTCACGTTGACGCGACCCGTTGGCGCGGGGGCAGCGACCGCTGCAGGCGGGGCGACGGCTGCCGGAGCGGCGGCCAGAGGCGGTGTGGCGGCCGCTGGCTTGTCGACGGGCCTGACTGCCGCGGCTGGCTTTTGCGACGCGACGGTCGCCGCGGGCGTTTGGGCGATGGCGGCGACCGGTGCAGGACCGATGGCCGCCGGAGCGTACGAGGGGACGGGTGCGGCGGCCGAAGCCGGCACAGGCGACGGCAATGCCGGGGACTGCGTCGTTGGGTCGGGGGAGGGTGGTGACGGTGTCGCTGGCGATGAGGTCGCCGCTGGGCTCGCATCCGCCGCCGACGTGCTCCCAGTTGCTCCGTGCCAGACCGCTACGCCGACGAGGGTGAGGGCCGCGGCTCCGACGGCAAACATCCAGGATCGCGAGCCCGTGGCCTTCGGCGCTGGCTCCAGCTCCACCGTCAGCGGCGCTTCGACGCCAAGCGCGAACGTCTCCGACGAGGTCTTCGGCGGCGCCTTGGGCGGACGCTTGCGCGTCTCCGTCGTGGTGTCCGCCGGGGGGTCCGCGGGAACCGCAGTCGCCCCGTTGCCGCTGAGCAGCGCGCGCACTTGAGCGCAGTCCGCCGGCCGGCGCTCCCGGTCGCTCTGCATGCAGGCCCGGATTGTCCGCTGAAAACGGTCGGGCAGGTCCGGAATCAGCTCCTCCGGCGGCGTGTACTTCCCCGCCCGGATGGCATCGAAGGTGGCCATGAAATTGGCCCCGTCAAACGCGAGCTGTCCCGTCGCCATCTCGTAGAGGATGCAGCCGAGCGCGAAGATGTCCGCGCGCTGGTCCACGCTCGAGGCGTCCATGATCTGCTCGGGCGGCATGTAGGACGCCGTGCCCATCGCCGACCCCGTCTTCGTCAGCCGCGCGCCCTCGCTCTCGCCGAACACACGGGCGATCCCGAAGTCCGCGACCTTCGGCACCGGCTTCCCGTTCTCGATCGCCAGCAGTACGTTGGCAGGCTTCAAGTCGCGATGCACGATCCCGGCCTTGTGCGCGCGCTCGACGCCATCGAGGATGCCGAGAAAGATGGCCTCTGCCGTCGCCAGACTTGGCGGCGAGTCCTGCAGGTACTGGTCGAGCGGCGGCCCGTTGACATACTCCATCACCACGGCGGGCGACCCCCCAACCTCCAGGGCGTCGATGATCCGCACGATGTTGTGGTGTTCGATCGTCGACAAGATGAGCGCTTCCTGGGGCAGCCGCTCCTGGAGCTTCTTGTTGGTGACGTGGAGCACCTTCAACGCCCGCTGCGTCTTCAGCGTGCGGTGGCTGACGAGGAAAACCGTGGCCGTACCGCCCTCGCCGAGGATCGAGTCCACCCGGTAGCGGTCGACCTCGGTGCCGGGCGTGAGCTCCGTCACTACCAGCTCCCCGTCGCGACCGCGAGCGCGCCGGTGATGGCACCTGCGCCCGCAAGGCTGAAGCCGCTGATGGTGAAGACGTGGTTCTCGGTCACGATCGTGCCCTTGTCCCCGTCTGCGGCGGAGGTGTAGGCGCCGTTGGTCACCCACGCGGCGCCGTAGAGTGCCCCGCCCGCCACCAGCGCGCCGGCTGCCGTGTAGGCCAGCGGGCGATTCAGCCCGTGTGGACGCGACACTCTCGCTGTCTCGACGGGCGCGACGTTGCCCAAGGCGATCGGGGCTGCGCGCGCCGCAGGGAGCGTGAGCGGGTCGTCGGGCTTGTACCAGCCCGTCAGCGCAACGCCCGCGGGGTCAAACGCCTGGATCACCGCCGGTCTTCCGGCTGGCCGGTCGACAGCCGGTGCGCCGTCGATGTGGACCTTCAGGTTTGCCGGAATGTTGAGCGCGGTCCCGGGCGGCGCCTGGAACGCCTTCGCCGCGTCGTAGTCCGCGCGGATCGCGCTCCCTTCCGGCGCCATCGTGATCGGGAACGTGTAGCCGGGATCGAGGAGAAGTGCTGCCTCGAACGCCGTCTTCTCCCGCACGTCGTCGCGGCTCAAGAAGCCATCGAGCCCCACGGCCCGGTGGATGCGGGCGGCGGTCACCGTGTTGACCTCGTCCGTCACGCAACGCAGGCGGTCGACGGCCAGCGCCACGTTGGTGTGCACGGAGTCCTTGTTCCGCGCGACGTAGGCCGCCTCGGCGTCGGAGAGCGCCGTCTCGATGTCGGCGATGCGGTAGGTGACCACGCAGTCGTCGGCCAGGGCCGTGGTTGCGGACAGGGCGAGAACGAGCGCGAACATCGTTGGAGGCTAGCACGTCGGCGAGGGGAGGGCGGCGTCGGAGGTGGGGTTTTGCGCGGCGTTATTTTCGGCGGGCGGCACCGCGTGACGGGGGCGTCGTGGTAGATTTCGCGGCATGTTGTTCGCGCTCCTTCTGGCTGGTTGTGCGGTTTTCGATCCGTGGATCCCACGTCCGGACTACTACCCGGACCGGGACGGCGACGGGTTCGGGGATGGCTCACAGCCTGCGGACCGCACCTGCTCCGGACAGCCAAGCGGCTTCGCGCTCGATTCGTCGGACTGCAACGACGCCCCAGGCGTCGGGTTCGCGATCAATCCGGGGGTTGACGAGGTTTGCGACGGCGTCGACAACAATTGCGACGGCGTGATCGACGAGTCCATGGCGACGGACGCCTCTCTTTGGTACGCCGACGCGGATGGCGACGGGTTTGGTGACCCCGCCGGCGCGGTGACGGCTTGCGGCGCCCCGGATGGGTACGTCGCCGATGCGACGGATTGTGACGACACGAATGCCGAGGTGAACACCGGCGGCGTGGAGACCTGCAACGGCCTGGACGACAATTGCGATGGGAACGTCGATGAAGGCTTCGCGGCCGTGGTCTACGCGGACACCGACGGGGACGGATACGGCGATCCCGGTACGGGCGCGTGCGGGGCGCGCGATGGCTACGTCAGCGACGACACGGACTGCGACGACACGAACGCCGCGATCAACACCTCAGCTTCGGAGGTGTGCGACGGCGTCGACAACAATTGCGACGGCACCGTGGACGAATCCACGGCGACAGACGCCACGATCTGGTACCCGGATGCCGATGGCGACGGGTACGGCGATGCGTACAACTCCCAGCCCGCGTGCACCGCTCCAGACGGCACGCTGGCGGATGGGACCGACTGCGACGACACCAAGCCGGCCGTCAACCCCGCCGCCATCGAAGTCTGCGACGGCGTCGACAACAACTGCGACGGCTTCGTCGACGAATCCACCGCCAGCGACGCCTCGATCTGGTACTACGACAGCGACGGCGACGGCTTCGGGGACGCTTCGATCTCTGAGGCCGCCTGCGCCCAACCCGCCGGCTACACCTCCCCCGCGCTCGCCACCGACTGCGACGACACCAACGCCGCCGTCTCCCCCGCGGCTACCGAGATCTGCGACGGCGTCGACAACGACTGCGACGCCCTCATCGACGACGCCGACCCGTCTCTCGACATCACCACCGCAACCTCCTGGTACCTCGACGGCGACGCCGACGGTTACGGCCTCGGCACGGCCGTCATCGCCTGCACCCAACCCGCCGGCACCGCCCCTCTCTCGGGCGACTGCGACGACACCGATCCCGCCTACAACCCCGGGGCCGTGGAGGCCGATTGTACCGACCCGCATGACTACAACTGCGACGGGAGCACCGGGTATGCGGATGCCGACGGCGATGGCTATGCGGCATGCAAGGAATGTGATGATTCCAACAGCGCGATCAACCCCGCTGCCATCGAGGTCTGCGACGGCGTCGACAACAATTGCGACGGCGCCGTGGATGAGGCTACCGCCACGGACGCCGGAGTCTGGTACGCGGACGCGGACCACGACGGCTACGGGGACGTTGGCACGCCTGAGGTCTCCTGCGACGCCGGCGCCGGCTACGTGCTCGACAGCACCGACTGCGACGACACCGACTCCTCCGTATACCCCAACGCGCCCGAAAAGTGTGACGGCGTGGACCACGACTGCGACACGCTCACCTATGAGAATGACTCCACGGACGCCGTGACCTGGTACGCGGACGTCGACACCGATGGCTACGGGAACGCGTCCTCCTCGACAAAAGCCTGCTTCATCCCCAGCGGCTACGTCGCGGACTCCACGGACTGCGACGACACCAACATTGCCGTCAACCCCGCCGCGCCCGAAGTCTGCAACACCATCGACGACGACTGCGACGGTCACATCGACGACGACGACTCCTTTGACCCGAGCACCGGCACCGTCTACTACCCCGATACGGACGGCGACGGCTACGGCGACCCAACCAGCAGCGTCACGATGTGCGTCGCGCGCCCCGCGTTCAGCGTCGACAACACCGACTGCGACGACACCAGCAACATCGTTTATCCGAGCGCGCCCGAGGTCTGCGATGACGTGGACAACGACTGCAACAGCGTCGTGGACGACGACCCAAGCTATTATTCGACGTGGTACGCGGACGCGGACGGGGATGGGTATGGGGATGCGACGACGTCGACGACGGCTTGTGATCAGCCGGGGGGGTATGTTTCGGGGGCGACGGACTGCCTGGATTCGGATTCCAGTGTGCATCCGGCGGCCACGGAGATCGCTGGGGACGGGATTGACCAGAATTGTGATGGGGTGGACAACGTTTACTTCCTCGCCGAGGACTTCGAGAGCTACACAGTGGGGAATGCGCCCTCTGGCGGCTGCTGGAGGATCACCGGCGATGGCGCGTACGACGGGCGCGCGTACGAGAAGGTCACCGCTTTGGCGGCGCACGCGGGCGCGAATTCCCTGGACTCAAGTTCGGCGTACGCCAGCGGCCTGTTCTGCGACGACACCGGGTTCAACTCGGACTTCACGTTCGACGGTTGGCTGTACGATGACGCCTCTTCGGGCGGCGATTATTGGTCGGGCGTCGCGTTTGCGGGGGCGAGCGCGTCCTCAGTCACGAACGTTCTGATGGTCGGGTGGGTTGACCGGTGCGATGCCGAGAAGTCGGCGGCGAACTACATGGTTCTGCGCGAGGCCACGGGGGCCGCCGCGTCGGATCCGAACTGCGGAGACGGCGGCGTGGCGGCCACGACGCTTCTGGGTGGTCGCTCTGTCGGTTGGCACGAGATTACCGGGGCAGCGACGTACGCGGGGACCTCCGACGTGATCTGGAAAGTCTGTGTCGACCACGTCTGCACGGCGGAGGAGACGACGACGGCCACGGTTGAGTCGTTCCACTTCATCCACAACGGCGTGTCTGGGTACTTTGACGACTTCTACGCATCGAACGGCGCGGCTACGAACACGGCGCCTTCTGAACCGACCGCCACCCTCACGCCAAGCTCTCCCACGGACTCCGACCCACTGGTGTGCGCGGGAGGAGCCTCGGTCGACGCCGACGGCGACGTGGTCAACTACACCTACGCCTGGACCGTCGACGGCACCAGCGCCGGAGTGACCGGGGGCACGGTTCCTGCCGCGTCGACGCTCCCGGGCCAGGTCTGGGCTTGTACGGCCACGGCGACGGACGGGGTGGACGACAGTTCGCCTTCCGCCTCCGTTAGCGCCGACCCGATTGTGGCTTCGGCGTGTGTGAACGGCGAGGCTCAAACCCTTGCGGGCGGTAATTTCGCCAAGGTCTGTGCGAGCACGTTTGAGATGGGGTGCACGGCTGGGTCGGGGCTCGATACCGGCGAATGCAGCGCTGCCCCTGAACACAGCGTCACCCTCACCCACGACTACTACGCGAGCCAGACCGAGGCGACGCGGGGGGACTTCGCCGCGATGTTGGGGTACGATCCGTCGTCCTCGTCTTCCTGCACCGCCACCGACTGCCCAGTGGAGAACGTCACATGGTATGAGGCCGCCGCCTATGCCAATGCGGTGTCCGACTCTGAAGGCCTTACGGAATGCTACGCGTGCGCTGGGAGCGGGACGACCGTCACGTGCACCACGTCGGGGGATCCGTACACCTGTGAGGGTTACCGGTTGCTGACGGAGGCCGAGTGGGAGGGGGCCGCCCGTTGCGGGCAGGACGAGGAGTACGCGGGTTCGACGGTCGTGGATGGCGTCGCGTGGATCTCCAACAACAGCGGCGGGGAAAGTCATGCCGTGGGCGGGAAGACTGCGAACGAATGCGGGCTTTATGACTTGAGTGGGAACGTTCAGGAGTGGACTCAGGGCTGGGACGCCGCCGGCACCGCCGACGCGGTCGTGGACCCGGCCGGCGCAGCATCCGGCTCGTATATCGAATTTCGAGGTGGAAACTATGGAGATGGCTCCGCCAACGCGCGCGTGGCATATCGGAACCAGCTTCCGCCAGGCGCCCGTCACGGGTTCGTCGGCTTTCGCCTCGCCCGAACCATCCCCTGACGCCGAACCGCGGGCGCAGCGCACATCGAGCGCGCGCGCCCGCCGGCACGCCCGCGATAGAGCGACAACGATGCCCCACGCCTTCAACATCGGCGGCCCGTGCCGCCCCGATCTGCACTACATGCTCCCGCCCGAGCGGCGCCTGCCGGAGGTCCGGGAGCTGATTGACGCTGGCAACTACTTCGTCCTGCACGCGCCGCGCCAGGTCGGCAAGAGCACAGCGGCCCTGACGCTCGGCGATGCGCTGACAGCCGAGGGGAAGTACGCGTCGGTGATGGTCTCGGTCGAGACGGGCGTGCCGTACGAGACGATGGCGGAGGCGGTACCGGCGATCCTCGGGTCGTGGCGGGCCCGAGCGGAGGACCGGCTTCCCGAGGCGTTGTGGCCGCCGGCGTGGCCCTCCACGGACCCGTCGACCGCGATCGGCGCCGCGCTTCGGGCGTGGTCCCGCGCCTGCCCCCGCCCGCTCGTCCTATTCCTCGATGAGGTGGACAGCCTCGCCCCCGACGTCCTCGGTCCGCTCCTCCGCCAGCTCCGCGACGGCTACAACAACCGCCCCCGCAGCTTTCCCTGGTCCATCGGGCTCGTCGGCATGCGCGACGTCAAGGACTACGTCGTCGCGGCCGGCGGGACCGGGCGCAGCGGCGCTGGGTCGCCGTTCAACATCCTCGCCGGCTCGATGACGATGCGGGACTTCACCCACGACGAGATCGGCGAGCTGTACGCGCAGCACACCGCGGAGACCGGGCAGGTGTTTGAGCCAGCGGCCGTTGACCGCGCGTGGGAGTTGACCCTGGGCCAACCCTGGCTGGTGAACGCCCTGGCGCGCGAGGCCGTCGGCGTGCTCGTCCGCGACCGCACCCTGCCCGTGCGCGCCACGGACATCGAAGAGGCCAAAGAGACGCTCGTCCGCACACGGCCGCACCATCTGCAGAGCCTGGGCAGCCGGATCCGCGATCCCCGCGTGCGTGCGGTCATTGAGGCGGTGATGATCGGGGACGACATGCCCGACGTGCCCGAGGCAGATCTCGACTACGTGAAGGAGATGGGCCTCGTCCGCTACGACGATGCCGGGCAGCTACGCCTCGCCAACCCGATCTACGAGGACGCGATGCCCCGCGCCCTCGCCGGCACGATCCAGATGGGCATGCCCGCGCCCGGCCCCGCCTGGCTGGACGACACCGGCCGCCTCGACCCGGTGCGGCTCCTGACCGGCTTCCTGATGTTCTGGCGCGAGTACGGCTACCGGATGCTCAAGGCGGCGCCGTACAAGGAGATCGCCGCGCAACTTGTGCTTCTCACGTACCTTCACAGGGTCGCGAACGGCGGCGGCTCGGTCGCGCCAGAGTTTCGGGTGATGTCCGGCCGCATCGACTTGTGCCTGCGCAAGGGTCCGGTCACACTCGGGATTGAGCTCAAGGTCTGGCGCGAGGGCGAGGCGGACCCGCTGAAGAAGGGACTTGTACAGTTGGACGGATACCTCGCACGCCTGACGGGCACCGGGCCGAAGGTGCCGGGTTGGCTCGTCATCTTCGACCAGCGCCCGGGTCAGGGGCCCATCGAGGATCGGACGACAGCCCAGTCGTTGACGAGCCCGGCGGGGTTTGACGTGGTGGTGGTGAGGGCCTGAGCTGCGCGTCCGCCCCGAACGCCCGAGTTGCGATTGGGATATTCCCGCGCCCTCCCCGCGTGACCCCGATGCGCTCTTGCTTCGCCCTCCTCGCCATCTCCCTCGCCCTTCTCCCCGCCTGCACCCCGGTCTGCGACACCACCCTCTACGCCGACGCGGATGGCGACGGCTTCGGGGACCCCGCCACCCAGCAAAAGGCATGCCCCGCTGCCGGCCTCGTCACCGACAACTCCGACTGTGACGACAGCGACGCCACCGTGAACCTCGGCGCGGCCTGGCACGCAGACGCGGACGGCGACGGGTACGGAAATTCCAGCCTCGAAGTCCTCGTTTGCCCGAACGCGACGGCGCCTGCTGGGTACGTGGACTCCAGCACCGACTGCGACGACGCAGACCCCGCGGTCAACACCGCCGCCACCGAGGTCTGCGACGGCGTCGACAATGACTGCGACGGCCTCGTCGACGACGCCGACGACAACGTCGTTGGGTTGGCCACCTGGTACGCCGACGCGGACGGCGACGGGTATGGCGATCAGACGGTGACGACGGTCGCATGCTTCCAGCCAGCCGGGAGCGTGTACGTCTCGGGTGACTGCGACGATGCCGACAGCGCCATCAGCCCGGCGGCCACTGAGGTCTGCGACGACGTCGATAATGACTGTGACGGTCTCGTCGACGACGCGGACGACAGCCTCGTCGCCACGGCTGCCTATTACCCGGACGCCGACGGGGACGGGTACGGGGATGCCAGCGCCTCGCCGATCCTCGCGTGTGAGCAGCCGCGCGGCACCGTCGCCGACAACACCGACTGCGACGACACCGACGCCAGCGCTTCGCCGGTCGGGATCGAGGTCGGGGGTGACGGCGTCGACCAGAATTGTGACGGTGTGGACTCGTTCGTCTACGAGACGTTCGAGGGGTATGGGGAGGGCTCGCCGGCCGGTTCGGGGTGTTGGGCCGACTCCACCGCCCTTGGCTACGGGCCCGACGTCGACAGCGTCAGCAGCGCGATGGCGCACGGCGGGGTGAAGTCCCTGGGCGGCACGGTGGACCCCGACAGTTCGCTGTTCTGCTACGCATCCGGCTTCGAATCGGACTTCTCCTTCGATGGCTGGTTCTACGACGACGGCGGCTCGGATTCGAACAGCGACTGGCTGTCCGTCGCCTTCGACACCGCGGCCGCGCCCGCTGACCCCGTCCAGGACGTGCTGCTCGTCGGGTATGCGGCGCCGTGCGAGTTCGACAACGTGGCCACGAACTATGCGATCTTCGTAAGCGGCAACGGGGGCTCGGGCTGCGACTCCGGCGAGGTGGCAGCGCAAGTCAACCTTGGCGCCCGCTCGGTCGGCTGGCATGCGATCACGGCGTCTGCGACCTACCTCGGCGGTGGGATCGCGCACTGGACGGTCTGCGTGGACACCGCGTGCGCGCCCATCGACACGACCGAGGGTGTGGTCGGCTCGTTCCACCTGCGGCACGACAACGTCTCCGGCGCTTACTGGGACGATTTCAACGCCTACGCGCCGTAGCTCGCGGTCGGCGGCTCATGCGCCGACCCGGTCGCTGTCGCCGTCATCGAGCGAGAGCCCACCGAGGGGCGCGAGGCGCAACAGGGTGTCGTCGTCGCGGGACCAGGCGTCGTGCGGGCTTGGCCGCACCCAGCGTTCGACAGTCACGCGCTGCGGGCGCAGGCGGGCGCCGGGGAACCACCCGCGGAGTCGCTGAAGTTGCAACCGGAGCCATGACATGCGTCGAACGTAGCTACCGACAGCCGATTCGTGGGGGTTGTCACGGGATCGTTGCCGACCCTTCGCAAACCGGACCGCTCGTGACGGTCCCGGGTCAGACCGCCAGCAACCCCGCGCGCATCGCTCGTGCGACGACGTCCGTGCGGCTCTGCGCGTGGAGCTTCTGCATGAGCGCGTTCACGTGGAACTTGGCGGTGTGCTCGCTGATGTGCAGCTTGTCCGCGATGATCTTGTTCGGGTGGCCCTCGGCCAGCAACGCGACGACCTGGCCTTCGCGGCTGGTGAGCGCCGGGCCCGATGCGGGTGGGGCTTCCGGGTTGTCGACGACGAGAAAACCGAGCGCACACGCCCGTAGCGCCGCGACGAGGCGCGTTGCGCCACGATCGTCCTGAAGACCACCGCGCAGGATGACCCCGCGCGCGCCCGCCCCCAGCGCCTGCTTGCCCTGGTCCGCGGAGTGCACGATCGCCACCGCTGGGGTCTCGTGCCCGGCGTGCGCGCGGAAAAGCCGCACCGCATGCTCGCTCTCCCGCGAAAACTCCCACGCGTACACGTCGGCCGGCACCGATGCCACCAGATCCGACGGCGACAGCCCACCCGCGACGTTGGCGCCCGCCTGACCCGCAATCAGCGCTACGAGCCCGCCCCGCGAGGCGGCGTCCTCTGCCACCACCAGAACCGAGACAGCATCCATCGCGCGAAGGGGAGCAACCATGCTTCTACCGTTACGCACGCCCGTCCGCGCGGCAAGTTTCTTGATACTCGGCTCGGCCATGGTCGAACACGCCGACGCGCACTTCCAGCACCCCGCGAAGCCGCTGGAGGCGCTGCTAAGCCCGCCGGTGCCGGACCCGCGGGCGATGGCCTGGAGCGGCGAGGAGCTGCTCGTGGCCGACCGGGAGGGCCAGATCCACCTCGTGGAGCCGAGCTTCGGCGCCCGTCGCCTCTTCATGGCCGCCCGGGACCCCGTCCGCATCGCCATCTCGCCGCTCGGCGCCGCCGGCCGTCGGGTCGCCGTCGTCGACCACCTCGGCCGGCTCCGGGTCTACGAGCTGGATGGCCGCCTTGTCTGGGAGCAATCGACGGGCCTGCTGGCCGGCGTGCAGATCCTGTTCACGCCGCCCGGCGTCGTCGTTGTCGGAGATGCGCCGGAGACCCGCCGGATCTGGCTGTTTTCCCCGGACGGCACGGTTGTTGGCCGCGCGCGTCTCCCGGCCCGAACCATCGCGCTGCCCCGCGGGAAGGACCTGTTCCTCGTCCGGAGCCTCGCCGCGGGCCTGCAGGTACGCCCATTCGGCGAGCAGCTTGGCAGCGAGCCTGCCACCGAACACCACCTGATGACAAGCGGCGGGTTCGTCTACGGCGTCGCCTCTGGCGGCGTCACGCTGTGGCGGAGCGTCGCCACGGATGCGAGCGCAAAGGGCGGCGAGGCCGTCACCGTCAAGCTCTACGACGTCGCCAACGCCGCGCTGACGGTCGATGGGGAGACGCTCGCGCTGGCGACGCGGTCGGGGACGGTCTCGGTCACGGTCGCGCGCCCTGGCGTCCCCCGCGCGTCAGCCGGAAAGGTCGGTGGCCACGAGGCGCCCATCACCGGCCTCGCGTTCGCACCGAAGGGTCGCTGGCTCGCGAGCCTCGCCGAAAAAGTGTGGATCTGGTCGTACTGACCAGGGTCATCCGCCCGAGACGGTGACGCTCTCGCTGACGGACACGCTGTCCGTGCCGTCGTCCGCCGTGCAGGAGCAGACCCACACCTGGAGCGGGCCGACGTCCGCGGAGGAGACGGTGCTGTCGGTGTCGCGCGCCTTCGCCCGCGAGTAGGCCTCGCCGTTCACGGTCCAGCCGAAGGTGTAGGTGATGGCGTCGCCGTCGAGGTCGGTGGAGGGCGTCTCGACGCTGCAGACGAGGATGTCGCCGGGCGCCGGGGAGGCGGGCGTGATGCTGATTCCCGGCGCGCTCGGGGGTGAGTTTGCGACGGTCGCGCTGTCCGTCCGCACCGGATCCCCGTAGTCCCGGCCGTCCCAGGGCGTCACGTCCGCGTAGATGACGTCGCCGCGGACGAATTTGCTGGAGGAGAGCGTGGAGCTGCGCCCCTCGTCCACGTCGTTCACGTACCACTCGTAGTTGTAGAGGATGTAGTCGCCATCGGCGTCGGTCGCGGCGGAGAGCGTGATGCCCTCGCTGTCGGCGCGCGTTGGCGTGGCGATGGTGAGGGTGGCGCCGGAGAGGACGGGGGCGGAATTGGCGACGGTGACCTCGGTGGCCGTGATCGGCAAGCCCACCTGCTCGCCGTCAAAAGGCGTGGCGGTGCAGCCGACGTCGTCGCCCCGCGCGAACAGCGAGCCGTCGAGGGTCGCGTCGGTGCCGGCGTCGTCGCCGTTCACGGTCCAGGCGTACCGATACCCCTCGGGGTCGTCGTCCGCGTCGGTCCAGCCCTCGGGGACGCAGGTGGCGACGCTGTCGGTGTAGAGCGGGTCGGGCGAGACGGTCACACCCGTGATTGTCGGCGGAGAATCGGTGACGGTGACCGTGTTCTGCGAGTCGACGATCGCCCCGTTCAGGGAGCCGTCGTTCGGCACGACGGCGAGCGCGATGACCTGGTCGCGCGTGAAGCCGCCGGTGAGGTCCGGGTTCGTCCCGATGACGATGCCGTCCGCAGACCAGTTGTAGGCGAAGGAGATGGCGTCACCGTCCGCGTCAAAAGAGCTGCCGAGGATCGCCGAGAACGTCGTGGTCGCGTACCCGGACGTCGGCGTGATGCTGATCGCGTCGAGCACCGGCGCGGTGTCGGCGACCGTGGCCTCAGCCGTCGCGACGTCCCCGGCCCCAAGGTCGTCCGTCGGCGTGACGGTGACATCCCAGACGTCGCCGTGGACGAGGTTTGCGGCTGGGATCTCGGGATCCGTGACGGTCGACGCCGTCCCGTTCTGCGTCCACGCGTACGTGTAGGTGACGGCTGACCCGTCCGACGACACGGCCTCCGTCGTGACGATGCAGTCGAGCGGCGCGCCGACGGTCGGAACCGCCGGGCTCAGAGCGACGACGAGGCCAGTGGGGCCTTGCGGTTCCGGCGGGTTGGAGTCGGCCCCGGAGTCCGACTTTGGAGCGCAGGCGGCGAGGAAGGGGAGGACGAGCGGGAGAAGGACGAGAATGCGAGGCATGGGGCGACCTTAGCTCGTTACACCCTCAAGATGACGTACCCCTTCCCGAAGACGTGGTGGATCACCCCTGGCCGCGTGCTCGGGGGCTGCTTTCCCGGTGCGCCGGACCCGGCGGACGTGGACGGACGCCTTCGCGGATTGCTGGACGTTGGCGTCACGAGCGTCATCTACTTACAGGAGGCGGCGGAGCTGGGCGGCGGTGGCAAGCCCTTCACCCCCTACGATGCGCGTCTGGTCGCGCTCGGCGCGGATCGCGGGGTCGCCGTCACCTGGGCGCGCCTGCCCACGCGCGACCTCACGCCGCCGTCCGTCACGGCGGTTCGTCAGGCCCTCGACATCCTGCACGCGAACGACGCGGTGACCTATGTGCACTGCTGGGGAGGGCACGGCCGGACGGGCGTCGTCGCGGGTTGCTGGCTTCGCGAGCAGGGGATGACCGCGGAGGAGGCGTTTGAGGCCATCACGGAGGCGAGGGCGCACGACAAGCATCTTTCCACGCAGCCTTCCCCGCAGACGGACGCGCAGCGGGCGCGGGTGGTTGGCTGGGTGAAAGGGCACGGGGCCTGATGGGCGATCCTGTTGCTCCCGTGCGGTCCCGCCTGGAGACCACGCTCACCTTGCTGCTCGGCTTCGGCCTCGCGATAGGGGTTTTCCTCTACGAAGGCGGGTTTCGCGGCTACGACCGGTCGCCGGAGCTGGTCGTCGCGACGCTCGCGGGCACGCTCGGGATCGTCAGCGTCGTGTGGTACGTCGGCTACATCCGCGCGCACGAATTGACGGGGTGGTGGCTGGTCGCGCTGCTCGTCGGCGCGCCGGTGCTGCTGTTCTCGTGGAAGGTCGGGATCGGCGCGATGTTTGACGGCGGCGACCGCTGGTGGCCGTCGAAGCCAGGCCTCAAATGCCTATTGTTGTCGACGGTCGACGGCTGTTCCATCCTCGCGGCGCTCCTTGTGACGCGGCGGGGGTCCATCTCTGACCACCCGCTCGCGGCCGGAGCGGCGATGGGGATCGCCGCGGGGGCGTTGGCCTGGGTGCTCGTCGACCTGTGGTGCCCGGTCGGGCACCCCGAGCACGTCTTGCTCGGTCACGTGCTCCCCATGCTGATCCTCGCGGCGATCGGCGCGTGGCCGGGCGGTCGGGTCCTGCGCCCGAAGCCCGGGAGTGTTGAAAAGTGACGTCGTCACTTTTGATAGGTGCGCGGGGAATCGGCGGTCGCTGGGTGCTCGTGGGGACTGCGCTCCTGGCGCCGCGAGCGTGGGCCGCGCCGACCTTCGCCGTCGACCAGCACGTGGACCCCTACGACGGCTGCGAGTTGTGGCTGGGCAAGGCCGACGACTCGGGTGTCGCGCCGGTCCGCGCGGAGTGCACCTGGCCCGACGCCTCGCCCGACCGCATGACCGCGGCGCTGGAGCGCTACGACCAGTGGGGCGCGTTCATCCCCGAGATCAAGGAGGAGAAGGTCCTCCAGGCCGTTGATGGAAAATCATTGATCTGGCAGCACGACGACCCCGGTCACGGCCTGTCGCCGCGCGAGTCGCAGGTCTGGCTCTCGCGCGCGCCCAGCACGCGCACCTTCGCCTGGACCACCGCGCAGGGGGCGTTCCAGCCGCACGACGATCTTGCCGTCGTCATGCCCCGCGATGAGGGCTACTGGACGGTGTCAGCCGCGCCCGGCGGCGGCCTTTTCGTGACGGAGCAGCTCGACATCGACCCCGGTGGCCTCGTCCCGCACTGGCTGGTGCACTGGTTCCAGACCGCGGGGCTGGCGCATGACATGGGGTATTTGCACGGCTACCTGACGGCGTCGCCCACGCCCTAGAGCCCGCTCCCCGTGACGAGGTAGGCGGCGCCTGCGTCGCTGGCGTCGACGGGGGAGCCGACCACGAAGTCGGACAGCCCGTCGCCGTTCACGTCGCCGCCGGGGCCGACGTTCAGCCCAACCGCCGTCGTCGGGTCCGCGGCGCCGAACGTCATCTTCGTCGAGAGGCTCGCGTCTGTCGGTGACGCGCTGCCGAGGAGGAGGTGGACGCTGTCCACGCCGCCCGAGGTCCGATACGCTCCGATGGCGACGTCGTCGAACCCGTCCGCGTCCACGTCGCCAACCCCGGCGACGCTGTCGCCCGCCCGTTCGCCACTGGCGTCGCCTATGTACTCGATCGCGGTGGACAGGCTCGCGCTAGCCGGGGTGGCCGTGCCGAGTACGAGGTAGGCAGCCCCGGCGTACGACCCGCCATCGTTGTTGTACGGGGCCCCGACGACGAGGTCGACGTAGCCGTCGCCGTTGACGTCGCCCGCGCCAGAGACCGCGTTGCCTGCGTAGTCCGACGGCGCGCCGATCCATTCGATCCCGGTGGAGAGGGCGGCGGATGACGGTGTCCCGCTCCCCGCGATGAGGTAGGCGGCGCCCGCCACAAACCCGCCGTCCGTGTTCTCGGGGGCGCCTACGAGCACGTCGTCGAGGCCGTCACCGTCCACATCGCCTGCGCCGGCGAGCCCGGTACTCGCGTACTCCGCGTCTTGATCGCCGTCATACTCGACCGCTGTCGAGAGTGAGCTGGACGCGGGGTCCAGGTTCCCCAGCACGAGGTAGGCCGCGCCGCCCCGGTACCCGCCGTCGCTGTTGTGGTTGGAGCCGATGAGGACGTCGGACAGGCCATCCCCGTTCACGTCCCCCGCTGCCGCCACCGTATATCCGGCGTAGTCCCCCGCGTTCTCCCCGGTGTAGTCTACTGCCGTGGAGAGACTGGCAGAAGCGGGAGAGGCGCTCCCCAGCACCAGATAGGCGGCACCGGCGAGGTCGGTGGACCAGACGTAGGCGCCAACCAGCATGTCGTCGTAGCCATCGCCATTCACGTCGCCCGCGCCCGAGACGCTGCACCCGGCGTCATCGCTGTTGGCTTCGCCGGTGTACACGATCGCGCTGGACAGGCTGGCGCTCGCCGGGCTCGGGCTCCCGAGCACGAGGTAGGCAGCGCCCTGATCGTAGATTGTGTCTGTCCGCTGGTAGGCCCCGACCAGCACGTCGTCGTACCCATCCCCGTTCACGTCGCCCGCGACGGACACCGCCCAACCGGCGTAGTCGTCGGAGTTCTCACCAGTATACTCCACCTCATCCCCCAGGTTCTTCCCGCTGATCTCGCAGTCCCCCGCGCTCCCGTTGCAGTCGTCGTCCAGCAGGTTGCTGCAGATCTCCGTTTCGCTCGGGTTCACCGCGGCGTTTGCGTCGTCGCAGTCGCTCCCGTACGCGACGTAGCCGGCGGGCTGGAGGCAGGCGTGGAGGTCCGTCGCAGTGACGCCGTAGCCGTCGCCATCAGCGTCCTGGTACCAGTCGGTCTGGCCGTCGGCGCCTTCGGGATCGGCGTCATCCGCGTAGCCATCACAGTCCTCGTCCGTGAGCGCGGCGTCGCAGACCTCGGTGGCGCCGGGGTTGATTGCGGGGTCGGTGTCATTGCAGTCGCCGCCGATGCTGATCTCGCCGTCAGGGGCGTAGCACTGGGTCGTCCCGGTGCCGGCGCCATACCCGTCGCCATCCCCGTCCGTGTACCAGGTGGGCTGACCGACGATCGCGGGATCGTCGTCGTCGATGAGCCCGTCGCAATTGTCGTCCAAACCGTCGCAGACCTCCTGCGCGCCGGGGTTGATCCAGCCCAGCCCGCCGCTACAGTCGTCGTTGGTCAGGCTCCAGTCCCAGCCCGGGTCGCTGCAGAACCCCTCCGAACGTCCGCTGTCGCCGTAGCCGTCGTGATCGCCGTCCTCCCAGTACGTCGTCGGACCGAGCACCGTCGTGTCTGTATCGTCACAGTCCGTGCCGTCTGCGATGTAGCCGTCGGGCTGGCTGCAGGCGGGCTGGGCGGACGCAGGGTCGCCGTACCCGTCGCCGTCGCCGTCGGTGTACCAGGAGGGGGCGTCGATCGCCGAGTCTTCGTCGACGGTGCCGTTGCAGTTGTTGTCGATGCCGTCGCAGAGCTCGGTCGCGCCGCGGTTGATGGCGGCGCCTCCGGAAGCCGGGTCGTCGTTGCAGTCCTGGCAGGCTTCGTAGCCGTCGCCGTCCGCGTCGGCGGTGCCCACCGAACCGTCAAATTGTAGTCGTTGGGGTCGGTGCAGGAGGTCTCGGCCGCGCCGGGGTGGTAGGCGCGGGAAGCGTCGTTGCAATCGTCCTTGTTCGCGACGTAGCCTTCGGGCTGCGCGCATGCCGTCATCGACGCGTCAGGGTCGCCGTAGCCGTCGCCGTCGCTGTCGAGATACCAGAACGGGGCGTCTGCGGCGGTGTCTTCGTCGATCACGCCGTCGCAGTTGTTGTCGATGCCGTCGCAGAGCTCGAACGCGCCGGGGTTCACCGCCGGGTTGGCGTCGTCGCAGTCCCCGGCGTTCACCGTG
Organism: uncultured Pseudomonadota bacterium; assembly: GCA_903844155.1. Lineage (GTDB taxonomy): Bacteria > Myxococcota_A > UBA796 > UBA796 > SXON01 > CAIUMM01. The sequence goes on along the minus strand of CAIMSU010000117.1, from coordinate 3,246 downwards.
TAGCCGTCGCCATCGGCGTCGGGCGAGGTGTCTGAGTCGCGCGCGGAGTCGGTCACGGAGTCCGTCGAGGAGTCCGTCGCCGAGTCCACCGTGGAGTCGCCGTGCGAGTCGACGGCGGTGTCGTCCGAGGAGTCGCCGACGGGAGGGAGCTTTGGGACACAAGCGGTTGCCAAAGCGAGGGGCAGGGCGAGCGGGAGGCCGAGGGCGAGGGACGCGAGGCGCATCCGCACAGCCTACCGGTTTCACCGGCAGTTTTCCACACCGCCGACCGCTCTACGCGGAATCAAATCGCGTTCGGCCAGACCATCGCGACCACGATGCCGGCCCCGAGCACCGGCGCGTGCCAGAGCATCGTCGCTTCCTCGGTTTTCCCGTCGACAAGGACGCGCTTGAGGTTTCCGAGCCGGCGCTTGTAGAGCAGCGCGGCCAGGCCGGCGGGGACGGCGATGCACAGCGACCACAGCGTCGCCGAGATGGCGAGGTGCGGGCCGAGGAGGGCGCCTGCAGCCATCAGCATCTTCACGTCGCCCGCGCTGAGCACGCGCGTGTGCCACGGCAGAAACGCGACGACCAACGCCGTCAACAGGCCGGCGACACCGAGCCACCATGCCCCGAGTGTCCAGAACGCGAGCGCGGACCCGAGCGCCATGATCGGCAGCGTGAGCCAGTTCTTGATCTTCATCGTCGTCACGTCGGTGTAGCAGGCGACGACGATGAGGACCGCGATGAGCGCTTGCTGTACGACCCGAGGATCAACGCTCAAAAGTCGATGCCGAGCTTGTCCGCGATCTGGTTGACGACGCCGTTCGCCCATGGGAGCAGGTCGGGCGCGAAGGTTCCCGCCATCGCCACGACGAGGATCAGCACGGCCGAGATGCCGATCAGCACCTCGACCGATGAGCCCGCGGGCCTGTCCACGGGCTCAGTAGTTGGAGACGATGCCATAGAACGCCCGGTTTTCGACGGTGCCGTCGGTGGAGTAGAGCTGCGCTGCGTAGTCGGTGTCGCTGACGATCCGCCAGACGGTGTAGTACCAACCCGCGTTGGCGGTCACGTAATAATCCCCGTTGTCCCCGTCGATCGCGAGCATGAAGGGCGCCCAGTCCTCGTCCGTCCAGGCGGCCTTGCTGACCCACTGGTTCTGCGCCTCGTTGAACTTGTACATCGCGTAGCTGCCGGTGGTCGCGTCCACGCCCGCCGTGTACCAGCCTCCGCCGGTGCCGGTGCCGTCGTCAAAGCCGTCCTTGTGCGCGCCCGAGAACGTATTCAGCGTGGACGTGGACCAGTTCTCCTTCGCGAGCATCGTGAACGCGCCGGTCGCGGGATCGTACGTCGCGAACCCGCCGAAGTAGCCGTACAGCGCAATCACGCCCGTCAACGGGTCGACAGCGAGGCTGTACGCCGCCAATTCGTGGTTGTCGGAGTTCATCAGGTCGCACTTCCACGTTGCCACGGAGGTGATCGTGCCGTCCTCGCTCACGACGTCGAGGTTGTCGAGCGTGGTGGCGTAGATGGTGCCGTCGACACCAGTGGCGACGCCGTAGACCCCGTAGGGGTAGGCCGTGGTGTCCGAGAAGTCGGCGATGTCCGTGCAGGTTCCGTCGCGGCTGACGTCGGAGACGGCGGCGTACGCGTTGTTGATGATCCAGTCGTCCGTGCCGTCCGAGAGCGGGCCGTCCTTGTGGTCGAGCCAGTACGGCGCGCAGGAGCTGTCGACCTGGACCTCGTTCTGTACCCGGCCGATGAGGTCGAGGTTGAAGATCGAGCTTGAACCTGCAGCGTTTCCGTAGGCAACGTCGACGCCGCTCCAGACCTCGTCGATCCGACCGTCGCAGTCGTTGTCGACGCCGTCGCTCGGGTCCTCGGTGCGGGCGGGTGACTGGTAGACGTTGGTGTCGTTGCAATCGCCCTGGGCGACGGTGAATCCATCGCCGTCTGCATCGACGCCGGCGGTGTCGGAGCTGTCGCCGCCTGTCCCGGTGTCCTGCCCGTTGGCGGTGCTGTCGGCCGGTGCGGTGTCGCCCGAGGGCTTGCCGCTGCAGGCCGCGAGCGCGAGGACGCTGATGAGGGAAAATCGGACCATGGAAGCTCCGGTCATGGGCACTTGACGTCGTCGCCGGCGAGCGTGTAGCTCGCCGCGTCTTCAACATAGCCGCCGCTGGCGTCGGTCAGCCGGTTGTAGGTGGTGTCCGCGAGCACCGCGCCGACCGTGAGCGGGCCGTCGTCGTAGCCGTCGAGGGTGAGCGAGCATTCCAGAGCTTCGCAGGGCACCATCAGGTTGTCGTTGTTGTTCAGCACCAGGTCCCAGACGCCCTGCGCGGACGTTGGCGCCGTGTCCGTGGACGGCGCGACGATTTCGAAATTATCCACGGTGACCGTCACCTTCAGGCACGTGGGGACGGTCGAGCCGTCGGCCGGCGAGACGATGTGGATGTGCGGGAGCCCGTCGTCGGAGTCACCGCCCTTCCCGGTGCAGGCGGCGAGAAGCGCGAGAGCGACGACGAAAAGGGGACGAGCGGGCATAGCGGCGGATCGTGCCACGCGCCGGGCGCGGGCGCAAGGACGGGGGGCGCGGTGGAGGAGCGGAGGGCTTCCTCCGGGGAACCCGCGTCGGGGCGCAAATGCACCAGGGTGCTCGCTGAGCGCGTCGCGTGCGCTGCGTCCACGCGCGCCCGACCGGCGGCGGGAGTCGCGGATGCGTGGCGCGCCCGGTTCATGGGCTCGTTTTTGGCGCGATGCTCGACCCATGGGTGCGTTTTTGGCGTTGGGTGAGCCGCGGGGCGACGGACCATGGAACCCGCGAGGGCAGCCGGGGTGCGAGGCTGCGCCGGTCCCGGAAAAAATGGAGCTTTCCCCGTGAGCGGGCGACCGGCCGGAGTCGGCGTCGGGCTCGCCGTCGACGTCGGCCGCCGGATTCGGCGCGCCCGGACGGATCCCGCGCCAAACGGGGCACCATGAGTTTGCGTTCGCGCCAAAGCAGGCACCATGACCCCTCCGGTCTCCGATCCGAGGGAGTCGGTGTGGGCTCTTGACGCGTCGAGAGCCGGATCCGCATCGGGCGGATCGGGACTGAAGCGGCGCCCCACCGCGCCACCGGCTAGAACCCCCCATGGTGCGTCCTGAAGCCTCCGAGCCCGAATCCGCGCAGGCGGGGACGAGCGCGGCGGCGGGCTGCATCTACCTTGTGGGTGCAAGTCCCATCCCGGTAGGCGCCGAAGCGCCGGGTAGCAGGCTGCCGGTCGAAGG
>CAIMSU010000116.1 GCA_903844155.1 uncultured Pseudomonadota bacterium | reverse complement strand
GCATGTTGCCTCCCTTGTTGATGGGGGGCAGGATTATGCGGAGTGGACCGAGCGTGTCGGATTCTCGAAACCGACGGTTCTATGCGGCGACTGCAAACCGGGCGGGGCGCAACTCTGCGTAAACCCGCGCTCAGCATAATCGGCGAAGGCACCGAGGAGCTGGAGGAGCAGGCGCCCCGTCGGCGTGGTGGTGTCGATCCCGGGGTCGCGCAAGGAGGCGAAGCCGACCCCTGCCGCGTCGAGATCGGAGAGCAGGCGCAGGAGGTGCTGGAGCGAGCGGGCGAGGCGATCCAGCTTCCAGACGAGCACGACGTCGAAGCGCGCGCGCTTCGCGTCTGCGAGAAGCCGATCAAGGCTCGGACGTTTTTCTCGCTTCCCGCTCACGCCGTCATCGACGTACTCGCCGATCAGGCGCCACCCTCGCTGAGCGGCGACGGCGCGCAGCTCGTCGAGCTGGAGGCCAACGTCCTGGCCCTTGCCCGTCGTGGAGACACGGGCGTAGAGCGCGACGCGGGGGAGGGCGGGACGGGTGCCGCTCATGTCAGTCTCAGATCGCCGAGCGGGGCTTCACGCGCCCGCCTCCTCGCCGCGTCTACGAGGGCGCCGTAGTCGTAGAACTTCCGCCCCGAAGGCAGGACGAGGACGACCTGCCGGATCGCGCGGGTGAGTGCCACGTAGGCGATGCGGTGCTCCCCCTCCGCGCCTCCCCCCTGGTGGTCCAGCAGCGCGCGGTACGGTGCGCCGGACATCTCGGGGAGGATGACGATCCGGTCGGCCTGCCTGCCCTTCGATGCGTGGATCGTCATCAGGGTCAGCGCGACAACAGGGGGCTCCCACGATGGCAGCATGACGGCGTTGAGGTAGCGGCGGACGGGGAGATCGACGCGGTCGAGGGCCCGGCAGACGCCGACCTCGGCCACTCTCGCGCGGAACCACTCCTCCAGCCCCGCGGGGACCTGGAAGCCCACGCCACCGGGGTCGAGCTGGGGATCGTCCAACGCCCCCGCAGGCAACGTCAGGAAGCGCCCGGCAAGGAACTTGAAGTCACTGAACGCGAGAAACCCGCCGGAGCCGGCGCGCGCGCTGATCGCGACCGCGGCCATCAGCTCCGCGTCCGCCAGCGGGCAATGTGTGCGGCTGCACTCCGACCAGAACGGCACGTTGTCGTCGAACAGCTCCTTGGCCAAGCGGTCAACCGAGTACCGATTCCGCGCGAGTACGAACGTCTCGGTGGACCGGCTGGACGCAAGGAGATCGACGACGGCGTCGCGGGGGATCTGAACGACATCCTCGGCGGCGTCCCCAGCCTCCGCAGCGCGCGGGAAGTAGGTTTTCGGCACGCGGTCACGGATCAGCCTGAGAACCTCGACCGCGAGCGTGTGCGGCCCGGGGGGAACCCGGTGGGACTGGGTCAGAACCTCGCTGTCCCCGTCCCGGGCAAGCCGCGCCAGCCAGAGCGGATCTGCTGCTTGGAATCCATAAATACACTGATCATCGTCCCCGGCGACCACGACGCTGGCGCAGTCCTGGAACCAGAACTCGACGAGGGCGATCTGGAGCGGGGAGAGGTCCTGCCCCTCGTCGATGAAGGCCACGGACACGTTGGGCCGGAGGTGATGCCGCAGGCACTCGGTGAGCAGGTCCGAGAACGTGAGCAGGCCATGCTCGGCGGTGAACGCGCGCAGGCGCCGCTCGAAGAGGAGTAGGTCGCGCCCGTCCACGCCGGCCCCGATGGTGCGGTGGGCCTCGGTAGTGGAGACGCGCCGGTTGGCGGCCCACTCCACGACGTACCGCAGGTGATCGTGGGCCGTCCGTCTGGGGAGCACACGGCCCAGACGCTCGCAATCGCCGTCGTCACTCTCGTGCATCGGCGTCAGCGAGTAGGCGTGTGTGGCACCGAACGCGCGCCACGCCTCGTCGTCCATCAGCTTGGGCTCTTCGCCCTGGTCCCGCAACAGGCGGAACGCCGTCGAGTGGATCGTGCGGACGGTGCTGTCCCGGTCATCCGCGAAGGCGCCGCCGAGGCGCGCGCGAAGCTCAACCATCGCTGCCCGGGTGAAGGCGACCACCGCGATGGCGGACTCCGGCGTCCCGGCCTCCACCTCGGCCTGGATCCGCTTGCCCATCTCTGTGGTCTTGCCGGTGCCGGGCGGACCGAGGATCAGTCGCCACACCGAGCGGGGCATGACCGCGTGCCACTGGGAAAGCCCGCCCGACGCTCCCTCCTCAGAGAAGCCCGCGCATGGCGGTCGCCCTCTCTCCAGTGAACACCCCGTACCCGCCTGCGCGTTGTGGTTGTTGGAGCTGTTGGAGCTGTTGGAGCTGTTGGAGCTGTTGGAGCTGTTGGAGCTGTTGGACCCGGTTTTCGTGCAACCGTTGCACATGATTCCTCCACGCGCGCTACTCATTGGGTCCACCAGTGCCGGTCCCCGGCGGCGGCGACCAAAGCCCGACCCCGCCGTGCGACCCTACGCGAAGCTCACGGTACTCCCAGCCGCCCTGTTTGAGCACGCGGGCGAGCGCGTTCGACGGCCGCGCGTCCGCGAACACCTCCCGCGCGACGCGCTGGAGCACGGCGAGCTTCACCCAGCGGCGGTCCCCCACCTCCAGAACATGCGCGGTCGCAAGCTGGTGGAACGCGACGTCGATCTGGTCATCGCATCGAAGCAGAGGCGCTCCCGCGATGTGATCGGCGAGCCCGAGCCGGAGCGCAGCCTCCGGGGATGCGTCCGCGGGCATCGGCACCCGTTCGGCCCCGCGAAGAAGGAGGTTGATCCAATCACGCCACTCCTTCGGCTTCAACCCGAGGCTGACCACCTGATGGAGTTGCTCACCGAGCCGCCGCTCGCACCCCTTCGGAGTTTCCATCTCAGCGTGTGTGAGCGTCGCTTCTACGCCATCAATCACGAAGCCGTAGCTTGGTGGCCGCGTTTCATAGATCCGCACCTTCGAGATCCTCCGGGTGAAGTCGGCGGCGGCTGCACCGGCCTCCTCATGGCGCTGGAGAGCCCGATGAACGATGCCGGACAGGTGATCATCTACGGGGGGCTCCAAGGCGTACACAGGCCTCTTGGCGATTGCGGTGGCGAGATCGTCGGGGTCTCGAATGCCGCGCTCCACGAGCGCGGAGGCCAGCGCGAAGTCGTAGGCCCCTGCGGTGCCGTCGCCACACCGTCCCTGACCACGAAAGAGCCGGAGGAGGCGGTCGTCGCCCTGGATCATGGCAACGATAGAACGGCTGAGGTCGGCGTGTGGACTGACAGGCTCGTGCCCTTCCGCGAGGGCGCGCAGGTCGTGCCAGCCCTTCCCCACACACGAATCGTGGAAGCAGCCCGCCGAGAGCGCGCCGCTGGCGAGTTGAACGACGCGGGCGCTGTCCGTGTGGTCGGAGTTCCACGGACACACCGGGAGCGTCCAACGGCGACCGACGCCGCCGTCAGGGGCGTGCCAGTCAACCGGCCCTTCGGCTTCTGGGAAGTGCTTGGACAACCACGAGCAGAGGTCGAAACCCCGCGCCAGGGGGGCAGGGCTGCCCTGCGTGGACGCCAGCGGCACCGACGACACCCGCGAGGCTGGCGAAGGTGTGCGCGAGGAGCCCGCCGTTCGGCTCGCAGGCATAGGGGGCGCGGGGGCCTCCGAGGCGAGTTGCACCAGCAGCGCGTGGGACAGGGGGCTCATCGACGCAGGCGCACCGATGAGGCGCGCCATCCGGTGCGGACGGTCTGCTGTCGAGTCGCCCTTCCGATTGAGCGTGCCCGCCAGCCGCACGATCCGACTGGCGTTGCAACACGTCGTATCCACCTTCGCCTGTCGTGTGGAGTGGAGCGCATCGAACGCGTGGAGGCACCGCTTCACGAGATCGCTGTCGTCGGCGGGCTCTTCGATGGCGAAGCTGAGCTGGAAGCCGTTCCCGGTATCGACGATGGCAGGCTGCGAGCCACCGCGAGCGATGACGTCGTCACGAACAGCGCGGGCGACGATCCTCGCGCTCTCGCGCTCGGCGTCCGTGGCGCAGATTCCGGAGGGGCGAACGGAGTCCACATCCACGACCATGAACTGTCGTTCCGCGATCTCACCGTCCGAGGTAGTTGCCCCGCGCTCCGCCCGGGACAAGCGATTGGCCCCCCGTGCGAGAAGGGCGGGATTCGGCGGGTTCAGCGTGACGTAGACGCCGGTGGCCTGCATCGTGACGTCGCCGGCTGCCGTTGCCGCCGCGTCCGGGTCGTCGAAGTAGCCGGACTCGACGTAGGGCGCCCCGTAGGAGCTTCGTCTCACACCGAGTGCGCGCACCTCCACGACTCCACGAGGGGCCAGCATGAGGAGCAGGATGTGGCTCCTGGTCTGCTCTGGATCCGGCAGGAGCGCGGGAGCGCCGAGATCGAGCAGGCTCGGCGGAAACGCTGGCTGGACGAGGGAGGGCTGGCCAACGTTGCTGTTGACGAAGGCGCCGATGTGAAGGACGGGCGCGAGGGGATCTTCGGTGTTATTATTGGTAGGCATCGCCTTTCTCCGTGTGCGGTGGTGCAGTGCGGCAGAAGCGCCGCTCGGCGCCGACCCGTGCAACCGGGTCGGCGTCGTCGTTTGTGGATGTGGTCAGTGACGCGGCGCGGTGGGCCGGGCAGGTCGTTTAGGCGGACTTCTTGGCAGACTTCTTGGCGGGAGCGTCCTCGCCGGGAGGCGTGGTCGCCTCGTCGGCGTCGGGCAGGGGATCCTCGTCCTCGTTGCCGAGGTCGAGCAGGGTGTGTTCCACACCGAGCCGGTAGGCGCGGAGGAACTCGGGATCTGGCGTCGGGGTCGGGGGCTTCGTCGGCTTCGTGGTCATGGTGAGGTTCCTCGGTCGGTTGTTGGGTTGACAGGACGGCTGGTGTTCGAGCCTACGGGCGCTCGCGGATTTCGCGCGACGGCGCATGGGCGGGGTTTGTGTGGTCAGCGGCCTCGGCGGCGTGGAGGCCGCGCTCAATGAGCAGGGAGGCCATCGCCGAGCGTGAGCGGCGCTCCGCAACGGCGAGCTGGTCCACACGGGCGACCAAGCTCAGCGGCAAGGCGAGCGAATGCTGGATGCGGCGATCAGTCTGGGGAGCGGGCATGAACACCTCGCACCAAGACTAAACGGTTATGACATATTTGGTCAACAATTTATTGCTATCTCTGCAATACGGTGGTAAAGTGCCTACCTCACCCGTTACAAATGGAGCAATGAATGGCGAAATACTTTGGAAACTGGCTGGCTGAGCGTCGCGGCACGCAGACTGCTTCGTGGATGGCTGCGAAGCTGCGCGTGAGCCAGTCCATGCTCAGCCTCGTGGAAGGGGGCAAGCGCAACTTCGGGACGGAGACCCTGTCCCGCCTGCCTGACGCTCTGGGCGTCACGCCCGAGGACCTCGATGCGGAGCTGGTCACCGATCAGGTCGCGAAGCTGCTTGACGGTAAGTCCTACGAGCAAACCTGGGAGATCGCTGTCAAACTCCTCCAGACCAAACGCGACCAACGCACGACGTGGGACCTCGATGACGAGGCGCTGCAACTCGCCCGCTCAAGGATGAGCGTTCCCGATCCAGACGATCTCGACGCATCGCGAGCCCCCGTCCCCCCGCACCACGAAGATCGGATCGTCCAGGCCATCCGAAGGTGGTGCGAGACCGAGCCGGTGAAGGACTACGAGGGCTTCATCGGGTTGTTCGCTGACTTCCTCGCTTCGAACCCCAACCGAATGGGCATCGTCGCAGCGGCGGTGTTCTCCGGTCGTGGGATGGACGGCCACGCGGTGACGCTCCTGGAGAAGAGCATCAGCGCGCTCGCCCGCGTCTACGCCGAGGAGTCCATCGCTCGGCGACGTGGACCTCCGCAGGAGGAATGACGTAAGGCGTCGCCTCGCGGCACGTCGTTCACCGAGCCGAGGCGTGCGCGACGGCGACCGTGAAGAGCATCTCGTTCACGACCCGACGCCTCACGGCCTCCAGTGCCCCCTCGTGTTCGGCGCGGCTCAGGAGCAGGTCCGGCAGCTCTACGGCGGCCCAATTTGCCAACGCGACCCTCGCGGCGGCCTCCCGGTCAGCGTCCGCGGCTGCGCCGACGATAGGGGCCGCCCCACCAACCCCGACGTCAGCCAGCGCCTCCCAGATCGCCTCAACGCCGTCCTGTGTGCCGTTGACCGCGGTGGACAGGGACCTCGACAGCCGCAGAAATGCACGATGAGTGAGCAGTTTTTGGATCTCACCCATCAACGCCGCGTGTGTGACCTCTGCGGCGGCGACCCGTGCCTCCGCACGCACCGCGCGCTCCTCGGCGGCCTCAGCCTTCGCCCGCGATTCCTGCGCTCGCGGAACGGCCCGCAGCGCGTGTGTGGTCGCTCTGAATCCGCCGAAGAGCGCGCGGGTCAACGCCATTAGCTCCAAAGCCTCCGCGCTCGTGTAGCCGTCCTGCGCGAGCAGCTCCTCGGCGGCGTCAATGCGGTCCATCATCCCGGTCAGATCGTCGAAGTCCAGCCCGGCGGCCTGTATCCTTCGCCGCAGTTGTGTGTGGGCCCGGATCGAAGCCGCCTGTTGGCCAGCGAACGCCGCTGCCGCCCACTCGCGAAAGATCGCCTGCGCCTCCGCGGGGGTGATCTGCATCGACGTCACGAGCGTCGCAACGCCGCCGCCGTCGTCGAGGAGGCGGAAAGCCTCGGCAGCGAGTCGGCCAGCATCGCTGGGGCCGACTGCCAGTGGCGACCGAGGGGCCGGGGGTGCCGGGGAGCGGGGGGACGCCTCTCTCGCGACCGCCGCAGGCGGTGGCGGCACCCTGCGCAGGTGTGCGCTGATCGTCTTGCGGTCTACGCCCACGCGCCGGGCGATCTCGGATTTCGGCGTACCTGCGGCGGCCAGCGCGCGGATTTCGGTGGCGGCACTTGCGGGGATCATCTGGGGAGTCCTCTGGGGAGATCGTACACCCCGACCTGTACCCTGACCTGTCCGATTTTCGGGGAATCCAATCTCCTCGCGCCGGGGATTCTGTAGCCACCAAGGCGCGCCCGCGTGCGTGCGCGCGAGGCGCGCTGGCCAGATGGGGCATTTTGGCCCTACGGCTCCCCGACCAGAACCGGGAGGCCGCCGAGCCCCGCGAGCACCTTGGCGATGGCGCGCCCGGCCCTGCCATCACAGGCTTGAGCATCGGGCGGCGGGAAGGATAGCTCCTCGCCGGGCGTGTGAACTGGCGGCCCCGCGAGCCCCGACCTCCCGGATGCCGTCGGAGGCATCCACCCGGTCCAGGCCGGGTCAGCCGCCCGTGCCCCTCACAGCACCGAGTTGCCGCACCAAAGGCTCCGGCAGGGCTTGCCGCCCATCGTCTCCGGCAGGTCCCGGTGGGACAGGCGGGTGGTTGCCACAAGTATGGCGCTGAGCGTCGGCTCGGCGCAGTACCCGGAGACCTGCTGCGCCAGTTCGGAGAGCACGCCGCCGGTCTTGCACAGGATGCCCGCCTTCGTTCCGTCGCCCAGCGTGACGACCAGCTCGATCACCCCGCCCTCGACCGGGACCTCGCACTGGTAGTCGATGCCGTTGGCCGTGAAGTTGGCGGCGAGCGCGCCCTGCATCTGCTTCTCGTTCACGGCGTTGCGGAAGAGTATGGCACGCACGAGTTCGCTGATGCCGTCGAGGTCGAAGCAGGAGTCGGTCATCGGGAGGCCCAGAAGGACACTGTTCACTCTCCGCATCGCGGCGTATCGTGCGCGCAACCATCGCGGCGTGCTCGGCTGTTGACGAAGCCTCAGACCGGCCCCGGCTCCGCCGAAAACCGCGCGAGACGATCATCGGTCTCGATCCGCTGGCGCGGGTGTCTGCACCCTCGACTGGGCCGAGCCCAGGCCACCGGCTCGGGGTCGCTACGGCTCACCGGCGAGGACGGCCAAGGCTCGCTCCAGCCGCGCCCGCAGCTCGCTGGCATCGACCGGGAGACGGTCGAGCATCAGCCGCACGGGGCCAGCGTCCTTCTTCGTGGTCGCGGTGTCGAACTCGAACAACGACGACAGAGGCGTGTCAAGGGCCTTCGCGATGGCCGCGAGTGACTCGACTGTTGGTGCTTGTCCGCCCCTTTCTATCCTCGACACGGTCGGCGTGCTCAAGCCGCTCTTTTCGGCGAGCGCTTGTTGCGTTTGGCCGTGAACGACCCGAAGGTACTTGACTCTGGCTCCGATCTTCTCGGGGAGGGAACTCAGCTTCCGCTTCGGGGTCATGCCCTCCGAGTAGAGCGGCCCACGGCTCGCGAACAGATCGCAGCCGCCCATAGACTGGTCGTCCGTGATATGTATGGGGCTGGAAGGAGCCCCCGTGCCCACGCGAAAAATCCACTCGAAACCTGATCTCGTCACACACGACCCGCAACCGTCGTGTGTGGCGGTCGGCGTCGTGCATGGCGGCGAAGACGACACGACCCCCCGCGCTCGCTTCCGAGTTTACCTTCGCGATGTCGATGCGAGCAGTCGGGCGCGGGTGGAGCGGCTGCTGACGCGGGCTCTGGGCTCGATTGCGGTCCACGAGGACCCGCCGTCCGAAGGATGGCCTCACCCGCAGGTTCGGATCGTCGCGGATGACCACGACTGGAGGGACCGCTTCGGGGCCGCCGCCTGCTACGACGAGTTCACGCGCCTCGCTGGCACGCAAACGGTAGACGATGGCTTTCTTGATGATCCGGCGCTCGCAGAGTGGACGGCCCCCGCAAGGGCGCTGAGAACCTTCTGGAAAGCTCTGCGCCATGACCAGGAGCTTCACGCGCTCAGTGCCATCGTCGAAGTGCCCTGGCCGTCGGAGCGCATCGGAACAGGGGCCACGTTGAGCGGACCATTCGGGTTCGAGTTCTTCCACTTCGTCCGTGTCTGCGATCAGCTTCTTGAGTGGGGGTGCGTCCTTGAGCGCACGGGCGTCGGGCCGACGCAGGCCATCCGGCACATCGAACTGGAGCCGAAGGCGATGCCGACGGTCTATCTTCGCTGGACAGGATCGGGCTCCCGCGGCGAGGGGCACCCGCTGGCGTGGCTCTCCGGGGCTCCGAAAGGCGGGTCCGACGACGAGGCGACCGCTGCCGCCGATGGAGCAACGCCATGATCGCCATCCTCCGCGACACGACCCCCCTCCGGGGCATCCTGCGCCTCACCAAGGCTCAACGCGCGTCCACGGGGCTCGGCACCCGCGACGCCGTCACCGTGGTCCGCGAAAGCGACGAGGGTGGGGATCTCGCCGTCATCCACGCCTACATCCGCAAGCCCCCGGCGGGTGACGTGGAGCGTATGAACCGGGAGAACGTCTGCGTCCTCTCGGTCGATGGCGAGCCGGGCACCAGCAACGTCCCCGTCGAGGCGATTCCCCCGCGCGATGAGGGCGGGGCCGCCGCGAGCATTGACGCCTCACCCGGCGGCGACCCCGAGATGGCGGAAGTGATCACCGCGCTCGATGCCCTCGCTCTGCGCGTGGCCCGGCGGCGCCCGGCGAGTCCGCGTCGCCGAGCAGCGGACGAGCGTGAGCAAGGTCATCAAGGCTGGGGCGGGGCAGGCGTGATCTGGAGCACGAAGGCAGAGTGTTTCAACCCTCGCACGTTCGGAACCGATCCGCTCGTGGTCGTGACCATGCATGCACACGCCGTCGGGAGGCTCATCACCGAGCTGCCCCGCCTCGTACCCATCGGATTCCACTGGAGTAAGTACAATTTCTATGACCGCCTTGCCGGTGCGACCCTGGCATACCAGGAGGCGGTCGGGAGCGGCGAGACCGAGCGCGGTGTGTGCCTTGCGATCCTCGCGGAAGCGCGTGTGATGGCCGCAGAGTCGTTCGCCGAGTACCGGGCCGGTGCGAGCGACCGCGCCGAACACGCGCGGCAGGCGGAGGCCGAGCGACTCGTGCAGGAGGCCCGGCAGGCAGAATGGGAGGCCGCGCGGGCACTCCTGCCGCCGCCGCCCCCGCCCCCACCCCACGTCGTCAAGCTGGATGCGGAGCTTGCGAGGGCCATCGCCAAAGGCGCTGGCAAAAGGAAGGTCATCGCCATCCTCCGTGCCCATGCCGGTGCCTTCGGCGCTGACCCCGATGCACCGCCCCATGTGCTGGCGGTGCTGCTCGACCGCCCGGAGTTGCACGAAGTGATCGGCGAAGCCGGTATCGATGCGCGATGGGGCCCGGATGGCGAGACCGCCTGTCATGTGGCCGCCCGACTCGGGCAGGATGGCTCAATCAGCTGGCTGAAAGAGCAGCGCGCGGACACCGAACTGCCACGACTGTCCGACGGGCGCGAACCGCTCCACCTCGCGGCTGCCGCCGGGCACGACGATTGTGTCGAGCTACTGATGGTATTCGCTACCCGGTTGCCTTCTCCGGACGCGAACGGCCAGACGCCCGCCGACCTCGCGCGTGCGGCTGGACACCCCGACATCGCCGATCTGCTCGCCCCGGACGAGGCTCCTCGCCTCCCCGATGAGGGCGCACCCCTCGACGGATTTCTGCGGGAGAACGAGAAGATTGTGTCGGTGGAGAGGGAGCCGATTGCCGAGGCGGATCGAGTGCGGGCCTCGCGGGGGTCTCCGCCTCCGTTCATGCGCCTGACTCTGCCCGGTGGCACGACCTACAGGGGCACCGCCGCTCAGATCGTCGAACACATGAACAAGTCCACCCCGTTCTCACGGGACATGGAGCCGATGGACTTCCGGAAAGCGCAGTTGGACTCGTGGTGGGTGAACGGCTACCGCTTCCGCTACCCGGATGCCGACCCCACGCCCGAAGACGTGGTCCGCTGCGCCGTCGAGTGTGGCATCGGCAGGCTGGACGGCAAGGGGGCGGCGGCTTTCCTTGGCCGAGCGGGAGGTGCCCGTGAAACGTAGGCAAGCTCTGGCAGCCACACGCCGCCGCGCTATGGGCCGGAACAAGAAGAAGGAGCCGTAGATGTCTTTTTTCCTCGCGATCCTGACTGCGATGCCCGCAGCTCACGCCAGCCCCGCGTGCCCGCAGACCTTCACCGAGGCCGACATCATCGAGTCCGCACGCACAACGGAGGGGTTCTTCGCACGGGTGGATGCGCCGGGGTTCGCGGCCAGCCGACAGGCGATGGAGGGCAGGCTCGTCTGCACCCGGGAGATCCTGAAGGTCGCCACCATCGCGCGGGTCGAGCGGGTTGAGGCGCTCGGGGCCTTCTTCGACCGCAAGGACGACCACGTCCGAGAGGCGCTCGCGGGCCTCGACGTCGTCAGCCCCGGCTACCTCATCCCCGTGGAGCTTGTGCCCGAGGGCCACCCCCTCCGAGCGCAGATGGCCGAGGCCCACACGCTCGCTGGGGATCCGGCCACGGTGCCGATCCCTCCGCCGAGTGCGGGCTGGTTGATGGTGGACGGCGTCACCGGGACCACGGTGCCTGCCAAGCGGGCGAGCGTCGTCCAGCAGCTCGACGCTCTCGGGACCGTCGTGGCCACACACTTCCGTTGGGGCGAAGAGACCGGCTGGGGGTGGATGGTCCAGCAGAAGCCAGCCCGTGCGGCCTCCACCGGGGGCACGCGGAGGGTGGCGCTGGTGGGCTCGGGTGCGGCGGCAGTGATCGGATCCGTCGTCCTGATCGGCCTCGCCGCCGGGCAACGGGCGACCTTCGACGGGAGCGGGGTCATGTCAGCGGATGCCTCGGCAGAGGCCAAGGCCACGTACAAGACCCAGCTTGAGGGGATGCAGGGGAAAGCGGCTGGATTCGATGTCGGGGGGTACGCGCTTGGCGGGGTTGGCGTCGTCCTCGGCGCGGTGGCGGTGTTCACATGGTAAGCCTGCTCTTGATGGGGTGTAGCTTCATTTCATCGGCGGAGATTGAGGCGAAATTCGCCTCGGACTCGGCGGCGGTCAACGGGGACACGGCGGGGGACTCGGGATCGGGGGATGCGGACACCGATTCCGACACCGACTCCGACACCGATGCGGACACGGACACCGATGCGGATCCCGACGCGGACGGGGACGGCTACCCGGCATCGTCCGACTGCGACGACACCAACGCCGCCGTCAACCCCGGCATGACCGAAGTGCCTTACAACGGAATCGACGACGACTGCAACGCCGCCACGCCAGACGACGATCTCGACGGCGACGGGTACCCCATCGCGACCGACTGCGACGACACCGACGCCTCGGTGAACCCCGGCGAGGCCGAGGTCTGGCGCACACACAATGGCGTTGATGAGAACTGTAATGGTTACATCGACGAGATCACCGTCCCCGACGCTTTCAGCACCATCCAAGCCGCGATGGACGCCGCCTCCGACGGCGACACGGTCCTCGTTCGCGCGGGCACCTACAACGAGGCGTTGAACGCCCCGGCGACGGAGCTGACGCTGGTTGGCGAGGATGGCGCGGATGCGACCATCGTGGACGCCGCCGGGACCGACGAATCGGCGCTGGAAGTCTCGCAGGCGGGCGGGAAGACGCTCACCGTCGAGGGGATCTGGTTCGAGAACGGCACCTACGAGGGCACCTCGTGGGGCGGGACGGTCGCGTGCCACGACGGCGGCCCGCTGAACATGGAGGACGTGATCGTGACCGGCGGGCAGGGGAGTCTTGGCGGAGGCGGCATCGGCTTCTACGACTGCCCGGGCGACCTCCTCAGAGTGACCATCGCCGACAACAACAGCTACTCCCTCGGGGGCGGCCTCGCGCTCGAAGGCACAGGTGGCTCCATCGTGACCGCGGAAAACCTGCTCGTGGTCGGCAACAGCGCTAGGGCTGAGGGCGGCGGGATCCAGGTCGAGACGGGGGAAAGCCTCACGATGACTCAAAGCACCGTCATAGGAAACACCGCCCCGGACGGGGGCGGGGTTTACGGCTACGGAACCCTCTCCATCGCGAGTTCCATCATCGCCTACAACGCCTACTTCTCTGGCGGCTACGGCGGCGGGCTCTACGACACCAACAGCGCGAACGCAGCCGCCGTCGCTTTCTCCGACGTGTCGGGGAACGACACGCCGGAGGTCTACGGCGCCGGCACCGTCTTCACGGCAGGGTCGAACGGTAATCTCTCCGAGGACCCGCTCTTCGTGAGCTGGACGACCGGCGCCGATTGGACCACGCAGGATCTCCACCTCCAGACCACCGCCGACGGCTACGCGGCGGACAGCCCGTGTGTGGACGCCGGGGACAGCTCCACCAGCGATAGGGACGGAAGCCGCGCGGACATGGGCTTTTACGGGGGGCCCGAGTCGCCGTAGGTGCGTCGCGTGTGGGCCGACGGGCGTACAGACCGCTGTCCGGCCCGCTCACCGGCTGGTGCGGCTGGGTAACGCTGGGTAACGGCCACGCCTGTCAGCACCCCTTTCCAGCCCCCTTCAGCGGCTCAACGATCCGCACAACATCGAGCAGATCGCAATGCCATGATGCCTACGGATCAGAAGGTTAGGAGTTCGACCCTCTTAGGATGCACCCTTTCTTCCTCGATAATCTCCGAGGACCAGCTCTAAAACACCTCTAAAACATCTAAAACAACCCGGCTGGACTCAGCGAGGTTGTTTCGACACGATTGCCCGGACGGCGCCCTTTCAGCGTCCGACGGAATCCGCGATGTGCTGGTCGGTTCAGAGGCAAAAGCGTCCCTCCGGGGACTACTACACGGCCCTTTTCACGCCCGCGAGCGGGCCGCGCCGGTGCGTGACCGTCGGCCTCGTCGCCGGGTCCCCTGCCCCGGCTACGCTCACCGCGCGGCTTCGAGCGCACGATGGCGGCGGAGCATGGGGCGACGAAACGGTCGTTCGCGCGTGCGGAGCGCGGACCGATGAGGACGTCCGGAGGCTCGCGGCTCGCGTCGTCATCGTGCCGGCTCCCCTGCAGGGTCGTGCACGACCGACCGAGCCGCTGACGCCAGAGGGTAGGATGACCCTGAACAACTACGTCGCGGACGTCTGGGAGCCCGTGCGGAGCGCGCAGGCGGGCACATGGAAGCGGGAGCAATGGTGGTGGGTGGAGCGGATCCTGCCTGCTCTCGGCGCCGTCCGCATCTGCGAACTTGACGCTCGTAAGTGGTCCGCGTTCCTCGACACGCTCACGGTAGCAGGCCGCAGCAAGGCGCTGGCGCAAACCGCCTACCGCACGGCGCTCCGCCACGCCTGCGCCGTACTCGGCTGGATCGAAGGGCCACATCCGTTCGCGCCGATTCGGGGTGCGACGCTGCGGACCCGCGCTGAAGCCGAGCCCCTCACGATTGTAGAGGTCACCGTCTTTCTGGACGCCGTTCATTTGCCGGTCCACCGGGCGCTCTTCGCCGTCCAGATCGGACAGGGCCTCCGACCCGCCGAAGCGACCGCCGTCCGCTGGGAAGACATCGACTTCAACCGGTCGACGATCTTCGTCCGCGGCGAGAAGAACGCGCTTGCACGGGCGACAGTTCCCCTCACGCCCTTCAGCAAGGCTGAGCTGATGGCGTGGTGGGAGCAACGAGGACGCCCCAAGACCGGCGTCTGCTTCGAGAAGCAGGGCGGCGGGCCCTTCCCGGCGTACCCGCGTCAGGCGTTCCGGACCGCGGCAATCAACAGCGGGTTGAACACCAGCCGCGAACGAGCGCTTTTTCCGTACGTCTGCCGTCACACCTTCGCGACGATCGCGGCCGTGGCCGGCGTCGACCGCGCCTTCACGAAGCGCATGATGCGCCACTCGCAGAAGAGCACCGTGCTCGACGAGGCGTACATCCGCGTGTCCGTGCGCGACAC
The DNA here is from genome assembly GCA_903844155.1 of uncultured Pseudomonadota bacterium. Taxonomy (GTDB): domain Bacteria; phylum Myxococcota_A; class UBA796; order UBA796; family SXON01; genus CAIUMM01. The sequence continues at coordinate 6,316 of CAIMSU010000116.1, read as the reverse complement.
GGCCAACGCTTTCGCCGGGTTCGTGGCGGTGAAGCGGGTGGAAGCTGCAGCGGAGGGCGGATGAGGGCCTTAGAGCGGACCCGGTCAGGCGTCCGTCGCCCTCAGTGGCTCTGTCCCAACCGGCCGTATGGACAATCGCCCGATCTCGCGCGAAGCTCAGCTCGCGCGGTCGACCCGCGACCGGAGCCCCGTGAGCTGGACCGTTCAACGCCAAACCCGCACGGGCGGCAGCTACTACAGCGCCGTCTACGCCGTCCCCGGGCATCCCAGACGGTGTGTGACCGTCGGCTTCCTCGTCGACGCGGCGCCGACTGCAGACCTCACCGGTCGCCTCCGACGGTTCGACCCCGCCGGCGTGCTGGACGTCGTCACGGTCACCCGCCTCCTCCGCGCCGTTGACGAGCGCACCGCAGCCGCCGCTGTGCTGTTCCCGTTGGTCTCGGGACCAATCGTCGTCCTTGACCCACTCGATCCCGTGCTTCGAGGCGCCGGACTCGTCGCCGTCGCCGCCGACCTCGTCGCTGGGACCGGGGTGTTTCCATCCGGCCCTGGCAAAGACTCGCACACCCTCTCCTCGCTCGCGAAGGAACTCGGAGCGCTGGCTCCCCCCGGCGTCGCGCCGCCGACGTACACGCCCCGCCCCCCGCCGGTCGCCCCGGTCATCCCGCCTGACGCCCGAGGGACCATGCTCCTCGAACGCTACGTCGGGGAGGTGTGGACGCCCGTCCGTCGCCAGGGCGGGAGTTGGGTCCGCGAGGAGTGGTGGTGGGACCAGCGGATCCTCCCGAAGCTCGGGAGCGTCCGAATCTGTGACCTCGACCAGCCCCGCTGGACCGCGTTCCTCGCGACGCTCAGCGTTGGCGGACGGTCGAAGAGCCTCTGCCAGACGGCCTACCGGTGCGCGCTGACCCACGCGGTCAAGGAACTCCATTGGATCGACCAGGTACATCCCTTCAACCCGATCCCCGGGGCGACCGGGAAGTCGCTCGCCGAGCCGGAGCCGCTGGAGGTGGAGGAGGTCGAACGCCTCCTCGCGGCCACCCGGACGACCATGCACCGCGCGCTGCTCGGGACGCAGTACGGTCAGGGCCTGCGCCCGGGCGAGGTCCCCACGCTTGACTGGCAGGACGTCGGCTGGCGCGACAACACGCTGCGCGTCGCCGGCACCAAGAACCGGCTGGCGAAGGCAATCGTTGCGATGACGCCGATGACCGTCGCGGCTCTACGCCCCTGGTGGGAGGCGCGCGATCGGCCGACGGGCGGCCCGGTTTTCCTCGCGCCCGACGGCACGAGCGCGATGACGAGCTACCCGCGAGGCGTCCTCCGGGGTGCGGCAGCAAGAGCCGGACTGAACGCGGACCGGCTGCGAAACGTTTTTCCCTACTTGGCCCGGCATACCTTCGCGACGCTCGCGGCGGCCGCGGGGATCCATTCGGCGCACACCCGGCGCCAGATGCGACACTCGACGGAGAGCACGGTGATGGAGCGGGCGTATGAGTTGGCGTCGCTGAAGCAGGTGGGACGCGCGTTTGCGGGGTTTGGGGTCGCGGGGCCGGAGGCTCAGACTGGACTGCACGGCGAGAGGAAGGAGGCCGCACCGTCCCTGGCAGCAGACCGCGCGCGGACGGAGCCGGAGCGGGAGGGCTGATCCGGCGCCCCCCGGGCCCTGGGAGCCGAAGTTCGTTCGCTGATCCGGCGACGACCGGCGGGAGAGCCTCCGATTCGGCCGTCGTGATGAGCGGACGGCCGGCATGCGCCCGAGTTCTGGGGGCCGACGATGCGTCACGGTGGACGACCGCGCTCGCGCGCCAGCACCTGTCCTGTTGCTGGCTCCGGAAACCCTGGCCGCTCCCCTGAAGGAGCTTCGAGTTGAGTACCCCGACCTTCCGAGAGGCGGAGACGCAGGCGTGGGTATCGCCGCCGATGCCAGTGCAAGGCCCGCGTGAGCGGCGGGCGGCGAGTCAGCCAGGGTAGATGTCCGCGCGGACGAGCGCAGTCTCGACGGCCTTCAGGGCGCGGCGCAGCGCCCGGACCTCGACACGGAGCTGGTCGCCGTCCAGCCGGTCGTCGAGGGTGAGGACGGCGAGGTCGGCGGCAGGTTTCAGCAGCTTGAAAGCAGCACCCTGAAGCCCCGTAGCGGGCTTGCTGAGCTGGCCCACGGCTCGGATGACGGCATCGACTGCAGGCCGCGGGTCTGGGCCGGTCCTCGTGGTCAGCCGTGGCTTCGAGCTGCCGTCCAGCACGCTGATCAGCTCGCCGCGCTCCTTCGCCCTCAGGTACGCCTCCTTGTAATTCTCACGGATGCCCGGCCCGAAGCTGACGTTGTGGCCGCCCACGATCCCATCCCAGACGATGCGTCCGCGGAAGGGAAGGAGCACCGTCTCCACCAACAGCGCATACCCCACGGGCTGGCCGCGGGAGAGCACCTCGCCGACGCCGTCCGTCAGTCCCCCGACAAGGTACACACGGTTGTTCGCCGTGGATACGAAAACGGCGTGACCCTTCAGGATGCGCTCGACATAGAACTTGCCCCGCACGGCGTGCCGGAAGCCGCGGGCTTCAGCGAGCGCCTCGTCCGAGAGCGCATCGGGGTTCTCGGCGACGAATGCGTCGAGCAGACCGGGATCGGCTCGGAGCGCGTCCCGAATGGTCCGCAAGTTTCGGGGCGTTCCCGCCCGGCATTCGGCCGCGGTCTGGTACCCCGCCACAACAGACTTCCGCCGGTTGACGAACGCGTCAAGGCTGGCCCAGATCGCAAAGAACAGGACGGCTTCGTCGGGGGAGAGGATCATGCGCGCGCTTATCGCTCTGGCACGGCGTGGGGCGGCGGCCCAACCCGCCTCCTCGGCGCCCAGACACGTCGTTCGTTCCAGTGCCTTCCGTGGAGCGGCGCCGCGGCCCGGGGCCGCCACCGGACGCTGGTTACACCGACTTCGCCAACCCCATGAAGCGCGCCAAGCCCATCACCCCCGACGACCACGCGGACATGCTGGCGCTGAGCCGTCTTTGCACCACCTGGGAGCTGTCTGAGCTGTTCGACCAGCCCACGCACGTCATTCGCGCGGCGCTCAGAGACGCCGGTGCACAACCCGGCCGTCGACACCCCAGACGGAACGACGAGCAGGAGACTGAGCGGCAGGCGCTGATGGGCCGGGTTCGTGCGAGGCGGACGTCCCCGCCTGCGGCAACGCCGATGGCCCCGACGTCGCCAGCGGTTGCCAGAGGCATGCCGGCGGTGCCCAACTTCGGGGACCGGGACGCGACCGTCAGCCGCTCGGTCGGTCGGAGGCCCCTTCCGCTCGTCGCGCCCGCGCTGCCAGCCCCCGTCGAACGGCCGCTTCCGCCGCGCGTCGCCCCGCTGCCCGCAGCTCGGGTCGAAGCGACCCTTGTGCCGCCCGTTCGCGCCGAACTCCCGCCCGTGGCCTCGTCGCCGCCTGCTCGTCCCCAGCCCCTCCCGCCCCTCGCCCGTCGACACCCGACTCCGAAGGGCGAGCGCCGGTCGCGCGTCGACCCGTTCGCCGACCTCGTCGGCCTGCGCTCGGATGCCGAGGTCGCGCGGCTCGCCGGGGTCCGGCGCGAGACCGTCATCGCGTACCGGCAGACGCGCGGCATCCCGGCGCCGCCGATTGTCCGCTCCGTTGCGACGAAAACCCCGCGTCGAAAGCCCTCACCGGTCAAGCCTTGCCCCTCCCCCGTCGTCGAGCCAACTGCGTCGACAGAGCCGCCTCGCACGCCCACTGGGCGAAACCTCCGCCGCTCCAAGCTGGACGCTTTTCGGCATCTGCTGGGGACGATCCCCGACCACGAGGTGGCGCTGCTGGCGAACATGAACCGGCAGTCGGTGATGGAGTACCGGCGGGCGAGGGGCATCCCGGCAGCGGGACGATTGGCGGCGTCGGCTTTGGTCGGGCCGGACGCCGGGACGGTCGGAGCGGCGGCCGAACCTGTGGAGGAACCGTCACCAGCGGTCCGGCCCTCAAACCAGTCGCAGGCGCCCGCGCCGGCGGCACGGACGAAGCCTACAGAGAGTTCCTTCCTTCTACCCGGCGAGTTGGATGCGAGTCCGCCGCGTCCGGTCGCTCCTCGCATCGGACGGCCCTCCAAGCTCGCGGCACACCGCGACCTGATCGGCGCGCTCCCAGACGCGGAGGTCGCAGCGCGGGCGGGCGTCGCGGTTGAGCGGGTGCGGGACGTTCGCCGCTCCCTCGGGATTGCAGAGGTCAAGCCCTTGTACGGGTCGCCGCGCCGTCCCGGTCGCCAGTCGAAGATCCTGGCGCACGCGCACCTCATCGGCGTCGAACCGGACGAAGTCGTGGCCGCACTGGCCGGGGTGACGTCGGCGGGGATCCGAGGCTACCGGTGGACGCGCGGGATTGCGGCACCCAAACGAGCCGACGTCGCGGTCGCCTCGGGGGACGGCTCCCACGGCGGGGCAGACCCGGCGGGCCCCACCGCCACCAGCGCGCAGAAAGGCTCGGCCATCCGGCCTGCCTCCAGCATCTCCGTTCTGGAGGCTCATCGGGAGATCATCGGCGGCGTCCCCGACGTCGAGGTCGCCTTCCGCGCCGGAGTCAGCCCCCGCGCGGTACTCCAGTTCCGGCAACGCTGGGGGATCCCAGCAGCGCCCCGGCCGTTCCCGCCGCCGAAGGAACCACCGCCGCAAAAGCCGAGGCCGCCCTCTCCGGTCGACCCCTACCGGGCACAGCTCGGCGTGCTCTCGGACGCCGAGATCGCGGAGATGGCCGGGGTGCGCACCGGGCTTGTCCGGGCGTACCGCGCGCGGCTGGGGACTCCGCGGGCCCCGGCGTGGGCCGGTCGAGGCTACAAGCCGAACCGGGGAGCGGCGGTCATCCCACCGCGAGCGGAGACGCCCGTGCGGACCCCGGCAGGGGCGCCGCCGCCGTCACGGGGAGCGCCGATTCCCGCCCCTCCGGTGGGACCCAACGGCAGGCTCATCACCCGCGGCTACTACGTCCTCGCTGAGCGCGACGGGGTCGAAGTGCGGCACGTTGTCCTCGCCGCAGACATGTCCGAGGCGATGCGGACGGCGATGCGGTCGCTTGTGCAGGATGCAGGCTGGCGAATCGTCCGGACGTGGGATGCGGGAGAGGTGCTGGCAGGCGAGCCGCCGAGCTGACCGCGCCCGGCGCGTCGTCCGACCCCTCCGCCCGCCATATTCCGCCTTCGGAGCCGACATGCCCAACCCCGAACCGCCCGACAGGTACGCGACCCGCGACGGCATGATCACCCTCGGCGTCATCCCGCAGGCGGACGCACAGAACGCCCTCGCCCGCTTGCTGCCGCGCATCAGCGACGCGATGCGGCTGACCGAGAAAGTTCGGGAGATCCTTGGTGACCGGCTCGTCGCGGACGTGGCCGCCGGACCGGGTAACGCCCTGCTCTACCTAGGCGACCGGGAAAACCCGGCGTTCCTACTGTCCCACCCGGTGTGGTCGCTGGACGTGAACGTCGCGCCGCCGCAAGCCTTCGATCTGCCCGAGCTGCCCGAACACCTGCGCGTCAAGCAACCGAACTGGCCGGATACGGAGCCGAGAATCCTCCCCGGAGCCCATCGGTTTCCCGGCAAGCTCCGGATCGCCGAGGGCCCCGCGTACGTCGACCTCAGCTACGGCGACGACGGCACCCGCGTCGAAACCTGCCAGACCACGGGCGACATGTGGACCTGGGGCTGCCATCAGACCGATCTCCCCTTCGCCGTCGACCCCTACGCCAAGCCCGCTCAGACGCCGCCTATCGGCTTCTACTGCCGTGCTGACCTCGACGCCGACGGGCACGACATCGACACGCTTGCGCAGATGCTCGCCCAGATGGACCCGGCCAAGCTCGTGAAGGGGCGGGTCTTCCTCCCCACCGTGATGCCCGGTGGCGCGGGCGGCGCCTGGATGCGCGGTCTCTGGCGGCTCCGCGAGGCGCTCTGGGAGGGGCGGGTCGGCGAGGACGAGTCCGGCTGGGTGGTCGCCGACGCCTGGCGAGGGAGGGTGATCGCCGTCGGACCATCGCTGCAGGAGGCATTCGGGTCGTGGCAGGCGCTCGTCCGAAAAACACAGCCCCTTCCGCCGTTTGAGGGCGCACCGAGTTCCCCGCCGCCCGAGGCCCCGGATACGGCGCCATCCGTCGACCACGACGAGGAGACGGGCGCGACCCGCATCCACACCGGCACGATCCACATCGCGTTCACGCCCCGCGTTGTGCTCGATTGGCCCGAGCTGCGGCCCGAGAACGTCCCTGCCATCGCCGTCTATCTGCCGGTTACCGTGCCGATCCCAGCCGGTTGGGAGCGCTACGGCTTCACCCG
>CAIMSU010000115.1 GCA_903844155.1 uncultured Pseudomonadota bacterium | reverse complement strand
TGCGCGCGCGCTTGCCGGACCTCGATGATGCGCGCGGCGTGGGCGTACCCGCGATCCCCGACGATGAGGTCGCCCGGCTGTTGCCGACGCTCCCAAAGCGCGGGATTCCGCCGACAACCGCGCGAGTCCATCGCTCTGAGCGATCCTCTCGCGCGGATTCGGGCCACTGCTACTTGGGCGCTCGCTCCCTCGCCTTCCGTTGGGCCCGCTCCTTCGCTTCCTTCAGTCGGTAGGAGTCCGCCGTGATCGAGATGATCTCCGACTTGTGGACGAGCCGGTCGATCAGGGTGACGACACAGCTCGCGCCGGGGAACACCTCGCCCCACTCGGCGAAGGGCTTGTTGGTCGAGATCACGATGGGGCGCTCCTCGTAGCGACGGGTGACCACCTCGAAGAACAAGTCCGCGTGCCGGTTTCCGTAGGACAGGTACCCTACTTCGTCGACCACCAACAGCCGCGGCCGTGTGTAGCGCCGCATGGCCAGGTTCAGCGCGCGGGCGCCGTCCTGGCTGGCGAGGTCGTTCAGCATCGCGCTGGCGGTCGTGAACCGGGCCGAGAACCCGCGCTTTACCGCCTCGTAGGCGAGGTTCCGGCAGATCATCGTCTTGCCCGCGGCGTTCGGTCCGACCAGCACGATGTTCGCGGCCTCTTCGACGAACCGGAAGCGGAAAAGATCCTCCACCGCGGGGCGGTCGATGTCCTTAGGCCACGTCCAGTCGAAGTCGGCCATCGGCTTGAACCGGCCGATGTGGGCACCGGCGATGCGGCGTTCGAGGCTGCGCTTGCCCCGGGAGGCCTCCTCGGCGGCCAACAGGTCGGGCAGCCAGGGGGCGTCCCGGTACAGGTCCCACTGGTCCAGCAGGCCTACCAGCCCGAGTGCGAGGGCGCGCGCCCGCAGAAGGTCAGGAGTCGTCGTTGTCATTGCGCTTGTCCGGTGTCAGGGTGTCGTAGGTTGAGAGGCGGTGCGGGGTGACCGTGATGTCGCGCACGCCGGGGCGGTCGGGCAGGTGGACGGCGATGGCAGGCGGCAGGCCCTGCGCCTGGCGCTGGTGATCGAGAACCTGCCGGACGGCCTGTGGATGCGCGCGTCCTGCCGCCATGGCCTCGGTGATCGCAGCGTTGGTCGCCGCAGCTCCGTAGGCGTCGAGGAGCCGCAGCAGGGCGGTCGTGGCGGCACCCAGGTTGCCGCCCTGTTCTGCCATCGCCTGCAACAGTCGGCGGCTCTCGGGGGCTGCGCGCGAGAGCCGGTCCAGCCCGCGCGCCTCTGTCGCCTTGGCCTTCCACGCGACGAGCGCTGCGACGTGCGCCGGGTCCTCGACGACCTGCTGCTTGCCCCAGGATCGAGCATGCGTCGCCACGAGCTCGAGTCCATCGAGAAGGCGCACGGAGACGGGACTGGCGAACACGGTCAGGGTGCGGCGGACGCGGTCAGCCGGCACGCTATAGTCGTTGCCGTCGAACCGAGCGTAGGGCGTCTTTCCGACGTGGACTTCGAGCCGATCCTCGGCGGGGAACGGGGTCTCCGGGAGGCAGCGCAGGCGCGCCTGCTCCTCGTTGAATGCGTCGCGGACTGTGCGGGTGCGGTCATCCGGGCATCGTCGGTCAGCCGCGACGCCCTGGCACCACGCCAGGGCCTGTGCGTTCAGATCGTCGAGGTCCTTCCACGTCCGCGCGGGGAAGAAGTTGTCGCGGACGTAGCGGATCGCCCGTTCCACCCGGCCCTTCTCGTTTCCGCGGTACGGGGCGCACGGCCGTGGCTCGTACCCGTGGTGGCTGGCGAACGAGAGCAGGGTCTCGTTGAACCGGATCGCATCGCCGATCCGCTCGGTGACAGCACTCTTGAGGTTGTCGTAAAGCGCGACCCGGGCGACGCCGCCAAAGTACCGGAACCCCTCGACGTGCCCTTCCAGGAAAGAGCCCATGCGCATCGAGAAGCCGAACCGCACGAAGATCATCCGCGACCAGCCCAGGACCATGACGAATGCGACCAGCGGCCGCTTTCCGCCGGGGACGACGACCTCGCCGAACATCCCCCAGTCCACCTGAACCTGCTCGCCCGGCAGCGTGCGGAGGCGCAGGAACGCCTCCGCGGCCTTCTTCGGTCGGTAGCGGCGGACGATGGACCGGAAGTGCGGCTCAGTCCCGGGATAGCCGCGTTCGCGGCACATCTGGTGCACCCGGCTGGCGCAGAGATCGGGGTGCTCGGTGAGCGTCTGGATGATGAACCCAGCGAACGGATCCGCGATGGACCGTCGATAGGAGATCGTGGCCGCGGGCACGCCCACCCGGGTGAGCACACGCCGCACGACGCCGTGGTGGATCGTCATCTGCCGGGCAATGGTGCCCGGCGGCCACTTCTCGATGAGGTGGAGCCGGACGATCTTCGCCTCGTCTTCCTTGGAGATCATGACGACCTCCCGTCGCGGTGCAGGAGCCGGAGCTGCCGGAAATCACCGACGCCGGGGATCGTCTGGCGACGCCGGCGGTCCCCGATCACGTCGAAGTGCACCAGCGCGGACTCCTGCGGCCACCCGTCGGAACCGAAGATCCACTCGGCGGAGGTGCGGCCCGAGCGGCTGTCCGCACCAAGCGCAACGGTGAGCGGGTGTCCCGCCCACAACGAGAGGCCCTCCAACAGCGTCGTCGCCGAACGCGGGTGGATCGGGCGCAAGGGCAGGCGCGCCTTGAGGAGTTCGTGATTCTCCTCGTTCGTCATCAGGAGCCGGACCGCGTTCGATCCGAGCTGCATCGTGGTGTGCCAGGGCATGTTCGACCATCTCCGTGCCGCCCGCGGTCGCCGGGATGGCGGGCGGAGGCCCCGGGAGCGTGACCACCGGCTCCGGCGACGTTGACAACCGATCCCTCACTTTCTGAGCGCGGCGAGCGCGAAACCGGGACTGGTCCGCCGCGTGCAGCATCCGCCCGTTCCGGGTGCCGGCGTATGTCCGCTTTGCCCGAGCAATCCGCGCCCGATCCGCGGGACCCGCGCACTCCGGGCAGTAGCGCCGGTTCCCGCGGCACCGACCACACACGAACACCACCCTGCGGCAATCCGCGCAGGGAAGCAGGTAGCCGGTGGTCGATTCGACGCCTCATCCGGCCCGTCGGCTGGACGAAGCGGCGCGGGCCGGTGAAGCTCAGCGCGGGGTGCGCGTCCTTCGACGGGTCGCCGCTCCAGGGGCCTGGAAGTTGGCGCTTTCAGGCCCCACCTCCGGGGCTTGGGTGCCTACCACGTCGCGACCGGGCGCTCGACCGGGCGGCCGTCGTCTCGGGCTACGC
>CAIMSU010000114.1 GCA_903844155.1 uncultured Pseudomonadota bacterium | reverse complement strand
GGAACGCCGCGCCGGGGGGCCAATCCGACCAGCCATCCACGCGATTTCAGGTGGATACAGACGCCATGTTTGCCGAGCGCACGGATTGGCCCCCCAGGAGCTGAACGGCCATCCGGATCCGATCCCCGCGTAAAAACCGGTACAATCCGTCGCGAACCCCGAGGTCCGCCGTCACCCGTCCACCGCCCGAAGCGCCGTTCACGCTGGTCCCGGACGGCCCTTCCGGGGCGCAGCAGGGCGAGATCCCGGTGTTGCCCGCCCGTTATGAGCAGCTCGGGCTGCTCGGTGTCGGCGGGATGGGGCAGGTGTACAGGGTGCGCGACCTGTGGCTCACGCGAGTCGTGGCGATGAAGGTCATCCGCGGCGAGTTGATGCGCCGTCCGGACATGCTCAAGCGGTTCGTGGAGGAAGCAGAATGCTCGGCGCAGCTCCAACATCCCGGCATCGTGCCGGTGCATGACATCGGGCGGCTCGACGATGGCAGCGTCTATTTCACGATGCGCGAGGTGCGGGGGCGCACGCTCGACGACGTGATCGCGGAGGTCCACGAGGCCGCGGGGGCCGGCGTTGCGCCGCTTTCGGGGTGGACGTTTCGCCGGCTCGTGGACGCGTTCGTGAAGGTGTGCGAGGCGGTCGGGTACGCGCATGTGCGCGGCATCGTCCACCGCGATCTCAAGCCTTCCAACGTCATGATCGGCGAGCACGGCGAGGTGCTGGTGGTCGATTGGGGCATCGCGAAGGTGCTGCGCGGGCCGCCGGCCGGGGCTCGACCGCTGGAGCCGGTGGGCCTTCGGCGAACCGAGGTTGCCCCTCGCGAGCTCCTACTCGGCACGCCCGCGTACATCCCGCCGGAGTGCCTCGAACGCCAGGGCGCCGCTCCGGCCCCGCGGGGCGACGTCTACTCCCTCGGCGCCGTCCTGTACGAGATCCTCGCCGGTCACCCCGCCTACGATGGGCCTGACGTCGAGGCGATCCTCGCACTGGTGCACGCGGGACCGCCGCCGCCGCTGGGGCGTTCCGGGGCCGGTGACACGTCCGCGTTCACCTCGCGCGAGGCTGCTGTAGCCGCGGTGACGCCGTCCCTGCCGCCGCCCGCCGAGCTTGGAGCCGCGTGTGCGAAGGCCATGTCGCGGGACCCGCACGCGCGCCACGCCAACGCGAGTGAGCTTGCCGCGCAGGTGCTGTCGTGGCTGGAGGGGGCGCGGCGCCGCGAGCAGGCCCTGGAGGTGGTGCGACGGGCGGCAGCGATCGGGCCCGAGGTGGCTACCCTGCGTGGGGAGGCCGCGGGGCTGCGGGCGGAGGCGGTCGAGCTGCTTTCGGGAGTTCGACCCTGGGAAGGCGAGGAGCGCAAGGTGGCGGCGTGGCGGAAGGAGGAGGAGGCCGCGGCCATCGAGCGACGGATCGAGGCGCTGGATCTCGATGCCGCGCAGGCGCTGAGCGGTGCGCTCCAAATCGACCCGGTCGCTCCGGAGGCCCACGCCGCGCTGGCCGAACGGCATGCCGACGCGCACCGTGCTGCCGAGGCCGCCCGCGACGACAGGGCCGTCGCCCGTTCGGAGGCCCTCCTGCGCGTCCATCTCGACGCGCTGCCGCAGAACCACCCGGTTCGTCGTCGTTGCACCGCGTACCTGCAGGGCGACGGTGCCCTGACACTCATCACCGACCCGCCCGGCGCGGAGGTGCAGCTTTACCGCCACGTCCTCCGAAATCGCCGCCTCGTTCCGGTCTTTGAGCGCTCACTTGGCAGTACGCCGCTGCGCACGGTCCCGCTCGCCATTGGCAGCTACGTTTGCGTCATCTCCCACCCAAATCGGCCCGACGTCCGCTACCCGGTGACCATCGGCCGCGGCGAACATTGGGGCGGCGTCGCGCCCGGTGACGCCGACCCGACGCCGGTCCTCCTCCCGCTCGCGGACGACCTGGACGGGGACTGCTACGTGCCGCCCGGCTGGTTCTGGAGTGGCGGGGATCCGGAGGCCGCGGACGCGATGCCACGTCGTCGGCTGTGGTGCGATGGCTTCGTCGCCGGGCGCTTTCCCGTCACCCAGGCCCAGTTCCTGGAGTTTCTGAACACACTGGTGGCGGGCCGTCTGGAGGCGTTGGCGTTGCGTTGGGCCCCGCGCGAGCGGCCGGGGGCGCTTGGGGAGGAGGGCGCGCTCTCACACCGTCGGGACGCCCGCGGAAACTTTGTGCTGATGACAGACGCCGAGGGGGACACCTGGCTCCCCGATTGGCCGGTGTTCAACGTGGACATTCCTGGGGCCGTCGCCTACACGCGCTACGCTTCCGCGCGGGATCGTCGGGCCTGGCGCCTTCCAGCCGAGCTGGAGTGGGAGAAGGCGGCGCGCGGCGTTGACGGGCGGTTTTTCCCATGGGGGGATGTGCTCGACCCAAGCTGGTGCTGCATGCGCGAGAGCCACCTGGCGCGCCCGCTGCTCGTGCCCGTGGGTGCGTTTCCCGTGGACCAGAGCGTGTACGGCGTGCGCGGAATGGCGGGGAACATCCAGGATTGGTGCGGCGACCGCTACCTGCGGGAGGGGGCGCTGGTGGTGGGAGAGCGTGTGGTCGTCCCGGAGCGGCCGGAGGAGGCTGACATGTGGGCGTCGATGCGCTGGGCGCGGCGGGGTGGGAGTTGGAGCGGGTCTGCGAAGGACGCGCGTTGCTGCCACCGGAACGGCTACGAGCCCGCGTTTCGGAATGCGAACCTGGGGTTCCGGATGGTGCGGAGCTGAACAGGGGGCAGGTGCCACAATTGCGGAGAGCATTTCTGGTACATCG
>CAIMSU010000113.1 GCA_903844155.1 uncultured Pseudomonadota bacterium | reverse complement strand
GGGGCCGGGGTAGCCCTTCGGCGGGTTCCGGGGGTCGACACTGAGCGAGATGTTGTTCCTGGCCATTCGGCGTCCGTGTCCGTTCTGTGTCCTCGCTGTGAGGACTCGATTTTCGCGTTGTCGGTTTTAGCCGTATCCATCTATATTTTCGACGGATGCGATAACGTAGCCACGAGAAGACGTCCGTCACCACCCTGGTGGACGTCCGTCACCCGGCGAACGCCGACCCGAGATGATCCAACTCCAACGCCAGTGAGTCGGGTCCGTTCCTTCCGGCACGAATCCTGCTCTACTATCGGCCGTGCCCCGCCTCAACAAACCACCCTCGTCAAAACCGCGCAACCGCCCGTTTGACGACGCCTTCAAGGAAGCCCTCGCGCGGGATCCCGCGGCTCTCCTCGCCCTCGCCGGGCTGCGCGTGGACGGGGCACCGCGCGTGCTCCCGACCGAGGTTCGCGCGTCCCAAAGCGTCGACTACGCCACCGCGGTGGGGGTGGACGCCCAGGAAACCGTCATCCACGTCGAGGCTGATCGATCTCCCAACCTGGCGACGCTGCCGAGACGCCTGATCACGTGGCACGCCCGCCTCCTGGACGCCCACGGCCTGCCGGTGATCACGATCCTGATCATCGCGGCCGACGGGCGGCGGCGCGCCATCCCGTCCACCGTGCGCTACGGAAAGTTGAGCCTGGATATTCTCATCGTGCGCATGCGCGATCACCCGGAGATCGCCCGGGACCCGGCGCCGGCCGAGCTGGCCTTGCTGACCGTCCTGCCAAAGGACCGCGCGCGCACGCTCGCGATCGCCGGCGCAACCCTCGGCGAGTCTGGCCGGCGCGATCAGTTCGCGAGCCTGACCAGGCTCGCCCGCGCATTGCGGCTCAAGTCGGCTATTATCACAAGCTTGGAGGTTCAAATGGCTGGCATGATCGCAGAGGCGGAGCAGCGAGGCATCGAGAAGGGCATCGAGAAGGGCATCGAGAAGGGCCGCGCCGGGCTCGTCGCGGCGATGCTGAGGGCCGACGGCGCCAGCGTGCCCGAAGGACTACTTCCGGCGTTGGGTCGGCTCTCCGACGAGGAGTGGCTGGTGGTGCTACGCCTGCGTCGGGAACGGCCCGGCGCGACGGTTGGGGAGCTTCTGGCAAGCGCACTGGATGGGGCAGGAGGATCACCGGCCGGGTAGCTCGCACGCCCCGGACCCGGCGCCGATGCCATGCGGCGTTCCACAGCGAACGGTGTCACCGGCTCCGGGCTTGCGTAGCCGCCCAAAATGCCTCAAGACCCCGACTCCGGGCTAAGCTGCCACCGTGCCGACCTCCGCCACGATCCTGACACTCCTCGCCCTCACCGGCTGTGGCGCCCGCTGGCAGGGCAACGGGGCTGACGACACCGCGACGGATGCGTTCCCACTGCCCTCCGACCCCGTCGCCGACGTGAATGTGTTCGTGGGCACCGGCGGCCCCGGATTTCGCGTCGGGTCAGCGACGCCGGCCGCCACGACGCCGTTCGGGCTCGTGAAGCTCGGACCCGACACCGCGTTGAGTTGGGGCGGCGTGGATGCCCAACACTGCTCCGGGTATTTCTACGACGACACCTACATCGACGGCTTCAGCCACGTTCACATGCACGGCACCGGCGTGCCCGACTACGGCGACGTCCTCGTCATGCCCATGCTCGGCAGCGACGCCCTCGACCAGACCGGCGCGGTCGACGACACACTGCGCGGCCCGGACCAGTGGCGCGCCAGCTACACCAAGGCAACGGAGACCGCGTTTGTCGGGTACTATGGTGTCACCCTGGACGACGGGATCAAGGCGGAGCTCACAGCCTCGCCCCATGCTGGCTACCACCGATACACGTTTCCGCAGGGTCAAACGGGTGTTCTGGCGTTCGATCTGGAACATGTGCTTGGCGGCGGTGGGTCGGACGGTCAGGTGACGTTGGACCAGGCGACAGGCGCGCTGTCGGGCTCGATGCTCGACGCCGGACCGTTCACCGGCGGATATGGCGGGTTCCGCGTCTATTTCTATGCCGAGCTGCCCGGAGGGTACAGCGACGGAGGGAGTTGGGGTGACGGCACGGACGTCGGCGCCTGGGTCGTCCCGAACCTCGCGAGCGACGGATCCGTCGATCTACACGTTGGCATCTCGCTCGTGAGCGCGGACGGCGCGATGGCGAACTTGCAGGCCGAGGACCTGGGGGACTTCGGGTCGCAGGTCACGGCGGCTCAAACGCTCTGGAAAACGCCACTCTCCGAGTTCGAGCTGCTCGACGCTTCAGACGACGACCGCGCGCTTTTCTACACCGCCGCCTACCACATGCTGCAGATGCCGACCGACGAGACGGACCTCGACGGCAGCTACATTGGCTTTGACCACGCCCTACACCACACGACAGACGTGGCGAGCGACGGATTTGCTCCGTCGGGCGGGGATTTCTACTCCGACATGTCCCTCTGGGACACCTATCGAACAGCAAACCCAGCGTACATCCTGTTCTATCCGGACAAGGCCCGGGACTTCGCGCAGTCCCTCGTCAGCATGTCCCAGCAGGGATCCGCCCTGCCGCGTTGGCCCGCCGCGAGCGGGGAGTCCGGCTGCATGATCGGGAACCCGGCCGACACCGTGCTCGCCGAGTCGGCACTCAAGGGCATCGACGGCTGGGACGAAGACGCCGGGTACAACGCCGCAGTTTCGCTGGCTACGGGTGCGCTGACCGGCACCTCGGACGACCCGCCGAGCCCGTCGACGCTCGAACAATACGGCTACCTCCCGAGCGATCTCTACGGCGGCAGCGTCGCATGGACCGAGGAGGTCGCCTGGGCCGACAACAGCATCGCCAACTGGGCCGAGCACCGGGGCGATGCAGACACAGCCGCGCACTTTGCCTGGCGGTCGCGGTTCTGGAAGAACGTCTGGGACCCCGAGGCCGGGTTTTTCCACGGTCGGCGTTCGGACGGTACTTTTGACACGATGCCCGCCGAGAACGCCTGGGCCGACGAGTACGTAGAGGGGGACGCGTGGCAGTACCTGTGGCTGGCGGCGCAGCCCACCGAGCTCGCAGACGTCCTCGGGGGCGTGGATGCGGCGAAAACGAAGCTCGATGCGTTCTTTGAGGGCGCCAAGGCCGAAGGCCTCGTCGCCGGCCCCGCCGCCTACTATTGGCAAGGCAACGAACCCGACATTCACGCGGCGTTCCTCTACTCGGCCTGGGGCGACCCGGACGACACGCTGCTCTGGCAACGCTGGGCCGAGGACAGCCGCTATTTCAACGCCCCGGATGGCCTCGCCGGCAACGACGACGCCGGCACGCTCTCGGCCTGGTACATCTTCAGCACCCTCGGCCTCTACCCCCTCTCCGGCACCGACCAGTACGTCATCGCAGTCCCCCGCTACGCCGCCGCCCGGTTCAAGGTCAGCGACGGCGCGGGCGGCAGCGGGTGGTTCACGGTCGTGCGCGAGGGTGACGGCGCGCACGTCGCGGGCGTCACGCTCAACGGAGCGCCGCTCACAAGGACCTACCTGCATCAATCCGAGCTCGCAGCGGGCGGGGTGCTTCGGGTGCGGCTCGAGTAAACCGACCACCGGGCCGGTTCGGGTCCGCCAAAGTGCCGATAGACAGCGGAGCTTCTTTGGGGTAGAAGGCGTGCGGCAATAGCCCTTCCCCGAGGTTTCCCATGATGAGCGCCACTCCTGAAAGCCCAAGGATGTTCGAGAGCGACTTCATCGACTTTTTCTCGCGGATCCCCTGGTTCGCAGTGCCGATCATCTACGTGCCGATGATCATCGCGCTGTTCGCATACGGCGTTGCCGGGTACCACATCGGGTTGATCGCGGCCGCAGGCCTGTTCGCGGCCGGGTTCCTGGTGTGGACGTTGACCGAGTACTGGTTGCACCGCACCGTGTTCCACTGGACGCCGAAAACGTCGTGGGGACCTCGTTTTCACTTCCTCATGCACGGCGTTCACCACGACTACGTGAACGACCGGCTGCGCCTTGTCATGCCGCCGGCCGCCAGCCTCGCGCTCGCGGCGTTCTTCATGCCAACGTACTGGCTGCTGCTCGGGCCCCTGAGCCTGCCGTTCTTCGCAGGAAAGACAGCCGGCTACCTGTCGTATGACATGATCCACTACTACACCCACCACGGCAAGCCACGCTCGGCTTGGATGAAGAAGCTGCGGGCGCACCACATGAACCACCATCACAACAAGGAGGGCCGCAAGTACGGCGTCTCCAGTACGATGTGGGATCACGTCTTTCGGACGTTCTAGGTCGGAAATCGGCGAGTCACCCGACCTGCCAGAGCGGGCCGTTGCCCCCGCCGAGACCGCCGATGGACGCGCGGATCTGGCGTTGGACGTAGGCGATCGCGATGTCGCAGGCCGCTTCGAGCGGGTCGCCGATCGCGAGACGCGCGGCGAGGGTCGAGGCGAGGACGCAGCCCGTGCCGTGGGTGTGCAGTGAGTCGATGCGCGGGTGGCTCCAGCGACGCGCTTCGAGGACCATCCCGGACTCGATCAGGTAGAGGACGTCGGAGAGCCGGGCACCCTCGCCATGGCCACCCTTCACGAGACGTGGGCAGGTCGGAAAGGCCCACTCTTCCAGCAGATTTGGTGTGACGAGGGTGGCGCGGGTGGCGAGATCGGCGAGCGCCTTGATCGTCGCCGGCCCCTGAAGGGTCCAGCCCCCCTTGGCGACGCCGACTGGGTCGATGACGAGGGGGCCGGTCCAGCGGGCCAGCGCCGCCGTCACCGCCCGCACCGCCGCGCGCGTGCCGAGCATGCCGATCTTCACAGCGTCGACAGGAACGTCGTCGAGCACGGCGTCGATCTGTGCGCGGATGACGTCCTCCGTCACCAGGCGGACGCCGCGGACCCCGTGGGTGTTCTGCACGGTCAACGCTGTGATCACCGCCATCCCGTAGACGCCCTGGGCATGGAACGCCTTGAGATCCGCCTGGATCCCGGCGCCGCCGCTCGGGTCGGAGCCGCCGATCGCGAGGACGGTGCGTGGCCGCGTCATCGTCCCCAGGCCGGCCACGACTCCGTCGCGTCGCGCCATTCTGCAGGGATGGCGTCCGCCCCAAGTCGGGCCCCGAGGATCCCCCCGACCATGGCGCAGGTCGTGTCACGGTCGCCAAGTCCCTCGACCGTCCGCCAAAGCGCCTCCTCAAAGCTATCGTTCCGCTCGATGGCCAGCGCCGCCGACCAGATCACGAAGGGGACCGTGTCCGACGAGATGACGCCCCGACCGTTGCCGACGACGGAGATCGCGTGCAGGACGGAGCATCCGGGGGTCAGCAAGCGGGCCTGGACGAGCGCCCGACGGGTCTCGCCCTCCGGCGTGAGATCGAGGATAGCGGCCCAGAAGTGGTCGACAGTGCCGCCCGTCGCCGCGACGGCGGTCGCGACAGCCACTGCGACCGCACCCGCGCCCCCGTCTGCGTGCGCATGGGTGGGTGCGGCCGATGCGAGCGCCTCACTGACGACGCGCGAAAGATCCTCGGCGAACCAGGCTCCGAGCGGGGCAACGCGCATCGCGGCGCCGTTCCCCATCGACCCCTGCCCGTAGAACGCGTCGCCGGCGGCCTTCTGCCAGGGCACGCCTTCGCCGATCTCGCGCAGGATGCTGTGCGCCGTGCCGCCGTAGCCGCGGCGCGGATCAGCGGCGTAGTTTCTGGCGAATACTCGTGCGAGCTCCTCCTGGTCGATGCGGCCGTGATGTTCCAGGACCTCCACGATCCCGAGCGCCATGGCTGTGTCGTCCGTCCAATGTCGCGGGCCGGGGACTCGCGGGGCGATCCGGCGGTGCTGAACCCGCTCGTCGCAGTCCGCGAAAAAGAAGGTCTCCCCAAAGGCATCGCCGACCGTCAGGCCGAGGAGTGAGGCGTGGACGCGCGCGGGCACCATGCCCGCCGCATAACGCCCGGGCTGGCACGACCCGACCGTCGCCCGGCCCCCCTTTTCAGATTACCCGCCCGCCCGTGTCCGACTCCCCGATCGAGTTCCCGCCGACCACCTCCCCGGCGGAGGCCGCCCGCTTCCGGATGCAGATGCCCGGGTGCGGGCTGGCTGCCTACCTCGGCGTGCTGCTGACGATCATGGCGCTCGGCAGCACGATGATGCTGATGTCCGGGCTGACGATCCTCTCCTCGGGCGAGGCCGCCCGCCCGACGCGCCTGATGTATGGCGGCGACGTCGAGCCCTACCTGCTCGGCGCGCTGCGGTCCGCCGGCCTCCTCCGCGCCGACGAGGTCCCGGACGCCTTCCACGCGGAGGACTGGTCGGGGACGAAGGCCTGCGCGCTCACTCGCACCGCCGTCCTCCGGGTCGGGCCCGATGGCGCGTATTCGCTGCCCTTCGCAGCCGTCGCCACGATCACCGAGAACCCCGATGGCGTGCGGATCGCCGGGCCCTGGCAGCCCGCCGCGACCGACATCGCTGGCCGCCCGCAGACAAAGACAACGACCGAGGTCGACTGCTTGTTCCAGCCCAACGACGGCGGCGACCGCTTCGCCAGCATGATCCGGGGGGCGCATGAGCAGGCTGGAGCGCCCGATCCGGCAACGGCGCCCACCGCGCCTTGATGGCACCGGCGCGGCGGGAAACTCCGCCGGGCCGACGACGCCCGCGGCCGGCCCGGACCTTTGCGACGCCGCCCGGCCGTACTCGGCCGCTTGCGGCGGAACAAAGTCGCTCGATTCGCCCAAGCGAATCGAGTTAGGGCCCGGCCCGGGGGGTAGGCCGCCCCCGGCGGCCGGCCGTGGGCGCCGGGTAGGCGCCCCCCTCAGAAACAGCGGTAACGCCTCGATCTGAACGCGATCCGACCGTGAGCAACACGCAAGGTTTTGAGTTAGGCCCCCGGCTCCCGGAGTTATCCCATGGCCTCTGCGAGCTTCTCCTCCGTTGTCGAGATGTTCCACCATCGTTGCCGGTCCACGCCGGACGCGGACGCGATGTACTACAAGGTGGGCACCGAATGGAAGACGATGGACTGGAAAACCGCGGGCAAACGCTCGCGAAACATCGCGTGCGGCCTCCGCGCGCGCGGGATCCAGTCCGAGGAGCGCTGCGCTGTGCTCTCCGCGACCCGGCTCGAGTGGGTCCTCTGCGACATGGGCATCCTCGCCGCTGCGGCCGCCACAACCACAATCTACCCCTCCAACAAGCCCGAAGAGTGCCAGTACATCCTCAATGACTCCGGCACGCGGCTGGTGTTCTGCGAGAACCAGAAGCAGACGGACAAGATCCTCTCGATCCGCGGCAACTGTGCAGCGCTCATGCAGGTCATCGTCATCGACGGGAGCGCGTCGGTCGACGGCTTCGTCATCCCGCTCGCGCAGCTTGAGACCGAGGGCGAGGCCTGGGACAAGGCCAACCCCGGTGAATACGACCGGATCACCGGGGCGATCCGCTCCGAGAGCCTCGCTACGTTGATGTATACCTCGGGGACGACCGGGAACCCCAAGGGCGTGATGCTCGACCACGACTGCTGGGTGTACGAAGGCGAGGCCATCGACACGCTTGGCATCCTGACCCCGTCGGACAAGCAGTACCTTTTCCTCCCGTTGGCCCACAGCTTCGCGAAGGTGCTCGAGATCGCCTTCATCCGCGTCGGCACGCCGACCGCCATCGACGGCGACATCGACGCGCTCGGGGCGAACCTGCAGAGCATCCAGCCGACGGTCATGGGCGCGGTCCCGCGCGTGTATGAGAAGCTGTACAACAAGATCATCACCGGCGCCAAGGCAAAAGGCGGCTTGAAGTACTCGATTTTCCAGTGGGCGCTCGGCGTCGGCCGCGAGGTGTCCAAGCTGCGGCAGGCCGGGCAGGAGCCGAGCGGCTTGCTCGCGCTCAAGTACAGCATCGCCGACCGATTGGTGTTCTCGGACATCAAAGCCAAGGTCGGGGGTCGCGCGCGGTTCTTCATTTCGGGCGGCGCACCGCTCTCCCGCGAGATCGGTGAGTTCTTCCATGCGATCGACGTGTTGATCCTCGAAGGCTACGGGCTGACGGAGACGAGCGCGGGTGCGTTCTTCAACCGGCCCGACAGCTACCGCTTCGGCACCGTCGGCCGTGCTTTCCCAGGTTCGGAGGTCAAGATCGCGGGCGACGGCGAGATCCTGATCCGCGGCCGGCACGTGATGCAGGGCTACTACAACCTGCCGGAGGCGACGGCCGAGGCGCTGGAGGCCGACCACTGGTTCCACACCGGCGACATCGGCGAATTGGACGCCGACGGCTTCCTGAAGATCACCGACCGCAAGAAGGACCTCATCAAGACAAGCGGCGGAAAGTACGTCGCGCCGCAGGAGATCGAGAACAAGCTCAAGGCGCGCAGCACGCTCATCTCGCAAGCGGTCGTCCATGGTGACAACCGGAACTTCTGCTCGGTGCTCATCGCGCTCTCGCCGGACAGCGCGCCGCAGTGGGCGAAGGAAAACGGGATTGACGGGGCGGACTACACGGCGCTGACGAAAAACCCGAAGGTGATCGCCGAGATTGAGCGGGTCGTGAAGGAGATCAACGGCGAACTGCCCAGCTATTCCACGCTCAAGAAGTTCGCGATCCTCCCGAAGGATCTCTCGCAGGACGACGGCGATCTGACGCCCTCGCTCAAGGTCAAGCGCAAGCAGGTGACGGCCAAGTACAAGGACATCCTCGACGGGTTCTACGCCGGCACGTCCGCGAGCCTGTAGGCGCGCGTGCCACGCTCCTCACGGATCCCTGGGTTCTTCCGACTCTCTCCCGCGGAACGCCGAAAGGCCGCGATCGTCGCGACCGGCGCGACGCTCCTCCCCGGTGCCTGGGAGGGCTTGGACCTCTCAGTCGCGGACGCGATGATCGAGAACGTCGTCGGGATCTTCGGCTTGCCCAATGGCATCGCCGTGAACCTGCTGCTCAACGGCGAGGACCGGCTGGTGCCGATGGTGGTCGAGGAGCCGAGCGTGGTCGCGGCAGTCTCGAACATGGCGCGGCTCACGCGCGAAGCGGGCGGCATCCACGGAACGTGCGACGCCAGCGTGATGATCGGGCAGGTGCAGGTGTCGAACCCGGCCCCCGGCGCGGCGGGGCGGCTCCAGGAGGCGATCCCCGTGCTCTCGGAGATCGCGGCGTCCGTCCACCCGCAACTTGTGGCGTTTGGCGGCGGTTTGCGCGGCATGGAGGTGCGGGAGCTGCGCTACGACGAGCCCGACGAAGTGCCCGAGGACATCCTCGTCCTGCACGTCTTCCTCGACTGTGCGGACGCGATGGGGGCCAACATGGTCAACACCGTCGCCGAACGGCTGATGGCGGAGGTCGTCGCCATCACGGGCGGGCGCGCGGGCCTCCGCATCCTGTCCAACCTCGCGGACCGCCGGATTGTGCGCGCACGGGTGACGATCCCGTTCGCCCGCCTCGACGAAGCCGGTGGGCAGGGAGACGGCGTCTCCGGGGCAGACGTAGCCGCTGGGATCGCGGCGGCGTGGCGTTTTGCGTGGGTGGACCCGTACCGCGCGGCCACCCACAACAAGGGCATCATGAACGGCATCGACGCCGTCGCCATCGCCACCGGCAACGACTGGCGCGCGATCGAGGCGGGCGCGCACGCGTATGCGGCGCGGGACGGGCAATATCGGCCGCTGTCGACCTGGAAGGTGCGCGACGGCGCGCTGGAGGGCACGATCGAGCTACCGATGCAGGTCGGCACCGTCGG
Organism: uncultured Pseudomonadota bacterium; assembly: GCA_903844155.1. Taxonomy (GTDB): domain Bacteria; phylum Myxococcota_A; class UBA796; order UBA796; family SXON01; genus CAIUMM01. The sequence goes on along the minus strand of CAIMSU010000113.1, from coordinate 163,426 downwards.
CGGCCCGATCAAGGTACACCCGACGGTCCAGCAGAATCACGCAATCGCGAAGATCAAAGGGGCGAAAGACCTCGCCCTGCTCCACGCGGCGGTCGGCCTCGTTCAGAACCTCGGGGCGCTCCGCGCGCTCGCGCGAGAGGGCATCCAGCAGGGGCACATGCGCATGCACGCGCGTACGGTGGCGCTCGCGGCGGGCGCTTCAGGCGAGGCGATCGGCAGGGTGGTGGCGGGGCTTTGCGAGCGCGGTGAATTCACGGTGGAGGAAGCGAGGGCGATCCTCGGCCGGTAGCGCGGACGAATTCGTGTGACACTGCCGCCATGCTCGCTGGACACTACGCCCCCGCCCTCCTCATCAAGCAGATCGCCGACAAGCGCGGTTGGAACGTGCGGCTCTGGCCGCTCTGCATCGCCGTGCAGGCCGTGGACATCGGGTTCATGGCGTTGGTGCTGGCGAACGTGGAGCTTGGCAAGGTCGACAATGCCAACGCCCCGCACTTCACCGTCGTGCACGGGATGTGGACGCATTCGCTGCTGATGACGGGGGTGTACGGCGCGGTGACCTTCGGGCTCGCGCTGCTGTTCGCGCCGATGAAGGGGCGAAAAGACGGCGTTCGGCTGGGGATCATCGCGGCGATCGCGGTCATGTCACACTGGGTCGGCGACCTTGTCGTTCACGTGCCGGACCTGCCGCTGGGCCTGGCTGACACGCCGGCCGTGGGACTCGGACTGTGGCGCTGGCCGCTCGCAGCGACGGCGCTGGAGATCGGGCTCGTCGCGGTGACGGCTGGAAGGTTCAGGTTGGTAGCTGGCTTTCTCATCGTGGTGCAGGTCTGCAACGACCTCGTCCTGCCACTGGACACCGACCAGAAGCTGCTCGCGGTGAAGGCGCTGGCGCTCTACGCGGGCGTGGCATTGCTGGCGTGGCGCAGCGAGGGGAGGATGGGCGGTCCCGCGGCACGCTGACACGGTGCTCCTGTCCGACGCCCCCCTCACCCTCCGGGAATTCATGACCCACGAGGAGCTGCCACTCGCCGTGATCTTCGCCGAGGTCGCGGCGTTTCTGGCCGCGCGCCCCGACGCTGTTCTCTTCGGTGCCCACGCCGTGAACGCCTACGCGAACGTGGAGCGCATGACCCAGGACGTGGGCGTCCTGACGACGGACGGACGAGCGCTCGCCGACGATCTCCGCGGGCATCTGGCGCACCGCTTCCACATCGCCGTGCGGGTTCGCGAGGTTGAACCTGGAACAGGTTTTCGTGTCTACCAGCTTCGCGACGCCAGGAACCGGCACCTCGTGGACGTCCGCCAATGCCCGACGCTTCCCCCGTTTGTCGAAATTTCGGGCATTCGCGTAGTCGAACTCGTGGAGTTAATCGCGATGAAGGTCGCGAGCCTGCACGCTCGCCGGGGGCGGGAGAAGGGGCTCTCCGATCGCCTGGACCTGCACAGGCTGCTCAATGCGTTCCCGGAGCTTCGCGTCGTGGATGGCGCGGTCGCGGAACGGCTCCGGGTGCGGGGCGACGAGGCGCTTCAGCCGCTGTGGGCGGAGGTCGTGGGCGAGCGGGTCGAGGCGGACGAGGAGGGGGACGATCCGTGATCCTCGCAGCGATGCTGGTGCTGACCGGGAAGGCTCGGGCTACCGAGTACGATCGCGGGGTCTACCTGCCGTCCGCGGTGCCCGAGGCGGCGGGGGCGGGGGCGCTGGCGCTGGAGGTGGACGTACTCACCGACCTGCCCTACCCAGGCGCGACGCCGCTCGTCTACCTCCGCGGCGGGGGCGCCGTGACAGACCGCCTCCGGTTCGGTGGTGCGTTCGGGCTGGAGCCCGGCTATAAGCTCGCCGGGGAACCACAGAACTACTGGGCGACGCTCTCGAGCCGCTACGAGGTGGTGGAGAGTCCGCGGATCATCGTCGCGGGCTTCGCCGCCACCGGGTATTGGCTCGACCTCGACGGGTGCTGGCTCTGCTGGAGCGGCCCGCCGCAAACGGTGGACGACGTGTTCCTCCTCGTCGGCGCGGCCGTCGAGGGGCCGCTGGCCTGGGACGGCAGGCTCCGCTTCGACGCCTCGATCCCCATCGTCGTCAGCGACTAGTTCGGGTCCAACGCGCCGTTTCTACCCCTCAGCCCAACGATTACACTCGCCGGCACCCTCTTCGACGCCGAAGCCGGCGTGACCCTCCAGATCGGCGCGCACGACCGCCTGCGCCTTGGCAAATCCTTCTGGATCGCCGCCGAGCTACGTTGGCACCATGACTTCGGCACAACCAAGGCGTGGTTTTCAGAGGTGGGCATCGGTGGCCCCAGCCTCTTCACGACGGTCGCGTTCTCGGGCGAGATCGGACGAGCGTTCTGACCGGCCGCGCGCGTTGTGCAGAGGATGGACACCCATCGGGGGTGCGTATACATGATCCTCATGTAACGCCGCGTCGCCACGACCGAACCTCGCCGCGCCGTCAACCTCACGGTGCGAGCGGACTTGCTGGAAACCGCCCGGTCACTCGCGATCCCGCTCTCGCGGACGTTCGAGGAGGCGCTGGAGAAGCGGGTGACCGACGGGAAGGCGGCGCGCTGGCGCGAGGAAAACCGCGAGTGGATCGCCGAATACAACGCCTTCATCGCCGAACACGGGGTGTTCGGAGACGACGTTCGGCTGTTCTGAGGACCTGCCGCGGCTGAAGAGCGACGTCAGACGTCGAGAATCAGGGGAACATGCTCGCGCCGGGGACGGCTAATTGGATGACGAAGGCCGCCACCACCAACGCGACCGCCACCGCCGCCAGCATCAGCAGGAACCACGCGGCCGCGACCACAGCGGTCATACGGGGGCGAGCTGGATTTTCGCGGGACCCTGTAATCTGCTGGTGTTGAAGCCGGTCGGCCCGATCCCTCTCCGCAGCTACCAGCTCCGCGTCCGTGGCCGCGAGCTTTGGGTCCCCACCGCACGCCGGGAAGCGCCCATCTGCGCCGCAAATGACCGTCAGCCCGCAGTGCGCGCAGGTCGGGAGCGTAAGCGCCATGCTAAACCCTACCACAAACCCCTCACCCCACCTTCCAAGTCTCCCTACCCGTCACCAACCCCTGCAGGTTCCCCGGGCCTTTCTGCGCGACGACCGCCTCCATCTGCGCGTTCATCTGCCCATCGAACGTCGGGCGCTCCTTCCGGTGGATGACGCCCATCGGAACCGGAAATTCCGGGTAGTCCATGCGCGCGAGGATGGCGCCGAGGAAGGGGTCGGTCTCGTCATGCACGAGGCAGTCATCGGCAGTGATCGTCCGACCGTCGGGTTGCTCGCCGAGCGTCACCACGGTCGGCCGCAAGCCGTTGAGCTTGATCCCCTTCGTCCCGCCCGCAAACACCATCGGCTTTCCGTTCTCCAGGAACAAGCAGCGCTCCTCACGCACCTGCTTGTCGACGAGTTGGTCCCAGGCGCCGTCGTTGAAGATGTTGCAGTTCTGGTAGATCTCGACGAACGAGGTCCCACGATGGTGGTACGCCGCCTTCAGCACGTCGCGCTGCTGGACCGTGAAGATGTCCACGGAGCGGGCGACGAAGCTGGCATCGCAGCCGAGCGCGAACGCGAGCGGCATCATCGGGTGGTCGACGGAGCCGAAGGGCGTCGACTTCGTCTTCTTGCCCTCCTCGGACGTCGGCGAATACTGCCCTTTCGTCAGGCCATAGATGCGATTGTTGATGAGCAGGACCTGCAGGTCCACGTTGCGCCGCAGCATGTGCGCGGTGTGGTTGCCACCGATGGAGAGCGAGTCGCCGTCGCCCGTCACCACCCAGACGGACAATTCGGGGCGGGAGACCTTGAGTCCCGTCGCGATCGTGGGCGCGCGGCCGTGGATCGTGTGGAAGCCGTAGCTCGACACGTAGTACGGAAAGCGTGACGAGCAGCCGATCCCCGACACGATCACCAGCTCCTCGCGGGGGATCTGCAGCTCCGCGAACACCGTCTGGGCCTGCGCGAGGATGGCGTAGTCGCCGCACCCCGGGCACCAGCGGATGATCTGGTCGGACATGTAGTCTTTTTTCGAGAGAGTCGGCCTCGGAACGAGGGTCTGGCCGGGTTCGTTGCTCATGCTTCCGTCCTCATGTTGCGTTCGGGCACGCTCGTGGCGCGGCCCCCAGAGTGTTTCACGATGACGTCCACGATCTCGCCGACGCGGAACGCCTGGCCCTGCACCTTGCTGACCGAAATGCAGTCCACGAGCGTCTCGGCGCGCAGGATGCGGGCGAGCTGTCCCATGTTCATCTCCGGGACGAGCACCTTCCGGAAGGAGCGCAGGACGGACGCCATGTTCTTCGGCATCGGGTTCATCCAGCGCATGTGCGTGTACGCGACCTTGTAGCCGCGCGACCGCGCCATCTCGACGCCGCTCCGGATCGCACCGGCCGTCGACCCCCACCCGATGAGCAGCAGCTCCCCGGGATCGCCGATGACCTCCAGATCCGGCACCTCAATCCTCGCGATCTTCTCGGCGCGCAGGTGCACCATGAGCTCGTGGTTCTTGGGATCGTAGGACACGTTCCCCGTGCCCTCCGCCTTTTCGATGCCGCCGATGCGGTGCTCCAGACCGGGCGTCCCCGGTTTGACCCATGGCCGCGAGAGCGTCTGCGCATCCCGCAGATAGGCCTTGAACCCCTCCGCCTCCGTCCGAAAGTTCACCTTGAAGTCCGGGATCTCATCCACGTTCGGCACCTTCCATGGCTCCGACCCGTTCGCGAGGTACCCGTCCGTCAAAAGGATGACCGGGCACATGTGCGTCGTGGCCGCGCGGATCGCCTCGACGGCCACCTCGAAGCAGTCCGTCGGCGACGAGGCCGCGATGACCGCGACCGGCGCCTCGCCATTGCGCCCGTACATCGCCTGCATCAGGTCGGACTGCTCCGTCTTCGTCGGCAGGCCGGTGGACGGTCCACCGCGTTGGACGTCGATGATCACAAGCGGCAGCTCGGTCATCACGGCGAGGCCGATCGCCTCCGCCTTCAGCGCCATGCCCGGCCCCGACGTCGTGCAAATCCCCATCGAACCACCAAAACTCGCGCCGATGGCAGCGCCGATCGCCGCGATCTCGTCCTCAGCCTGAAACGTCGTGACCCCGTACTGCTTGTACCCGGAGAGCTGGTGGAGGATGTCCGACGCCGGCGTGATCGGGTAACTCCCGAGGAACAACGGCACTCCCGCCTTCTGCGCGCCGACGACGAGCCCGATCGACAACGCCTGGTTGCCAAGGATGTTCCGGTAGGTTCCCGGCGGCAAGTTCGCCTTCGGCACCTCAAACCGCGTCTCGAACAGCTCCACCGTCTCCGCGAACGCGTGCCCCGCGCGCATCGCCCGAAGGTTCGCCTCGACAAAAGGCTGCTTGAACTTGGTCTGGATCCACGCCTCGGTCGAGGAAGTGTCGCGGTTGTAGAGCCAGTACGCCATCCCCAGCGCGAAGAAGTTCTTCGTTCGATCCACCTCTTTCGTCCCGAGCCCGAGCCCCTCGATCGCCTCCTTCGTCATCCTCGCCATGTCGACCTTGACGACCCGGTACTCATCCACCGTTCCGTCATCCAGCGGATTCGTCGTCAACCCGGCCTTCTCAAAGTCCTTCTGCGTGAACTTCTCCTGGTTCACCACGAGCATCCCGCCCTTCTTGAGATCCGCGATGTTCGCCTTGAGCGCCGCCGGGTTCATCGCGAACAGCACCTCCGGCGCATCGCCGGGCGTGAAGATGTCCGATGACGAGAACCGGATCTGGAACCCCGAAACGCCCGCGAGCGTGCCGGCGGGTGCGCGAATCTCGGCGGGGAAGTCCGGGAATGTCGACAGGTCGTTCCCGGCCAGCGCGGTCGTGTTCGTGAACTGGCTTCCGGTGACCTGCATGCCGTCGCCGGAGTCGCCGGCAAAGCGGATGACGACGTCGTCTACGGACTGGAGGGGCTTCATGGCGATCCTTTGAGCGGACGAGACGTCGCCGGGGGCCCGGCGGCTGGCAGGGACGCACGTTTATCACCGGACCTGCGCCTTCGCCCGGATCGCCCGCACCGTACCCCCGCGTTCCGTAGTGCAGGCGGCAGAGGTCACCCCGGCGCGGGGTCGTCCGCATCCTTTGGGCGGCTCGCAACCCCCGGAGCCGATCCAGGCGGCAGCGGTGGGACGCCGCTCAAGTCGGGGGCGCGTCCGGCGCGCGGCCCACCCCGCCCGCGATACGGCGGCTCCGTGCTGATCTTCCTCGCCTCAACCGCCTGCTTCAGCCCGCCGGAGCCCCTCGCAGCCCGCGAGGGCTCTCTGGACATGGAGCTCAAGGTCGAATTCCAGCTCCACAAGCGAGCGGAGGACACGACGATGTTCGGATGGGACGATCCGCAGCAGGAACACGATCTTGCGTGCACGCTGGATCGCGTGGAGATGACCTCCGACTCCGACGCCATCGTGACCGGGGCATGGCACGATGACTTCTACTCGAACGAGGAGTACGAGGGGCACGACGACGTCCGTTTCCGCTTGATGCTGCACCGCGAGGACTCCGTCTGGGTCTGCGACGACGCCACCTCGACCCGCGATACGGCCGAATTCCTCTCCGGCTGCGGACATCCGTGTCAGGATTTTGCCCGGGTGTGCCTCGGGAGTGCCACGCATCCGGGCTGGCGTGAGAACTCGCGACCCCGAGGGTCACCCTGCGGCGGGTGACCACCCCTGTCACAATCCTCCTCCCGCATTTCGTATCACGCTGATACGAAATGCGGGATGAAGATTGTAACGGAAGACCCGGCTCGCCGCCGCCGTTTGGGCAAGCTGTGCGCTACCGAGGCTTGGGGGAGAGGCGAGGCGAAGAATTTACCGCCAAGGAAGAACATCAAGACGCCAAGGCCGCCAAGGAGAACCAGAGCCACGCCACGCGAAGGCGCAGCCCCACGCCAGCGCGAGATCGCCAGGTGGCCGCAGGGCGGCTTGGCCTTTCCCTCCTTCTTCCTACCTTTCCTTGGCGGCTTGGCGCCTTGGCGGTTTCATATGCTCCTCTCCGCATTTCTGGCCGCCCTACCCATCCGCCAGAAACCGCTCAAACTGCCGATAACTCTCCACAATCAACGCCACCGCCGTGCTCTCCCCCGCCTGGTGCGCCTGGGCGCTTTCGCCCGGCCCGAGGTTCACCGCGTCGATGCCCGCCTGACCGAGTCGCGCGACGTCCGTCCACGCCTGCTTCGCGGTCACGGCGTTGCCGTTCAGCGCCAGGAACCGCTGCAGCAGCGCATTGTCGGTGACCACCCGACCGGACGGCGCCCGCTCGGCGTACTCCAGCGTCACGTCGCCGGGCACGTGACGGCGCACGAGATCGGTCAGCTCGGCCTCGGCGCTGTCGATGGAGCGGCCGGGCGCGAAGCGGAAGTTGAGGTTCAGCTCAAAACGGTCCGGGATCACGTTGCGCGTCTTGCCCCCGCTCGCAAGCGTGGCCGAGATCACCTCGCGAAAAACGTGGCCGCCGAACAGGTGATCCGTCGGTTTCCGGGCGGCAAGCGCGGTCAGCAGCGGCCCCGCGAGGTGGATGGCGTTCTCGCCTTGCCAGGGCCTCGCGGAGTGCGCTGCGCGCCCGTAGATCGTGACCTTCGCGTGCAGGCTCCCGAGGCAACCGACCTGTACGACGTTGTCGCTCGGCTCCAGGCAGAACGCCAGCGCGGCCTCCGAGAGCCAACTCACCTGTTCCAACGCCGGTCCAAGCCCGGAGATCGCCCACGGCCCCTCCTCCTTGTCGTAGAACACGAAGCCGACGCGGTACAGCCCGGCACCGGGCACAATCCCCCGCGCCAACGCCAGCATCACCGCGAGGCCGCTCTTCATGTCGCTGGCACCAAGCCCGATGATCCGCTCACCGGTCCCCATCGTCTCGACGCGCACCGGCCCGTCCCCCGGCTTCGGCGGCACGGTGTCGGTGTGACCCACGAAAAGCACGAGCGGGCGCGGATCGTCGGCCAATTCCGGGCTCCGGGCGAGGATCGTCTCCCCGACCCGCGTGACCGTCAATGCCGTCTTTCGAAGCTCCGTTTCCACATGGGCGGCGCATGCGGCTTCGTCGCCCGTCACCGACGCGATGCTGCAGAGCCGCACCGTCTCCGCGACCAGCGCGGCCCCGATGCCCGCGTCGACCGGGTCAGACGGCGACATCAAACTCCCGAAGCGCCGCATTCAGCGACGTCTTCAGCTCCGTCGACGCCTGCCGCTTCCCGATGATGAGCGCGCAGGGCACCCCGTACGTCCCCGCCGCGAATGTCTTTTGACGAACGCCCGGAATCACCACGCTCCCGGCTGGCACCCGCCCCGTGTACCGCACTTCCTCCGGCCCGGTCACATCCAGGATCGCCGTCGACGCCGTCAACACGACGTTCGCCCCGATCACCGCCTCCTTCTCGACCACCACGCCCTCGACCACGATCGCCCGGCTCCCGATGAACGCGCCATCCTCGATGATCACCGGCCTCGCCCCCGGCGGCTCCAGCACCCCGCCGATCCCCACGCCACCGGACAGATGGACGTTCCGCCCGATCTGCGCGCAGCTCCCGACCGTCGCCCAGGTGTCCACCATCGTGCCCGCCCCCACCCGCGCGCCAATGTTCACGTACGCGGGCATGATGATCGCGCCCGGTTCGACAAAGGAGCCGTACCGAAGCACGCCCGGCGGCACGATGCGCACCCCCGGCGCGTCCGATTTGAGCGGGATCTTGTCGTGGAAATGGAACGGACCAACCTCGATTCGCGCCATCTGCTGCAGGCGAAAATACCCGAGGATCGCCGCCTTGACCCAGGCGTGGGTCACCCACTGGCCGTCGATGTGGCTGGCTACGCGCAATTCGCCGCTGTCCAACAGGGCCATCGCCGCGTAGATGGCATCCTGGTCGCCGCGCTCGACGGCTGCTCGAAGGGGGTGGGTCATCGCACCCACGTAGCGCGCGGGCCGCGGGTCAGCGCGCGTTGGCGGTGGGCGCGTCCGTGTCCGATCGGGCCGCGTCAGGAGCCGAATCCGGCGTCGCGGTCGGGGCTGGCGCTGGGGCCACGAGGGCGGCTGCGTCATCTTCGTCGTCGTTCAGGGCCGCCGGACCGAGCAGCCCGAGCGCGACCGCGAGCATGACCGGAGACGCGCTGTACTGAAGCACCGATCGGGTACCCGACGTGATGCTTTCAGTGACCTTCCGGGTGACGGTGCGGGTAATTCGCTTCATGATCGCTCCGGGTCCTTCCTAAGATCGCTCCCGGCGGCTGGCCCGACACGAGCGGTCTCGACGTGCAACGATCCGTTTCGGGCGGACCGAGGCGCCGCACAAATAGCCACCGCCCGACGATGGACAAGGTGCCGCGCGCCGCGCACGCGCGCCGGACCCGTGCTCGGTCGTCGGACGGACCGCTCTTTATGGAGCGTTAAAACATGATTCTATCGTTCCGGCCGCTGCAACCGCCCAGGCAATCGCCACCCGGATGTATGCTGCGCCAAGCGAGGAGCCGGCTTGGCCTCCCTGATCGAGTTCCACGGGCGCCTGTTCCGGGTCGGCAGCAGTGTCGAGCCCGTGCGAACCGCCCAGGGTCGGCGCATCGAGCGCACCGCGGACCCCGGACTCTACGACCTCCGCATCGCGTTGCACGCCGGGCGCGACGACTCGGTTGCGCTGTGGTCGGAGGCCCACGACGACGTCCCCGTCGCCGTCGGCGGGTTCTTCGGCGTCGTCCTTGGCGAACGTGAACCGGTCCCGGCGGGGCTTTTTGACGGCACCCCCCGCTGGCTGTCGGCCACCGGCCTGGGCGACAACCTCGACGTCCTCTCCGCGCGCGTTCCCCTGCTCGGGCACGCCGTCCGGGTCTATGAGCAGCTCACGGCGCTCACCGCGAGGGTGAACGACCTGGAGGCGCTGCTGGTCCGCTCTGCGCGCCGCGAGACCAACCTGAACCGCCGACTGAAGCGGATCGAGCAGGGCAAAGGCGTGCTCGCCGGAATCATCAGCCGCGCCACATCGCTCGACACGCGGGTCACGCGCCTGGACGGGACCGAAGGCCGGGTGACACGCCTGGAAGACGAGGTCGAGGACGTCGTCGGCCCCGACGGCGATCTCATCGACATCATCGAGCGCCTCGAACGGATCGAGGGCGTGCGCCCAGGGAAGGCGAGCGTGGACCCAAAGGCCGTCGAGGACCTCGGGCGCCGCCTCGACGAGCTGGCGGAACGGGTGAAAACCGTGGCCCGCAGCAAGAAGTAGGGGCGTGACGTTCGAACGCTTCCCCCGCGCCCCGAACTGACGCGTTTCCGGTTACCCGCCCCCGATGGAACCAATCCTCCCCCGCTGGGCCGAAGGCCTGCGCGCCCGCTATCTCGCTGGTGAATCCAGCGTTTTCCTCATCCACGGGAACGTTCGGGACGTGCAGCCGTGGACGGACGCCGATGGCACCATCCGCTACGTGGCGCTGCGGGAGTTCCTGACGAAATTCCTTGGTCGAAACAAGGACATGGTGCTGTACTACAACGTGTCCGAGGGGGTGGAGTTCGCGAACGCCGCGCAGTTGGCCACGTTCAAGCGCGGCGTGAGCGCTCGTCGCCTGCTCGACGGCCGCGACCCGGTGACCGAGCTGCCGAAGAGCCCGTCGGGCGTGCTTGGCCTCATCGAGGATCTGGTCACCGACCCCTCGCAGCGCGCCGCCGTCGTCGTCGACTTCATCGAGATGATCGTGCCGAACGGCGAGATCTCGTTCATGGGCGAGCAGGACAAGCAGAACCTCGTCACGCTGCTTCGCCTCGGCGCGGACCCCGGGCTGACGTCGTCCGACAACCTCGTCATCTTCGTCACCGAGAACCTCTCGGACGTCCACCGCCGCCTCGTCGCGTCGTCCAACCTCGCGGTCCTGGAAGTCCCGCTTCCCGCCCAGGACGAGCGCTCGCAGTTCATCCGCCTCCAGGATCAGCGAGGCATCACGCTCGGCATCACCGAGCTCCAGCTCGGCCAGGTGACCGCGGGCCTCACCCTCGTCCAGATTCGCGGCTTCCTGCGCCAGGCCCGGCAGTCCGGCGAGAAGGTCGACTTTGCGTCCGTGAACCGCAAGAAGAAGGCGATCATCGAGCAGGAGTGCCACGGGCTCGTCGAGTTCGTCGACCCGAAGCACGATTTTGGCGGGGTCGGCGGGATGGGTGCCGTGAAGGAGCAGCTCCTGCGCGTTGCCGAGGCGATCAAGCAGAACCAGCGCGGGCGCGTGCCGATGGGCGCCATCTTTGTCGGGCCGATGGGCACGGGCAAGACGTTCCTCGCCGAGGCGTTTGCGAAGGAGAGCGGGCTGACCTGCCTGAAGTTCAAGAACTTCCGGGAGAAGTGGGTCGGTTCGACCGAGGGAAACCTCGAGAAAATCCTTCGGGTGGTGGAGGGGTTGGGCTACGTCCTCCTCATCATCGACGAGGCCGACCGCTCGTTGGCCGGCGGGGGCGACGGCGACGGCGGCACAGGCAGCCGCGTGATCGCCCGGTTGAAGGAGTTCATGTCGGACACAAGCCACCGTGGCCGGATCATCATCCTGATGATGACGAACCGGCCGGACAAGCTCGACACGGACCTGAAGCGCCCCGGTCGCTTCGATCTGAAGATCCCCTTCTTCTACCCGGAGGATGCCGCGGAGCGCGAGGCCGTGATCCGTGCCGTGCTGCGGCGCTCGGAGTTGCCGATGGCCGACGGCGTCGACCTGCTGGGCGTGGTCGAGGCGGTGAAAGGCTACTCCGCCGCGGAGATCGAGGCGGTCGTGCTCGCCGCAACGAATTTCGCCGCCTGGGACGCCCGCACCCACATCGGCGCCGAGGATCTCGCCCGTGCCTCGGCCGACACCATCCCCAGCCGCGACGTGCGGATGCTGGAGTACATGGAAATGCTGGCGGTGTTCGAGAGCTCTGCGCGGCGGATGCTGCCCGAGCGGTTCGCCTCGCTCGCCACCCCGGACGTACTGGCGAAGCTGGACATCTTGAGGATGCAGCTCGGAAATCGGGTCTAGAAGACCTTTTCGCCCACCGTGCTCGCGTGGGCCTGCAGCGCGAGTACGTACTCGGCACCCGCGCGGCACGGGTCCTCTGCTTGAGCCTGCCTCGCGAGTCGCAGGGCAGCCACGAGATCCCCCGCCTGCTCGGCCGCGACCGCCCGGTTGTGCAGGTCGTGCGCCGACCCTGGGGGCGCGTCCGAGTAGACCGTTCGGCGTAGCGAGACAGGCACCGGCGCAAGCTGGTTCGCCAGGTTGCCGGCCACCTCGTTGGCGAGATCGTCCGCGAGGCTGATGGAGCGGTTGACGTCGAGGTCGTCGTCGGGCACCCACGGACTGTTGACGGTGCGGTTGGCCGAGCCCGAGAGGACGACGGAGCTGCCCGTGGCGCTGATCACCGACAGCTCGGCCGACGACCAGCCCCGGATCGTGTAGCGGCGCTTGTCCGGCCCGCCGGAGAACGCCGAGCCCGCCATCGACCCGGTCGCCGCGTCCATCCCATCGTCGAATTCCATGGTCCGTTGCTGGCCGCGGTCGCAGTTTCGAACCTCGAGGCGGATCCCGGCGCCGGAGCGCACGTCGATCCCGGTGCGTTTGCCGAGGGTGCTGACCAGCGCGTCGGCGACGGGCTTGCAGTCCCGACCGTCGAAAACCACGGAGACAACGACGCCGCTCGTCCCTCCGCTCGGAAGGTTGTAGCTCGGCTTTGGCTGAACCTCCCAAGACACGTGGTGGGCGCAGCCGCTCGCCCACGCCCACGCACCGAGGAAGGCGACGACCGTCGTCCGCGGGAAGCGCGAGCGTGGATTCCCATTCACCCCTACAGCTTGCCGCAATTGTCGGCGGACTGTCAAGGACGCGCGGAATACCCTACCGCCATGCCCGCTCCCCTCGCCCGCGAGTTCCGCATCGCCGAGCTTGACGACCCGAAGCCGATCTACGCGGTCTGGGAGCTGACGACGCGCTGCGACCAGCCCTGTCAGCACTGCGGCACGCGCGCTGGCTCGGCACGGGCCGAGGAGCTGACCACCGCGCAGATCGAGGAGGTGGCGACGGCGCTGGCACGACTCGGCTGCCGAGAGGTCACGCTCATCGGCGGCGAGGCGTACCTGCGCCCCGACATCGAGGCGATCATCCGGATCATCGCCGGGTTGCGCATGCGGGTGACGATGCAGTCGGGCGGGCGGGCACTGACCCTGCAGCGCTGCGAGCGGTTCGCAGACGCTGGCCTCGCCGCCGTCGGCATCAGCATCGACGGCCTCGAGGACGCCCACGACACGCTCCGCGGCAACAAGGGGAGCCACAAGGCGGCGTTGCAGGCCGTCCAAAACGTGCAGACGGCCGGGCTGATCGTGACATCCAACATGCAGATCAACCGCCTCAACCAGCACACGCTGCGGGAGACGGCGGCGATGCTGCGCGACCACAAGGTGCGGTCGTGGCAGGTCCAGCTCACGACGCCGATGGGGAACGCGGCCGACCACCCCGACTGGATCGTGCAGCCGTCGGACGTCGTGACCATCCTGGACACCCTCGCCGCCATCCAGCTGGACGCCGTCGCGAACCCCCGCGCCTGGGAAAAGCCGCGTCCGCTCGGCTGCTTCAATGTGCAGGCTGCCAACAACGTCGGCTACTTCGGTCCGCACGAGGAGGTGCTGCGGTCGAGACCGGGCGGGAGCGCGCGCCACTGGATCGGCTGCGCGGCGGGCAAGGCGGTGATCGGGATCGAGAGCGATGGCACGGTGAAGGGCTGCCCGTCGCTGCCGACGGCGCCGTACACGGGCGGCAACGTTCGGAGCCTCTCGCTGGACGCGATCTGGAAGCACGCGGACGCGCTGAATTTCGCTCGTGCGCAGCGCTCCGATGAGCTCTGGGGCTACTGCAAGCGCTGCTACTACGCCGATACCTGCCAGGGCGGGTGCTCGTTCACCGCACACACACTGCTGGGGCGCCGGGGCAACAACCCGCTTTGCTACCACCGCGTGGTGCAACTGCGCCGCGAAGGCATTCGCGAGCGCCTCGTCCAGGTCGAGCGCGCGGCCGGAGAACGCTACGACTTCGGCAGGTTTGAGGTGGTGGAAGAGCCGGTGTAGGGAGCGGCGCCAAGGACCCGTACGCCCTGCTTAGCGGCCTCCTCGGCCACGCCGACATCGCCCAGCACGAACACGGCCCGCCCCGTAAGCCAGATCTGGTGCAGGTCCTGCACCGTCGGCCGGAGCGCGACCGTGAAGTCCGAGGCGGCCGTGCCGCCAGAAAGCTCGCCCACCGCGCCAAACGGGGGGGCGAGGCGTCCGCTGCTCAAGACGGCCACCAGCGCGTGGGGCGCGGACCTGCGCCATGCCTCCTCGGCCGCCGTCCGGCCCAGCGCGCCTGCGATGCGCCCGAGGGCGTCGGCCCCGAGGCGATCCCGTCGCCGGCTGACCACGTCGAAGCGCTCCGCCACCCCCACCACCGTCCCCGCGCCACCCGGTCCCGGCGCCTTTCGCAGGTGCAGCCACGCGCTCGATTGGACGTCCAGGAGCGTGCGCGCGACCTTCCCGCGGTCCGCCTCATAAATTGCCGCCTCGCCCAGCGGCTCCCAGAGCCCGACCCAGTGCCGGACGAGCTCGCCGTACGCGTGCGCCAGGCGGTCGACGTAGCAGCCGAACCCCGCCAACGCGTCGCCATCCAGCCAGCCGTCCCGCTCGATCTGCCAGTCCGGCAGCCCCCCGCTGTGCGCGACGAGGATCACCTCCACGCCCTGCTTCCGGGCGGCGATCAGCGCCCGACGATCCGCCTCGATGAGCCCCTCGTCGTACTCGCCCCGCTTCGGCTCCACCGCGGACCACGCAGCGCGGAGGATCAGCCACTCGCCGCGCCCCGCCGCCCCGACCGCCGCTCCCCAATCTTCCCCACCTATCAAAACCGACGACGTCACTTTTGATACCTCCGCGGGTCACCCAGCAGCGCCAGCGTCTCGGCGAGCGGCAGGCCGACGACGTTGGTGTAGCTTCCATGCACCACGTCGACGAGCGCCCCGCCCTCGCCCTGGATCCCGTACCCGCCGGCCTTGTCGAACGGCTCTCCCGTAGCGATGTACGCGGCGATCTCATCAGACGTCAGCGCCCGGAAGCGCACGCGTGTGCTGACGATCCGGTGGCGCTCCCCCGCCGATCCGGATGGCTTTGCCTCGATCACCACCACCGCGGTGTGCACCAGGTGCTCCCGCCCTGCAAGATCGCCGATCATCGCCGCTGCGTGGCGGGCATCGATGGGCTTGCCGTAGACCTGGTCCCCGATCGCCACGGTGGTATCCGCCGCCAGCACCCGCAGGCCCGGCAGACGATCATGCCGGTTCACGGCCCGCTCGTAGACGGTCCTCGCCTTCGCCCGGGCGACGCGCAGGACGTACGCGCGCGGCAGCTCCCCGGGATGCCAGGTCTCGTCCACGCTCGCCGCCTCGATCGCAAACACCAGACCCGCGCCCGTCAGCAGCGTCCGACGGCGTGGGGAAGCACTCGCGAGGACCAGCATACCGGTGGCTATCCCCCCGGTCGGCCTACATCCCGTCCCAGATGCTCGGCACGGGGGGCGCGAGGTCTGGATCCACAGGCTTGTTCGCCGGCGTTTCGCCGGGCTTCCCGTCCGATCCGGTGGCGCTGGGGGCCGCCGAGCCGTCTGGCACCACCGGGCTGGCAGGTTGCGCGGGCGCCGCCTGCATCGTCGCCGGCTGCGTCGCCAAAGCAAAGCGCCGCTGCCCGTTTTCCGGCACGAGCGCGTCGACGGCGTCCGTCATGTCAGTCGCGGCCGGCACGGGCACACGAACGAGGCCGGGCGCAGGCGTGTACTCGGCGACAGTGTCGAGCAACCCGGCGTCCGCCATGCCTCGCGCCGTGGCAATCCAGACCGGAAGCGCACCGGAAGCGCCCTGGACCCGGAAACTTCCCCGCTTCAACGGTCGGTTGTCGTCGTAGCCAACGTACGCGGCGATGGTGTACCCGTCGCCCCATCGCCCGCTCACGTTCGCGCCGGTCGGGTGTTTGGGGACCATACCCACGAAGGCCACGTTCTTGTACTCGTTCGTCGTCCCCGTCTTGCCGACGGCCACGACCGACTGGTCCCCGACCTTCACGGCGTCCAGCGCGCGGCGCCCAGTGCCGTACTTCACGACATTCCGAAGGATGTCCGCGGTGAGCTCACCGGAGACCGGATCGGCCACAGCCTCGGCCCTGGTGCTCGCCCGGTAGAGCACGTTGCCACCCGAATCCCGGATCTCCGCGATCAACCCCATTCCCATCGTTCCCACCGGGAACTCCTCGCGCAAGCCCGCTGTGCCCGTGTCCTCGAAGCCCTGGCCGGGAAACGAGTAGTGCTCGCCACGCAACATCCCCTGGTACATGCTGGCTGCGTCCATGAGCGTGATGTCCGCGGCGCCAAGCGGGAGCGACATGACGGTCGGCAGGTCGCTCTGCACACCGAAGGCCGTGGCCAGATGGTTCACGTAGCGGATGCCGACGAGCAACCGAAAGTCCGGGTTCAGCGCCATCACCTCGGGCGACCAGGGGTCCTTCCCGGTCAGCTCGGCAACGTGGGCGTCGAGCGCTTTTCGAAGGTCCTGGAGGGTTGAGAGGTGCAGGCGCCCGTCGACCAGCACGTCGCCGGTCAGCGCGGGCCAGGTCGCAGCGCCGGTGCCGGTCACACGCTCGTAGCCGGGCGGGGGCGCGGCGCACGCGAGGGTGCCGTCCACAGGCTCCTCGTAGAGCGGCGAGTCGGCGCCGAGCGAGGGGTCTGCGCATTGCGTGGCCAGCTCTTCCAGTGCGAGGAGGTTGTCGTCGAGCGCGCCGAGGCGGGCTGTGCGCTCGTCCGAGGTCGCGGTCGCGAGCACGCGCGCACGTTCGGCCGCGAACCCGTGCCCGTACTGCAAGGATCGCAGCCCAGGCGCATCCTCGGGGTGCGCGGCGAAGGCCAGGCCGGAGAGCACGTCCTCCCGGGCTTCGAGGAAGGCGTACTCGGGAAAACGGTCGGGGGAAGACCGGATGTCCTCATGCTGGCGAGCCGCGGCGATGCCATCGGCGCCGCCGAGCCCCACGGCGTCTGCCAACTGGCGGAACTGCTCAGGGTTGAGGCGATCGGTCAGGTGGTCGAGGAGCCAGATGCTGGCGAGGTTTTCGCTGCGAGCGCCGACGAGCGTGAGCGGCAGGAAGTCGTCGGAGGGGTGGTCGGGGTGCGGGTAGTACCAGACGTCGCGAAAAGGGAAGGCGTTCCTACGGTTGTCGAGGGTGTCCGTGGCCACCCAGCCGAGCTGCTGCGCGGCCATGTAGACGATGGGCTTCCACGTGCTGCCGAACTGGCGCTGCGCCGAGGTCGCCCGGTTGAAGTTACGATTGTCGTTCCCGCCCACCATTGCGAGCACGTTTCCCTGGTCGAGGACGACGACCGCGCCCTGGAGCGCCGGGCGAACCTCGAGATCGCATTGCCCCGCCAGGTCCGCAGACGCCCCCTCGGACGGCTTCGCGGCAGTCAGCAGGCGCACGCTCGTCAGCACGAAGCTGCCTTTTGGCAGCGCCGGGGTGATCTCGGACGGCTTGACGCCCAACACCGCGGCGATCCGCGTCACCCCCTCCTTGTCGACCGTGCAGGGCCGACTCCCTACGTCAAGCGTGAGGCTCGCTGCACCGGCTTCCGTGACCCGCGCGGTGTAGAACCCATGTTTGACGAGCGCAATTCCTGGGTCGATCTCCATCATGGTGTTGTCAGGCAGCTTCAGGTCCGCGGGCGCCTTCCGCTCCAGCTTCGGGCCAAGTTCGGTCAGGTGGTGCCAGAGGCCGTAGATCGCCTCGCGCTGAACGTCCGCGTCCAACGTCGTGGTGATGCGGATCCCCGCGGTGCTCGGGTTGTCGATGCCGAGGCGCGCGAAGAGGTCGACGAAGGTCTGGGAGTCCAGCTCGCGCTGCACCTCGTCGAGCACCACGGAACGGTCGTACTGGAAGTTGCCGTGACGGAAGACCAGCGGCTCCTTCTGCAGCTCGGCGTACCGCTGATGGTCGAGGTAGCCGTTCTCGAACATCCGGCGAAGTACGTACTCAGTGCGGTCCTCGGCCGCGGCCGTCGCCGCCTTCCGCCGCTCTTCGCTCTCCCCCACGAACGGGTTGTACTTGCTCGGCGCCTTCACAAGTCCGGCAATGAACGCGCACTCTTTCGTCGACAGGTCCTTCGGCGACTTGTCGAAGAAGTAGCGCGCGGCGATGCCGATGCCGCGGCCGTTCGCGCTCACATGGAACTGGTTCGCGTAGAATTCGAGGATGTCCTCCTTGGAGAAGTGCGCTTCGAGTCGCAAGGTGTTGACCGCCTCGTCGCCCTTGGCCGACCAGGAGCGGTCCGGGCGGTAGAACAGGTTCTTCGCTGTTTGCTGCGAGAGCGTGCTCCCGCCGGCGACGACGTGACCGGCCACGAGGTTGCGCCAGCCCGCGAGCAGGATGTGCTTGGGGTCAAAGCCATGGTGCGTGAAAAAGTTGGCGTCCTCCGCGGACAGGATCGCGTGGATCCAGTCCTGCGGGAGGTCGGTATACGAAACGTAGCTGCGATGTTCGGAATCGAAGAACACGCCGATCGGCGTCTTGCCGTCGCGGTAGGTGACGGGGGACTCCTGCGCGATGATCGCCATGATCTCCGCGCGTGTGAATCCCGGGCCGGGATCGTCCACAACGTCGCGCTGGTAGAGCACCTTCGCAACGACCCCACCAACCGCCAGCAGGACGAGCAACACCAGCGCAAGTCGCTTGAAGAAACGCTTCATGTCCCGGATCAACGCAAGCCGCGTGCCACCCCATGATCCAGATCCCCCCTCTGCGGATCTGGATCATCGCGGAGACCCGCTTGCGGTGCTATTCTCCGGGGAGAGGTGCGTTTTGCAACTGTGTCCGACCTGCGGCGTTCACGTCCGCGCCATCTGCCCGACGTGCGGTCAGCCGGTCCCTCGTGCGAGCAGCACGCCTCGCGCGGCCGTCCTGCTGATGGGCCTCATCACAGCCCCCCTCCTCGCGTGCAACGGCAGCGCCATCGCCGCCTACGGTGTCGCGATCATGGACGACATCCCTGGCGATTCCGTGCACGACACCAGCGGCGTCGACAACGACGGCGACCATTACTACGCCGTGAGTGACGGCGGCACGGACTGCAACGACAACGACGCGACCATCAACCCCGGTGCAACCGAGGTTTTGAACGACGGAATCGACTCCAACTGCGACGGCGAGGACAACACCTGATGCTCCCGATTTGTACCGCCTGCGGCCGCTACGTCCGGACCTTCACCTCCCGCGCGAGCGACGCAAATTGCCCGTTCTGCGGCGCACATCTCCAGACCGCCGAGCCCGGCCTACGCCTCCCGTCCGCCGCGTCCATCGCCCTCGGCCTCTCCCTGGCCACCCTCGACGCCTGCTTCGTCCCCGTCGCCAAGTACGGCGTGGCGCCGATGGACGACACGTTCGTCGACTCCGGGCAGGACACCAGCGGCGTCGACAACGACGGCGACCACTACTACGCGGCCTCGGACGGCGGCACCGACTGCAACGACGCCGACCCCGCCATCCATCCCGGCGCCACGGAGACGCCCAACGATGGCGTTGACTCCAACTGCGATGGCGGGGACAACACCTGAGGTTTTTTCGCCCGACCGTTTCACTCCCGGTCGCCTCGTGGGTCAGATAAGCGCACCCCACCACCGCGGCGGTCGCCGCAAAGAGGCTCCCATGAACCGGTCTTTCTCGCACGCTCTCTCCGTCGCCCTCCCCTTCGCCGTCTCCCTCGTCGCCGGCTGCTACGACCCCGCCTCGGCCTACCACGACGACATCCTGCCGACGCAGGACAAGCTGGAGGTCAACCTCCCGGTCGACAGCACGACCGCCAAGGACAACGGCTCCAGCACGGATTGGGCGCAGGACTACGTCGTCACCCGCAACGTGACGCAGGACGTGAACGGCATCATCACCGCGATCCTCGGCACCGTCGCGCTCGTCGTCGGCACGCAGACACCCTCATGGACCGACGACACGAAGACCGAGGCCATGTGGGGCCCGTACCAGAAGTCCGGCCTCGATCCTGTGTCCACGGGCATCTGGGTCCAGGCCCAGGACGACGGCAGCTACACCTGGTCGGTCTTCTACGTTCCCAACGGCGGCTCCGTCGACACCGATGCCGTCGGGATCGTCGCGGGTCAGGTCGACGCCGGGTCCACGCGCGATGACGCGTCCGGGCAGTTCGCGGTCGACTTCACCACCGCGCACGGCATGGACCCGGGCAACAATCTCACCGGCACGTGGGGCGTGCAGTACGCGTACGACGCCAGCGGGGTGGGCGCGGTCGTGGCGGCCACGGACTACGGGTTCGCGGGCGGCTCCCTCGTCAACGCGGCCTACGCCTACAACGAGGACTACCAGGGCGCCGGTGACATGGACCTGGCGTGGCTGGCGGACATCGACGGGCGCGGCCAGGACGAGCTGGCGACGATGCGGTCGCGCTGGCAGGCCGACGGTCAGGGCCGTGGCGACGTGCAGGTGACCGGCGGCGACATCGGCACCACCGTCGTGAGCGCGTCCGAATGCTGGGGAACGAGCTTCACGCGCGTCTACTACACGGACACCGCCAACATCGAGCCGACCGAGGGCAGCGAGAGCGACTGCGCGTACACCCCCGCAGAGTACGCCACCGAGGGGAGCTTCGCGATCGCGCAGTAGGCGCGCCGACCCGCGTCGCCGGCACGGGGGCCGGGGGATACGTCGCGCCGATGCGACGACATCCTCCGGCCCTCCTCGTTTTGTCCACCGTGCTGACGCTCGCCACCCTCGCCTGCGGGGACGTGGCGAGGATGACGGGCACGCCCGAATTCGACTGTGCGAACCCGCCGAAGGAGCGGGTGACGGTCGCGCCGAACGAGCTGGTCGCGGCCTTTGGGGGCAACGTGCTCCAAGCCGAGACGGCGTACGGCGGCCAGAAGCTGCTGCAGGTGACCGGCGAGGCAACGCGCGTGAGCCGAGACGACGGCGGGGCGTTCATCGGCCTGCGCTCTGGACCCATCGGAAAGGGCAAGGTCCAGGCCTACTTTCCGGACGCCAACGCCGCCGCTTTCGCGAAGGTTGAGGAGGGTCAGCAGGTCACGGTGCTGGCGTACCTGCAAACGGGTCAGGCGACCGACAAGCGGATCCCGCTGCAGAGCGCCTGCCTTGTGAACCCGTGATGCGACCGGTGCTTCTTGCTGTCGCTGCGCTGTCCGCGTGCGGCGGATCACCGCCCTGCACGTTCCCCGGAAGCTCGACTTCGCCATCGGGCGTCCTCTCCGAGGCGGACACCTGTGGCTACTGGTCCGTCGCGGTTGACACGTCCAGCCCGGACGACGGCCACATCTACCTCGATCTGCACGTCAGCCGCGAGCTTCCCGACTGTGCGCTCTCGCTCGGCGACGGCATCGACGTCCCCAACGACCCCATCTACACGAACCTCTCGACAGACGGCCCCAAGTACACCTACGACTTCGTCGGGCAGAGCGCGATCGCCTTGACCACGGCGGACATCTCGTGTGACGAGGGCACGGAATGGCACGCGGAGATGGACGTGGAGTGAGGCTGGAGGCGGGAGGCTGAGATTGACCCCCGGGCGAGCCGGTTTCTTGATACCGCGCGCAGCCCTTGAGGTTCACGTTGTCCCCGTCGTCCCGCCCGCTCCTGTTGTCCGGCCTGCTCGCCCTCGTCGCGCTCTCGAGCGTCGGCGCGTGCACCCCGTCCACCGTCGGCGGTGTCGTCCAGGCCACCGGCTCCGGCTCCGGGATCCTCGTCCAGGGCGCGGACTACGCCGCTCGTGCCGATGCTGCCTGGGCCGCCGCCCCGGAGGTCCCGCTCTCGGAGAAGTCCCAGGCGCTGATCAAGAAGATCAACGCGCCCGTCGTCGTCGACGTTCCTGGGACTTTTGACGGCCTCGATCCTGCGGTAAAAGCCATCGACCTGCGCGACCCCGCCTACCGCACCGCGCTCATGGGGACGGACGAGCAGGCGCTCTCGACGATGCTCCGCAAGACCGACGCCCGCATCCTCATCGTGCACAGCGACATCGGCCCCAGCTTCGACCGCGACCAGCGCGTGCTGTCCCGCCTCGTCCACCACGACGATCTGCACTTTTTTGAGCTCGCAGGCGTCGAGGACGGTGCGTTCGTCTACCTGCTCGTCGACAAGCCACTCGCCTTCCCACCCGACATCGCGAGTCCCGCGATCCACTGGGTGCGCGACGTGCTCGAGGGCAAGAGCCCGCCGGCCTTTCCCGAGCAAAAGGCAGAGCGGAAGGACTGGAACCTGGTGACGACGGTGCGGGGCCAGGGCTCGGAGCTCGCGATCTCGTTGGCCTCCGGCTTGACGCTCGACAAGGCGCTGATCGAGACCGTGAACGATCTGGAGTCCATGTACCGCCGCGACCGCGAGACCCTTGGCTTTCCCATCCTGAAGCTCGCCATGCCCGGCTACCAGCTCGAGATGCACCGCATCACCGAGCGCGCGTGGGTCATCCCGCGCGACGATGACAAGATCGAGGACCTGTTTGAGATGGGCGTGGACGGCGCGGTTTTCGTCCAAAAGCCGACGGCTGAGGAGAAGAAGGCCGGCAAGAACGGGCAAAGCGGCGTCTTTCCGGGCTCCGTCGCCGCAGTGCGCGGCTACACGACCGCTGCGCAGTTCCTCAAGGCCGAAGCCCGACAATTCAAGTGGGACAGCGTCAAGCCGTGGAAGGACGCCGCCGTGGATCTGGACCTGATCCGGGACATCCATTGGGTGGAGGTCGTCAAGACCGTGCCCGACCCGTCCAAGCCCGGCGACCCGACCGCCACGATCCAGTCCCATGGCGTGATCCCCTTCTACCGAGGGACAACGCCGGTTCCGCTCAGTGACGTCAACGTTGACTCGGCCCGCGACTCGGTGCTGATGGCCGCGGAGTGGTACATCCGCAGCCTGAAGCCGGACGGCGCAGTCGTCTACAAATACTGGCCCGAGGAGGCACGGTTCTCCAACGAGGACAACCATGTTCGGCACACGTTGGCGACCTGGAATCTCTGGGAGGCATATACGCTGGACCCGCGGCCCGAGTTCCTGTCGGGTGCCATCCGAGCGCAGAACTGGACGCTTCAATCCTTGCAGATCCGCGACCATTCCAACCTCAAGGGCTGGGAGTTGGACGCCGTGAACGCGAGCCCGATGAAGGACGACATCCTGAAAAACGGGATGGCGTACTACACCTACGACAAGAACACCAAGCTCGGCAGCGTCGTCGTCGGCCTGCTCGGGATGATCGAGGTCGCACGCCAGACAAACGACCATCAGTACGACGACCTGATGCGCCAGCAGGGACGGTTTGTCGAGTTCATGCAACGCGCAGACGGGAGCTTCGCCGGCTACCACGTCCCCAAGGACCACCCGTACTACACCTCTGTCAACGACATCGTGCCGGGGGAAGCGGCGCTTTCGCTGGTGTATCTCTCAGAGTATTTCCACGATCCCAGCTATCTCGCCGGATTGCCGAAGTTCTTCGCGCACTACGAGCAGTGGTACGCAGAGCGCGCGGCCAAGAAGTCAAACGTCGGCCCCTGGCCTGCGTACATCTACGACAACGAAACCCGCCTTGATCTTGTGCAGTTCGGCCCCTGGACCGTCATGGCCGCGAGCGCCTACACCCGCGCCGTCCCCCACGCGCACGATGTCGCAAAGTTCGGCCTCGACGTCGCCCGCTGGATGATCGACAGCTACGAATACACCCAGGAGAACGCCCCGTTCCCCGACTACGTCGGCGGCTACTACAAGTTTGAGGGTGAGCTGCCGGCGATGCAGGCGTTCTGCTACGGCGAGGGCACCTCCGCGGCCTACGACATGGCGATCCGCATGGATACTACGCAATCCGCGTACTTTGAAAAGCACTCCCGTGAGACCGTGCGCTTTGCCCTGCAGATGCAGCACGACAACCTCGACACGCACGCCTACTCGCGTCCCGACATGGTCCTCGGCGGCATCCGCTACGCCATGAACGAGCCCAAGGTCCGCATCGACTACGTCCACCACGCGCTCTCCGCGGTCTACCAGTGGCTGATGGCCGCGCGCAAGGACCCCACCCTGCCGCCCGACGTCAAGGCCGGCTACACTGACGACGAGCGCGAGGTCATGCGCATGGCCGGCATGCCGAGCCTGCGCCCGCCAGGGACACCCAACCCGATGCCCGTCGCCGCGGCAGACGGCATGGACCAGCCCGTTTCGGTTGATTCGCTGCGGGCAAAAGCCATGCAGGTCCCGACGGGCATCCCGGGAGCGAACGACGCGGAGGACGGCGAGTGACCACCCTGTTGGGCGGGCAGCCGCTCGTCCCCGGCGGCTTCGACGTGGACGACGGCGCGCTTTGGACCGGCGCTGGCGTCTTTGAGACGCTTCGCACCGTTACGACGGCGTCCGGCCGGCGCGTCCTCTGCCTCGACGACCACCTCGATCGCCTCGCGTCCAGCGCGGCGTTCTTCGGGTGGGCCTGGGACCGGGCCGCTACCGAGCGTGAGCTTCGCGGCCTCGCCGCCACCGAGCCCAGCGGCGACCTCAAGTTGAACGTGCTGCTGACCGAGAGCCAGCGCCTCCTGCGCGCGCTCCCCCTGGACCTCGCCCGCATCGGCGCCCCCGCGCGCTGCGCAACGATGCCCGTGGCGCCAATTCCCTGGCTCCCGGGGCACGTGAAGCACACCAGCCGCGTTGGTTGGCTGTTGGCCGTCCGTCAGGCCTCGCGCACGCTTGGAGAGCCCGTGGACGAGGTGATCTGGCGCGACGAAGCGGGCTGTTGGACGGAGGCGAACCGTTCCAACCTGATCGCGATCCGGGGCGGCGAGCTGTGGACGGCGCCGCTCGACGGGCGGATCCTCGCGGGGGTGACGCGAGCGCGGGTGCTGGCGGCGGCGCGTTCGCTGGGTGTCACGGTCCACGAAGAGGCGCCGTCAGCCGCGGAACTGTGGGACGAGCTCTACCTCTGCAGCACGCTGAAGGAGCTGGCGCCGGTCGTACGGCTCGATGGGCGTGACGGTCCGGGGCCCGGCCCGGTCGGGGAATCTGTCCGGGCGGCCATGCAGTAGCTCACCGCCACGACGCCGGCAGCACGGCATCGGGGAGCGTCACTGCCCAGACCACAGGTCGATGACGCCGGTCCCGTCCGCGGCGCTGGACCCAACCGCCAGCGTGCCCCGGCCCGAGTGTGTGAGGTCTGCGGCGAGCACGGCATTGCCAAACGAGAGCCCTGTGCTGTCCACCCAGCGAGCGTCCGCCGCGTACGTGCAGCCGTCCGGAAGCACGCCGTAGGAACCGGCGAACGGGCCGTACCAGGCGTCCACCTCCGGGCCGGACGGATCGCCGGTGTCAAACGCCGTGTCGCCCGCCGACGCGATGACGTCCGCGTGGCCGTCGCCGTCGAGATCGCCGATGCTGTTCACGACGCCCGAGACGCCGACCTCAAACTCCGCGACCGGCGAAGCCCCCGCACGGATCGGACCGACGAGGAGCTGCAGCTCGGGGTGCCAGTTCGCCCCGTAGCCGCTCACGAGCAGGTCGCCGTAGCCGTCGCCGTCCACGTCGCCCCCGGTGACGCTGAAGCCGAAGAACGCCCGATTCACCGCGCCGAAGAGCAACGCGTCGGCGTCGCCGAGCCAGTACGACCCGCCGGCGGCTGGCCCGTCGAAGACACCGATGGCACCGGGGGAATCGGAGTCGCACCCCGACCGAACGGGGACGGAGGAGCTCGCTGCATCGAACAGGACGACGTCGTCGATGCCGTCGCCGTCGAGATCAGTGAGCAGGCCCGTCGCCGCGCTGCCGTAGCTGCTCGCGCCGTCCGGGGAGTCCTCGGACCAGGTGGCGACGGCCGCTCCGAGGTCAGTGTCGACATCGACCGGCCCGGCGAACAACGAGACCAGGGCCCCGCTCGCGTTGCCGTCCGTCACGAGCAGATCGAGGGCGCCATCCCCTGTCGCGTCGCCGACCTGCGGGGCGGACCCGAACGCGGTGGTGTCGGCGCCCTTCACGGTGATGGGGTTGTCGTCCCAGGTCCGAAGGCGGGTGACCGGTCCGGCCAGAACGATCACCTGACCGACCCCCTCGTCCGATCCCGGGGCGCCGATGAGCAGGTCCGGGACGCCGTCCCCGGTGATGTCGCCGACCGCAGGCGTCATCCAGACGCTGTCCGCCGACTGCCACACGGTGATGCCGTCGGGCATCCCGGCTGTGACCGCCACGACGTCGTCCCGCCCCGCCCCATACACCTGATCGGTCCCCGCGCCCGCCGCGTCGCCCGCCGCCAGAGCGCGCGACCCCGAGGCCATCGCGGCCCGCTGACCGTCGACGGCGATGTCCACGGTCGGAGTCGCGGTGTCGTACAGGTTCGGGCACGCGGGCACCGAAGCGGAGTCCGCAGAGACGTCCGCGCAGGCGGCCGTATCCCCCTCTCCGACCGGCTTGCCACATCCGCACAAAAGTACAAATGCAACTGCCAAAACCTTCCGCATGCGCGCACCATCGGGGGACGCCCACTATACGCGCCCCCCCCGGCGCGGTGCAACCCGCGAAGGCGTGCGGTGGCTACCGATTCCCCGTGACCGTCCAACTCTGGTTGGAACAATCAAAGCACGAGCCCGAGTAGCTGGCCGTCAGCGTGCCCGTAAACGTGTCAGGCCCAGTGAACGACCCGTTGAAGCCGTAGGTCTCGGTGCATGAGCCACGAAGCACGTTGGACGTGGTGAATGCGTCAGACGCGTCGATGGTGCCGCTCATGGTCCCGGGCTGGGTGCCGCTGGAGGAGAACTCGATCACCGGGTTGGCGTCGATGACGGTCAGGTCGTGTACGGAGATGCTGACGATCCCGAAGGCACAGGAGTAGGACGCCTCGTGGTCGAGGACGTAGATGCCGGTGTAGTCAACGTCGCAGCCATCATCGACCTCCCCGTTGCAGTCGTTGTCGATGCCGTCGCCGCAGATCTCAGTGAAGGTGGGCGAGCGGGTCGGGTCGGTGTCGTCACAGTCGATGCACGCGGAGGCGCCGTCGCCATCGATGTCGGGACCGTCGACGGTCGCGGGGTTGCAGTCGTTGTCGATGCCGTCGCAGGTGATCTCGGCGGTGCCGGGGTTCACGTTCGGGTCGCCATCGGCGCAGTCGGTGCAGCTCCCGTAGCCGTCGCTGTCGGCGTCGGTCTCGTCGGGCGTCGCGGCGTTGCAATCATTGTCGTAGCCGTCACACACGATCTCGGGGGCGTCGGGATTGATGGTCGCCATCTCGTCCTGGCAGTCCACGCAGGAGTTGAACCCGTCGCCGTCGGCATCCTGGGAGTCGGGCGTCGTCGCGTCGCAGTCGTTGTCGATGCCGTCGCAAGTGACCTCGGGCGCGCCGGGATGGATGCTCGGGTCCTGGTCGTTGCAGTCGAGATCGGCAGCCGCGTAGGTCGTCTGACAGTCGGGGTTGGCACCGTCGAAGAAGCCGTCCTGGTCGGCGTCGAAGGGGGAGTCGACGGTCGTCTCCGTGCCCTCCTGGATGCCGTCGCAGCGCGCGGACTGGGCGATCTTCAGGTCGTTGCCACAGCCGGCGAGTACGAGCGTGGCGACGCCGAAGAGGGCGGAGGGAAGCGGGCGACGGGAGAGCAGGTTGAGCGTGCGCATCGGCGCAGTATACACCACGCCGCCCATGCCGGGAACCGCTCCCATCTGGACAGTCAGCGCCACCGGGATATGTGTTGCCAACCCTTCACCCTATCGAGATCCCATGCCCAAGAAGTCCACCCACAAGCTCGACGCCTACCTCTCCCGCCTTGGCAAGGAGCCGGATCACAAGATCGCCGTCGAAGCGGGTGTCTCCCGCTCGCTCATCATCAGCTTCCGCAAGAAGCACGATATCCCGGCGTATGAAGGATACAAGTTCGGCCCCGAGAACCCGCCCCCGGCCGCTCGCGCCGCCGCAGCGAAGGGGGCATCGACCGCCTCAGCACCGAAGGCCGCCGCGCCGAAGGCCCCGAAGGCTCCCGCGCCGAAGGCCACCGGAAAGGCGCCGGCCGCCAAGCCCGCCAGCGCGTCCGTCGCCCCGGCACCCGCCCCCGTCGCCGCCGAAGGCAGCTTTCGCGGCCGTAAATCCGCGCTCGACGCGTTCCTGGAGATGCTCGGCAGGCTGCCGGACGCGGAGGTCGCCAAGCTCGCCCACGTGACGCCCGAGAACGTCCGAACCTACCGTACCCGGCGGGGTATCGCCGCTTCCTGGCCGGAAGCGGGCAAGCCTCGGCAACCCCGCGCAGCCGCTCCGGGCAAGGCTGCTTCGGCACCCGCACCTGCCGCGCCCCCGGTGACCGCCGGCGCACGCTCGGTGTTCAGCGTCTCCGTCGACGTTGGCGGGACGGCGAAGACCTACGCGATCGTGGCCGCGAACCTAAATGACGGCGTCCTCACCGCGAACGCCCTCGTGCATGCGAAGCACGCGAACGGGCATGTGAAGGGCATCGCGTTCGTCGCCGAGCTGCTGGGGTAGGCGCGGAGCGGCGCGTCGAACCCAGCCATCACTCGCGCGCGGCGCTCGCGATGGCTGTTGTTTCCTTGTCGCGCCTCGGCTTTCCGACTGGGACGCGTGTTCGTGACCTCCCTTGACCTGTCGATACTTGCGCCGGGATCGGCGAGCGCGACCGTCGCTGACCGCGTCGAAGGCACGCTTCGTGCGGGGCACGAAGTCGCGCCTTCTCCTTGGCCAGCCAACCCGGTGTTCGAGCTAGCAGGAAAACCCGCGAAGGCTCACAAACACACCACCGCGCCCCACGTGTCCTCGTTGTTGTTCTCGTAGCACTCCGAGATCTGCGAGAGCGACGTCGAGTTGCCCCCGTCGACATCGGCGCGGAGGTCGTACAACGGCTTCGGCACGCCCGTCAGCTCGATGAGGATGGAGGCGGTCTGCGTTCCCATCGGCACCCCCGCGGTGTACGAGATGGTGTCGAGGATGACCTCACCGGCGTCGGTCTGCCCGATGATGTCGATGTTGAACGGGTCGGTCACGTCGTTGTAGCCCTGGTTCCCGATGGTCACCCAGAGGTCGACGTTGCCAGAGTCGCACTCGGTGACACACACGTCCTCGATGTGTGCGAACAGGTCCGGCCCAGAGTAGCCAACTCCCGGGGTCAGGTCCCCCGATCGGAAGTTGTTGTAGGTCAACCAGTTCGTCTCCTGATGGACCGGGATCGTCCCGTCGTCGTTGACGTTGGTGATGCTGTAGCCGTGCTGGTTCCAGATGGGGCGGCCCTTGCGCCAGGAGAGGTCGGCGTCGGAGAAGACGGTGACGCCGTTCTTGGAGCCCCACGACCCGGGTGTGTTGCAAACCGCGATGTCCGCCGAGCCGTCCGCGTTGATGTCCGCGATCGTCGGGTACTCCAGCCAGGTGTTGTTGGAGTGCTCGGTGTCCTGCATCTTCACGCTGCCGTCCGCGCCGTTGAAGACCCAGACCCAGCGCTCGTCGGCGTACACGACGTCGGCGATGCCGTCGCCCTCGAAATCAAACACGGAGCTGCCGGTGTTCCCGGAGGAGGGGTCGGTCGTGCCGGTGTACTGCCAGAGGACCGAACAGTCGCTGTGGAAGACCGTGTAGGTCGAGTTTGCGGCCACGCCGATGTCGGCCTTGCCATCGCCGTCAAAGTCCGCGACGGTCGGCGGTCCGCCGTACTCGCCTGATGCGGACGGGATGTTCGCGCTGCAGAGCACGGTGCCGTCGTCGTCCTGCACACGCATCTTCGCGTCGCCCGTCACGACGATCTCGCCGTTGTCGTCGTCGTCGAAGTTGCCGACGGCCGGGTAGCCGTCGGACTGGCCGTTGGACCACTCGGTGTTGCCGTCGATGTCGTAGATCGCGTTGCCGGCGACGAGATCGAGCTCGCCGTCCTGGTTGATGTCGACCGCGAAGGCGGCGGAGCCCACGTTCGTCGACGAGCCCCAACCGCTGCTCCCGCACCCGATCTTGCCTCCCGTATTGTCGAGGATGCAGTTGCCGATCAGCACTTCCGGGTTGCCGTCGTGGTCCATGTCGGCAATGCCGGGGCTGTCCGAGGTGCCGTCCATGTGCCCGGACCCGCCCGACCACGACCACATCTCTGTCCCGTTGTGGTCGAACACGTCCACGCCGTTGCTGGTCGCCGCGATGACCTCGGGAATGCCGTCGTTGTCGATGTCGCCGCACGCCGCGCCACCGGTGATCTGGATCGCCCCGCCACCGGTCGCGCCCCAGAGCTCGGTGCCGTCAGAACCGGAGAGAGCGCGCAACACACCGGGCGAGTAGGTGATGATGATGACGTCTGGCACGTCATTGTCGTCGATCTTGCCGTCGCCGTTGTCGTCCGTGAGGTTGCAGACGACCGGCTGCATCATGCAGCTCACCGAGCTGCTGTTGGACGCGAAGGTCTCGGTGTCCCAGAGGACGACGGGGTTGAACGTGCCGACGGTGGTGCTCTCGGCCTGGCACTCGGAGAGCTGCGGGACGGTCTTGCCCGGGAAGTATTCGTCGTTGCACGTCGGGACTGGGACGGAGTCGACCGTGGAATCGGGCGTCCCGCTGTCCGCGGTGGACGTGTCAGGGACGAAGCTGGTGCCCGTGTCGAACGGCGGCGGCTGCGTGCCCTTGCCGTTCAAGCCGTTGTCGATCTTGCAGCTTGCGACCACAGCGAGCCCGGAGAGGGCGAGGAGCGGGGCGAATCGGGAGAGCCCGCGGGGGAGCAGGGACGGGGCGCGAACGGACTGGGTCATCGGGCTAGCCTCACGCCGCATTGTACGCTGAGTTGAGCGCGCGTGTGACGGTTCGAGACACTCTTGCCGACAGAGCGGGGTAAGTCGACGGATGCTCCTGGTTGCCCTCCTCGGGTGCTACGCCATCAAGCCCCCGAACTCCCCCGCGGACTCCGGTGAGGCCTGCAGCATGCCCGACCCCTCCCCCGGGCCAAAGGACACCGGCGAGGGCCCCACCGTGGCGCGCACCCTGTCCGGCACGATCCGCTGGGACCTGACCTTCGACGATGCGGCGATCGCAGCCGGTCACGCCGACTGCCACTACACCCGGACCTACGACGATTTTACCGAGCGCACCGACATCGGCTGGCTGTGTCCCGACTGCAGCCCGCTCACGCAAGGGCTCTCGGTGATGACCGAGGGCCACGATGACTGCTACGCGCAGCTCTACGACGGTGCCGTCGAGCAGACCGAGCAGCTCGGCCTCTCCGGAGACGGCGGGGAGCTCTGGTGGAGCAACGACGACAACATCGCGCTGGGCGACGTCGCGAGCGGGTCCGGGGGCGCGTGGACGTGGACCCAAACGACGGCGTTGGCGGCGACGGGCGACACCGCAAGCGCGGGCAACGTGACGGTGGCGGCGACCGCAACGCTCACGCTCGGGGTCGGCACCACGACGGTCGAGGACCCAGCAGGCGCGCGCACGACGCCGTACCGCTGCGGTTGGCCGGAGTTCAGCCCAGGCGGGCCCGTACAGGGTTGGAGCGCTGCCCTCGGCGCCACGTTCCCCAACGCACGCCTGCGCGATGTCTGCGGAGAAGGCGTGGATCTCTGGGACTTTCGTGGGCGGTACGTGGTCGTGGACGCGGCATCGACCAATTGCGGTCCCTGCCAGAACCTCGCCTCGATGGAAGAGGCGTTCAAGACGGAGATGGCGGCGCAGTGCGTCGACGTCGAGGTGGTCACGCTCCTCAACGCCAGCCTCGGCGCTGTCAACCGCTCCCCGGACGACCTCACGCTCCGGCAATGGACGACGATCTTCCATGTCAAATCGCCGGTGCTGGCAGACGCCGACTTCGGCTACGTCGTCCTCGCCCCCGCGCTGAACCCGGACGGCGGCATGAGCCTCCCGTCCATCGCCGTCCTCAATCCCAATGGCGTCGTCGTCTACCTCGGCACCGGGTTCGGGGAGGCCACCGGGTATTTTGACACGATCAAGGCCGCGATCCTGTCCGACCTCGACACCGGGAGCTGACCGTCAGGCGCCTCACCCGCCGAACGGAGCCACCCACGCGAGCTCGGCCCCGGTCGTCTCGCCGTCGAGCGTGTCCGTGTCCAATTCGGCGTTCTGCGCCCGGATCGCGTCGAGGACGGCCTCACCGCGCTGATCGGCGTCGTCGCAGGTCCCGGCGTTCAGAGCGGCAGGCAAAGTACCCGCGAGATCGTCGATGATCCGCACGTGCGCGGACTCGTGCTTGGCGAGCGCGGTCGTGTAGCGGGCCCACTCGTCCACGTCCTTCGGGTCAGCGTCGGCGGGCGGCTGCCAGTGGGGGAAGCGGGTGAGGATCGACACGTGGACGTCGACCTGGTCGAGCTGACAGGCGGGAGCGGAGCCGTCGTCCGGGCCGGCCGGGTAGCGCCAGACAACGTCCCAGTCTGTCTGGGCGGCGTGGTGGATGCTGCTGTCCTGGGGCGCATTCTCGGTCATCGACTCGACGACGTCGACAGGCGTGCGCCCGGTCACCTCGTAAAACGCCATCTCGGAGCCTGGAACGGCGACCGGCGGCGGCGCGGCCACGATGTCCTGCACGTTCGCGGCCTGCGGACGGACACATGCGAAGAGGGCGAGGAGGACCATGACTCCAGTGTAGACCACAGACACCCACTCCCGTTCCGGGTTTGCTGCGAAATCGGCGTCAAGCCTCGACGCGTGGGGCCGGCCCGCCCAGTCACCAGTCGCGAACCCTGTCGCTCAGCAGCCCCTCCACCTCGCCCACGGTGACGTCCCGCTTGAGCGCCACCGACAGGCTCGTCATCGTCCCCACCGGCAGCCCGCAGGGGTTGATTCGCTCAAACGCCGAGAGATCGGGATTGCAGTTGATGGCGAGCCCGTGCCAGGCGACCCAGCGGCGGCACGCGACCCCGATGCTGCACAGCTTGCGGCCGTCCACCCACACCCCCGTGTTCCGCTCGTCACGCCCGGCCGGGAGCCCGAGGGCCGCGCAAACGTCGATGACAACGTCTTCGAGGCGGTGGAGGTGCGCGTGGAGGTCGCGCGGTGCGGGTGAGCCAGGACGGTCGAGGTGGAGGATCGGGTAGCCGACGAGCTGCCCGGGGCCATGCCAGGTCACGTCTCCGCCGCGTTCAACCTCGATCACCGGCGTGTCGCCCGCGTCAAGCACGTTCGCGATGGCGCCGCGCCGACGGCCGAGGGTGTAGACCGCCTCGTGCTCGCACACGATCACGGCGTTCTCCGCGCCCGAAATGACAGCCGCAAGCTCCGCTTCCTGTCGCGCCCAGGCCTCGCGGTACTCCACCCGTCCGAGCGGGATCAGTCGGGCCATACGACCGCGAAAACCCGCTCGGCGACTGCGTCTGCCGTCCCCCGCGCATCCACGCGCGCGATCCGCCACCGCCCCTCGCACGCAAGCACCGCGGCGTCGTAGCCAGCGGCGATCGTTCGCAGCCGATCCAGGGTCTCAAACCGGTCCCGAGGCAGCCCGCGGGCGAGGATGCGATCGAGGCAGGTCTGCGGGTCCAGGTCGAGGAGGATGGTGAGGTCGGGCGCGGGAAAGTCCTGGTTCAACCGCATCACCCGGTCGAGGCCGTGGGCTTCGGCCTGGTAGGCAAAGCTGGAGAGGGCGTAGCGGTCGGTGAGGACGTTTTCTCCGCGGGCCAGGGCGGGAAGCACGACGGCGTCGAGGTGATCGCGACGGTCGGCCGCAAAGAGGTAGGGGAAGACGGCGTCGCCAAGCTCCCCCGCGAGCTGGGCGCGGATGAGCTTCCCGACGGGCCTGTCGCTCGGCTCCCGGGTGACCATCACCGCGGCTCCCCGCGCCTCAAACGCCGCTTTCAACCGGGTGAGCTGGGTGGTGCCGCCCGAGCCGTCCAGCCCCTCGATCGCGATGAACCGCGCGTTGACGCCCCCGACGGTCGTCACTTTAGGACCTTGAACCGGTCGTAAAGCTCGGTCTGGTGATTGGTCAGCGGCACGTCGACGCCCTGGACGACCACCCGCTTGACCGAGGAGCGCGGCTCCAACGGGTCCCCGTCGGAGACCACGAAGGTCGCCTCGGCCCCCACCTGGATCCGGCCAAGGTCGAGCCCGAAGAGCGACGGGGAATTGCCGGAGATCGCCGCGATCGCGACGTCCCAGGGGAGGCCGTTGGCGACGGCGATGCCGGCCTCGGTGGTGAGATCGAAGGCGCGGTGCGGGTCGCCGATGCGCAAACCGAAGAGGACCCCGGCCTTGTGCAGGAGCGCGGCGTTGTCGTAGCGGACGTGGAGGTGGTCGTAGCTGTCCGGCTGGACGGTCACCGGGCCGACGATCAGCGGCACGCCGCTCTCAGCGATGGCGTCCGCGAGCATCCACGCCTCGCTGCAGCCCAGGATCACCGCGTCCAGGTAGTAGTCGCGGATGATGCCGAGCGCGACCTCGATGTCGCTGGCGCGCTCCGCCGTGAAGATGGCCTTGAGGTAGCCGTTCTGCAGGTCGTGCCAGACCGTCTCGGCCTTCGTAGGCGGCTTCTTGTTCGGGTCGACGGGGGGCGGTTTGTGCCAGATGGAACGCCGCGGAGGCTCGGGAGGCGGGGGGTTGGCGTCGAGGACGTCGCGCAGGCGAGCGGCCACGCCCATGCGCGAGGACGGACCCTTGTCACTCACGCCCGTCCGACCGAGGTTGATCACCAGGCCCGCCGGATCCAACACAGTGGCCTTCTCGACCGTCACGCCGGTCGTCCGCATCCACGCGGCTTGCCCGCTCACGATGCCGCCTCCAGGCATCACCAACCCACCCATGACCCCGCGCGCGCGGAGCACGGGGATCAGCACGGACTGCGGGTTGTAGCCGTCCGTCACGCGCATCTGCGGCTCAAGCGGGTCGCCCGTCTCGCTGTCGTCGTGCGTTGCCGCCTCCAGGTCGATCTCGGCGATGCCCGCCGTGGTCCCCGACTCCCAGGTGCCGGGCCAGACCACGGCGCCGCCGAGGTCGATGCCGCCGGTGACGCTCGACCCCATGTCGACGATCATGCCGCCGGAGACGTGGATGCCACCTTGAACCTCCAGCAACCCCGCGGACTCCCCGTCGCTCGTGGGCATCATCCCGGTGAGGATCCGGGCGTTTGAATAGATGACCTCGTCGTCCGCCCGCGCCCGCCGGATACCAACGCCGCCGACCATGCCCGCGGCCCCGGCGATCCGCAGCAACTGGCGACGGTTCAAAGCGCACCTCCAACCGGCGTAGTGGCCCGGTCATAGACCTGTTCGCCGTCGATCCAGGTACGCTGGCAGCGCGAGTACACCGAGAACGGGTCCTTGTCGTACAGCGCGAGATCGGCGTCCTTCCCGACCTCGATCGTCCCGACATGGCTTTGTACGCCGAGCATCATCGCCGGCCAGAGCGTGATGCTCTTGAGCGCGTCGTCCTCCGTCCACCCGTAGCGGAGCATCTTGGCGGCCTCGATGTTCAGGCGCTGCACGAAGCTGGCCGAGTCCGAGTGGATGGAGACGGGGATGCCGTCCTGTGTTGCCAACACAGCGTTCTGTGGGATGGCGTCCCAGGCCTCGATCTTGAAGCCCCACCAGTCCGTGAACGTGGCGAGCATGGTTCCGTGCGCCTTCACGACGTCGCGGATCTTGTAGGCTTCGAGGCCGTGTTGCAGGCTCTGGATGTGGAAGCCGTACTGGTCCGCGATGCGGTACATGCCGAGGATGTCGTTTGTCTCGTAACAGTGCAGGTGGACGAGGATCTTGCCGTCGAGGATGTCTAGGATCACGTCGAGATCGAGATCGCGTGGGGGCGGGCCGCCCTGCGCTGCGGGTCGCTTGCGGGCCTCCCGGTAGTCCAATGCCGCCTGAAACTCCCGGCGCAACGCAGCGAACTCCCCCATCCGCGTCTGGATCTGGATGTCTGTCTCCTCGCCCCGCTCGCCGGTGTAGACCCGCTTCGGGTTTTCGCCGATCGCCATCTTGATGCCCGGGGGTGCCGCCTTGAAGAGCATCTCGTCCAGCGTTCGTCGGGGTCGTAGCTTGATGACGGCCGAGCGCCCGCCGATGAGGTTGGCGGAGCCGGGCAGGACCTGCACAGTCGTGACACCGCCGGCGCGCGCGAGAGGAAATGCCGGATCTTCGAGGTCAATGCTGTCGCCCGCCCAGATGCGCGGGGTGAATGGCTCGGTCGCCTCGTTTCCGTCGTTGTGCCCAACCCCGTCGGGCCAGCTGTAGTCGCCCATGTGGGAGTGCGGGTCGATGATGCCGGGCATGAGGTACATGCCGGTTGCATCGATGGAATCTGCGCCAGTCGGGATGGTGACAGCCGGCACCGTTCCGGTCGCGACACTCGCACCGACGGCGGCGATGACGCCATCGTGCACGATGACTGTGCCGTCGAGCAGCGGGGCGCCGGCGGCGGTCAGGACCGTGGCGTGGCGGATCGCAAGGTCGTGGGCAGACGCGGGCGAGGAGAGCAGGGCGAGGAGGACGAGGGGCGACATCCGGCCTACCTATCGCCTCGCCTGCGCCTCGCCGCGAGCAATCCGCCGAGGAGGAGGGCGAACCCGGAGAGATCGCCCGAGGCTGCGCTTACGCAACCGCATCCCTCCGTACCCGGCCCCGCCCCCGTGTCCGCGGCGCAGGCGGCGTCGATCCCTGCGCGCTGGTTCAGCCCCCACACGTAGGCACCCGCCCCAAACCCAAGCATCGGCGCCGGACCTGCATAGTTGGCGTCCGAAGGGTCGTACAACTCGGCGATGGTGTTGTGGTTCAGCGCCGCCTGCCCGGTGACCCAACCGAACAGCCCGTCACTCGCTGCGACGTTTCGGGAATCGCAGGACCGGCGGAGCGCCTCCGCAAGCCGCAGGTCGACGACCGGCCACTCGGCGTTGTCGTAGGTGCTCCCGTCATCATTGCGTGCGTAGCCGTTGCCACTGGCAACCTTGAGGGTGCGGTCCCAGGCGTCGTAGCTCGCCGCGAGCTCCGGCCCACGCGCATCGAGCACGCCGTGATTGAACGCCTCGACCGCCGCGAGATCGAGGTACCCGTCGCCCGACTGCACCTGCTCAGCGCTCGCGCCGATCACCCCGCCGGCGCTCAACAGGTGCGCGGAGACCGCCGTCGTGATGGTCGCAGCGGCGCTTCGGTAGGTATCCCCACGCGGATCACCGAGGGCATCCGCGATTTTCGCCGCTGCGCTCAAGCCAGCGACCGCCTGGATCGACGAGTACGCAAACTGTTGCTGGTTCCCATCCCAGTGCCGCTCCCAGATCGAGGAATCCGGCAGTAAAAGCCCGCTGTTCGGGTCGATCAGGCCGACCAACACGTCCGCGACGCCGTCCAGCGCGTTCGGGCCAAGCTCGGCGACGACGTCGTCGCGGCCGCCATGCTGGATGGTCCCGAGGGCCCAAAGGTACAGACCGAAGTCGTCGTACTCCACGTTGGGACCCGTGCTGTCCGTGTCGGACCACTCGCTGCCGTCGCCATAGGTGCGACACACGCTCACCAGGTAGTCGGCGTCGCCGACGTAGGCCCGGAACGCGCCTGTCTTCCCCTGCCCCAGAAAACGCAGGACGTTCGCCGCCTCATCCGTCCGCCCTGCGGAGGCGAGCGCTGCGGCAGCGTAGGAGCCATCCCGCACCCAGGTGATGTTCCAGATGTGGTCGAGCTCGCCGGTCGAAGCGCTCACCGGGAGCGACGCCGGGATCTGACCGAACGCCCCGCCGGGCTCCTGCACCTGGGCCTCCCGGAGGAACGCCAATTGTTGGGCGTAGACGGCCGCTTCCGTGTCGGAAAGGTCGGCGGGGACGACGTTGTTCGCCTGCCAAGCGGACCAGTCGGAGAGCTCGTCGAGGTACCACTGTTCGGCGCCGCGGCCACTGATCCAGCTGATGGCATCGGACGGCGAAGCGCTCGTCACCACTCCCACCCACACTTCGGCGCCGGGGGCAAGATCCCCGATCTTCCAGCCGAAAGCGGGGGCGACGTCGGACCCGGAGGTGTTGCAGCCCCCGCCGATCTGCTGGCCAGCGTTGACGGCGTCATACACGGAAGCGCACGAGACATCGGTCGAGTCGAGCGTGGTGTACGCCAGGTCGCCATCGTTGCCGGACTCGTCGACCTGCGTCGCCGACAGCGAAGCGACGATCTCGTCCCCACCGGTGACGCCGTTCATCTTCCAATTGTGCA
The DNA here is from genome assembly GCA_903844155.1 of uncultured Pseudomonadota bacterium. Lineage (GTDB taxonomy): Bacteria > Myxococcota_A > UBA796 > UBA796 > SXON01 > CAIUMM01. The sequence goes on along the minus strand of CAIMSU010000113.1, from coordinate 125,287 downwards.
GGGAGACCAGTTGGGCGGCTGAGATCGTCGTCGTTCCCGTGTTTCTCACCTGGAGCACTTGGGCGAAGCCAACGCCTGGAAAACTCATCGGCGCAAAGTCGTACTCCGTGATGTTGAGCGACGAGAGCCCGCCCGCCATCGCTGCGGTCGGCCGGGAAACGCGGATGATCCCCGTCCCCGGCTCATACTCCGCCGTCCCGGTCGCCGTCAGCCACCCACCGACCCCCGCGTCCGTCACCCCAAAGTACGTGTCGTAGAGCAGGTCCGGGGTCGTATCAGAGGTGGCATCGTACTGCTGATAGAGGTGCTCATACCCGTCCGAGAGCCGGTCCGAGGAGAACACCATCGCGCCGTACCCGTTCGCGGTCACGAGCTTTGGCAGGCTGTAGTGCGGTGCGCTGCCGGCCAGCGCCGGCCCTGCGAGCAAGGCCAGCAGCATCAGCGGTAGCCCTGCGAGTCGATCCACCACTCCGCGCCGATGCCGACCTCGTGGCTGACGAGCGGCCCAACCCCGGTCCACGCGGCCCGACGGGCATCGTTGGGGTCGAGGCGGTTCAACTCGTCCTGATTGACGACGGCGAGAGTATAGCGGAGGTGGATGTTGGGTCGGGCGAAGGTGCCCTTCCCGAGCTGGACCCCCGGGAGGAAGCTCAGCCGCGTCACTGTGGGCCTTTCCATCACGTTCGTTCGCGGGTCGAGCCCGGCCGGAAACGCATTTTCGCGCGAAAACTCAGCCTGCAACGCGACGTAGCGGGTCGGATACCAGCCGGGGCGTACAGACCCCACCCACTCCCAACCGTCGTCCGGGTCGACGACGTTGGCATCTGCGTCCCGCCAGGCGCGCAGGTAGGCCCCCGCAGCGACAGAAAACGGGCCGGCTTCCTGGTTGAACGCCAGCGCGCCAAGGTCCTCGGCAGCGTGGTTCACCGAGCCGTCGAGCGCGAATCCCGTTGTCGGAACCGTCAATTCTCCGATGGCCGCGATCCCCGTCGCGTGACGGTAGAACACGTTCACGTAGCTGTCGCGCGCCCAACCGTACAGCGAGAGCTCGCCGCCGACACGGTATCCATGTTCAGCCGGTAGATCTTCGGTCTTTGGCGTCTGCTCGGTCACGCCGTAGTCGATCTGGCGCACGCCCGCCGGCAGGTTGTGAAGCTCGCCATAGAGTCTGGGCCGGAGGTGCAGGCTCCCAAGCGGGACGGCATAGCTCGCCTTGGCCGAAACGATGGTGCGCTGACGGTCGAGGTAGGTCACGCTGGACGACCCAACCGAGCCCGGCGTGATGTCGGCGATCGACTGATATTGCCAGTCGTCCGCGGACAGTCGATTGAAGCCGACGTGAGCGGCGACGTCGAGCCCGCCGTGCGTCCAGAACGCGCCGCCGCCGAGCGTGTTCAGGTTGTCCAGCGGCCAGAAGTCGAGCAGGTAGACGTCGTCGCCACGGTACATCCGCGAGCCGGCCCAAACGCCGAGCCCGGGTACGCCGAAATCATCCGCCTGAGCGTAGAGATTGCGAATGGCGAGGCTGGCATCGAACGTGCCGGTGTAGTGGAAGAGGTCGCCGGAGAGCGCGGGCGTGACCAGCGCGAGGAAGTGGGCGCCGCTCGCCGTCTTCATGCGCCAGCCGAGGTCCAATTCGGCGTACGGCTGCTCCTCGAGCCGCCCGGGGTGCGCGGTGATCGTGATCGGATCGCCCGCTCCACCCGCCAGATCCGTGCTTGCCTCCACGCGACCGTAGGAGCCGAGGATCACCTGCGATGAAGCGCCGGAATCCGCGTCGGGCGCAGGCGCACGCGCGGGCTCGGCCGCGAGCGCGAAGGGGCAGGCGAGGGCGGCGACGAGGAGCACGCCCGAGGTGTATCAAGGCGACCGCCGTCGATCGCGGGGGAGACCAGCGGATCAGCCCGCCCCTCAGTCCCCGACCAGCACCCGCGACCCCACCGCCGGCACCGTCACCGTCAAATTGTCGCCGGACGCCGTGAACGTCTCACCGGTGAGAATGTCGGTGTAGCGGCTCGCGGTCAGGCCCGCGAAGGCCAACCCGTTCGTCAACGTTCGGTCGGTGTCGCCGCGGTTCAGCAGCACCAGCACGTCATCCTCGTCGGCCGTTCCCGCGCCATCCACGCGCGCATAGGCCCAGACGTCCGCCTCGCCCTGCCACCAGTCGGTCCGCGTGCCCTGGGACATGGCCGGGTGGTCCCTGCGCGCCTGCCCGAGCGCCTGCACCTGGGCGAGCACGTCGGCCTCGTCCTGGGAGATATCCGCGTCAAACCGCATCATCTGGCGGTTGTCAGGGTCATTGTAGCCGGGGAGGCCGATCTCGTCGCCGTAGTAGATGAGCGGTAGCCCCTCGTTGGTCAGGAGGAAGGTCCAGGCGAGACGCAAGCGGTCATACGGGTCGGAAGAGCCCGGGGCCGTGTCCGGAGTGCGCAGGTTGCCGTCAGCCCCGCAGGCACTATCACCGTATAACGAGGATATTTCCCCGTTCGCCTGGGCGATGAAGCGCGCGACGTCGTGGTTCCCCAGGAAGGTGCTCATCGTGTGCCCGGCGAACGCGGTGGCGTCCGACGCGCGGACGGCCTGGAGCGAAGAGTCCCCGTCCGACAGGCCGATCTCGTCGCGCGCGAACGCACTCACGATCGCCCAGTACAGCGGGAAGTCAAACTGTCCGTCCAGCCCGTTCTCGGGCCCGATGTAGCTCGAGATCAGGCCTTGATCGCCGGAGAACGTCTCGCCGACCGTGTAGAAGTCCTCGTCGCCGCCAGCATCCCTGTACTCCAGCTCGTCCTTCACCCGTCCGCCAAAGTTTCGCATCACGCTGTGCGCCATGTGCTTGACGGCGTCGACCCGGTAGCCGTCGAGGTCATACTCACGCGCCCAGACCATCGCGTCGTCGACCATCTGCACCAGGGGCTCGGTGTTGTAGTAGTTGATGTCGGGCAGAAACGTGTCGAACCAACAGGTCTCGGGGATGTCGTTCCAATTGTTCGCGTCGCCGCAAAGGTTCAGCGGGTTGAACCAGTCCGGGTGCTCGATGTAGTACGGGTGCTGATCGTCGACCTGGTTGGCCACCCAGTCGGTGATGACGCGGATGTTGTGCGCGTGGGCGTCCGTTACCAGTTCATGCAGCTTGGAGCTGTCGCCAAAGTGGTTCTCACACGCGAAGGGTTGCGCGGGCCAGTAGCCATGGTAGCCCGAATAGGTGGCGTTGCAGCTCCCTGAATAGACCCCGGCCGGGTTGTCCTGGGGCGCCGTGAGCCAGATCGCGGTAACGCCGATGTCCGACAGGTAGTCGAGCTTGTCGATCACCCCCTGCCAGTCGCCCCCCTCGTAGTCGGCCGACGCGGACGTCGCGCCCTCGCTCCCGTCGAGCGACGGGTCGCCGTTGTTGAAGCGGTCGACGAAAACGTAGTACAGGAGCCCGTTCTGCCAGGTTGCGTCGTCGGTCCAGAAGGGGATGTGGATCGGCGTCGGCGTGCGACCGTCGGTGGTGGTGACGCTGAAGTCGAGCGCGTGGCGACCGTCTGAGAGGTTCGACGCGTCGTACTGGAAGCCGGCGCCGGTCCAGGCGGTGATCGCGGCGCCGTCTAGGGTAGCCGTTGTCGAGGCGACGAGTGAGGCGTCCGAAACAGCGACTGTCACGCTCGCGGAGTTGGCGGCGCGGTCGATGTGCAGGGAGGAGACTGTCAGCGTTGGAAGTGTACAATCCGAAACCGTCAGCATGCTGTTGCAGCTCGGGCCGCCCAACGGACAGGTCGTGTCCCAGGTGTACCCGTCGTCACACTGTACGAGCTCAGAGTCTGGGTCGCAGGCCCAATCCTCGGTTCCGGCGCCGTAATCATCCTCGATGAGCTTGTAGGGGTACGACCCGGGCGCCAGCGAAAGGTCCACGGACCAGGTGCCGTCGCCGTTGTCGGTCATCGGCGTAGCAGTCGAATTCCAGGCGTTGAACGTTCCCGCGATGAACACGGCCTGGGTGCCCGACCCACGCGCCGTGTAGGTGACCGTCTGCGTGCAGCTCCCCGCGCTCGCGCCGACCGTGACGGCGACGTCCGTCTCCGCGCTGTTCCCGCACCCGTCCGTCGCTGTCAGCCGCACGCTGCCCGATCCGGAAAACCCCGAGGCAGCGAGGAGGTTGAGGGTGCCGTCGGACGAGACGCTGGCCAGGATCCCGTCCGAAGGCTCCACCGCAAAGGTCAAGTCACCGCGCTTGTCCGTCACCTCGTCGGGCAGCCGGACGGTCTGGCGGACGCCCGGGGCGAGGGTGATCGGCGCGATGGTCATCCAGACAGGCGGCCTGGACGTGCAGCACCCGGAGAGCATGAACAGCACGAGAATGCCCGATCTACGAACCATCTCGCCTACGCCCCCGCGGATGTGAGGCGCACACGATCCCATACGCCGGTCGGAGTGTCGACACCGAGATGCCGCTCCTGATCCGCAGCGAACTCGGTGATGCCCTCGAAGAACTCGCTTAGCGGCAGGTCAAAAACCACTTCCCAGCCCTCGGCTGCCTCGCCACCCGCGACCCGGACGACCCGCGCCGGGCCCGTGAGCCGCCCCGAGTCCAGGTCGATCACCGGCGGGGTGTCGAGGAGGAACAGGTCGCCAAGCTCGGCGTGGATCATGTTCCGCGTTCGTGCTCCTGGCCGAATGACCAGGTTGGACGGGATGAGCTCTCCGTCGACGACATGCCCCGTGGGTCGCGAACCGGCGGCACGCGCTGTCTCAGGGCTGTGGTAGCGGTTTCCGACGATCCCCTCGCGCAGCAACGTCAACGGCACCGGGGAGACGCCCCGATCGTCAAAGGCGACCGTAAACAAGCCCGAGTGAAGGCCAGCATCGTCGGTCATGTGCAGGATCGGCGGCGCCAGCCGAGCGCCCTCACGGGTGTGCGGGCGCTTGGCGACGAAGCCCTGATGATCGGCCGCAAACGCGGGCGCAAACGCCCGGGCCAGCTCGGCGAGCACCCGCGGCTCGAGCAGCAGGGGGAGATCGGGCATCGCGCCAACGCCCTCTCGCGCGAGCGGCTCCGCGCGACGGCGCAAGTCGGTCCCGAAGGGCAAGCTCGCGACGTCCGAGAAATGCCGAGAAGCCAGCCGTTGCGTGAAGCCCCTCCCCCTTGCAACGTCGACCGTCCCCTCGAGTTCAAAGCGCGTGCACGTCTCCGACGCTTCGACCCCACGCGTGGACGCCCAGCTCCGGCGCGTCCGCTCCTGCCGGTAGCGCAGGCGGCGCAATTGCACGCTCTCGCGCGTCTTGTCGAACGCCCGCTCCGCCAGCTCCAGGACTTCGAGCCGGTCTGCGGTCTCCACGTTCGGGTAGCGCCGATCGCACGTGCCCAGGCCCGCCGTTCGTACGTCCTGCCGCTCGGCCGGCCCCGCGTAGGGGTCGGGAGGTGCTGTCGCGCTCAACGCCAGCGCCGTAGCCGTCGCCTCCTCCATCGTCGCGCCGCGCCCGACACCCGTGGCACCGCCCTGTCGGCAGGCCCGCGCCGTCCACGTCACCGATCGGCCGCTGCTGGGGGTCCCGCGCGACCCGTCCTGCCCCAGCCAGTCCGTCGCCGTCAGCAGCACCTCGGCCGCCAGCGCCCCACCCCGTCGCAAACGGTCGATGGCAGCGATGAGGAGCGGGCGATCTTCCATGGCCGCCGCTTATCGCGCCCGTGGGCAGGGTTTCAGTAGTAGCAGCAATCGTACGTATTTCCGAGGAACGATGGGTATATCCAGGGCTCGAACGCGATCGCGAGCTGGATGTCGAGGTGCGGCATCGACGCGGGATGCCGGTCGGGCAGCGGGAGCGGAAGGTGTGGATCGTGGGCGGCCGGCTGGTTGATGGGTGCAGCCGGAGCGAGCGCGTGGACGGGGATGACCTGGTGGTAGCGAACGGTCACGAACTCGATCCCAAAACCGCCGCCAACCCGAACACCGCTCCACGAAAACGGCCGGAACGTGTACCCGAACTCGGTGTACGTCATGCCGATCGGGCTGTAATTCCAGTTTGTATAGCCGTAGTTTGCGCCGATCACGCCCACGCGCCCGAACGGCGTCAGCGCAATTCCGCCCGGCGCGAACGCCACTTCGCCCCCGATCCGCAGGTCCGGACCGAGCCCATTGTCGATGGGCGCCTCGCCGAACGCACCCGATGCAGCAAACCCGAACGGCTGCCGCTCGCCAAGCGTGATCGTCAGCTCACCCGAGAGGTAGAGTTGCTCCCACGCGAACGCACGGGAGCACGACACGAGCGCGAGGAGCGCGAACACGCGGCAGGTGTATCAGAAAAACCTAGAGCGAGCGCAGGAACGACTCGAGATCCTCCAGGTCCGCATCCGAGAGCTTGGACGCGTCGCCCATCTTGCCAGCCCGCGCCGTCTCCAGCACCGACGCCAGCGTGGGCGCAGAGCCGTCGTGCAGGTAGGGAGCGGTGGCGCCGATGCCGAGGAGGGTTGGCGTGTTCACGCCGGACAGCCCGTACAGGTCGTGCGAGAGGTTGTCCGTGTACAACGGCGCGGCGTGACAGTTCGCGCAAGCCACGTCCGCCCGGTTGAAGATCGCCTCGCCACGTGCGACGGAGGCCGGATCGAGGGCCGAGTCCGCGACGTCTGGCGCGGTCAGGGTGCCGACAAACGTCTGGATGTCCGCCACGTCCTGGTCGGTGATGTCGCTGCCGCCCATGCGCGTCTGGCTGGTCTCCATCGCCTCATCTGCCACGGACGCCACGCCGTTGGTCCAGGTGAAAGGCGCGGTCTCATTCACGACGCCGCTCGAGAGGTTCATGGTCTGGCGCGGGCCGTTGGTGAGCGGCCAGGTAAGGCCGTCGTTCCGGGCCTCAAGATGGCAGGTCGCGCACGAGACGCCCGAACCAGCCGCCGACATGTGGCTGGACGTTGCCGAGTAGAACAGCCGCCGCCCGCGTTCAGCGCCGTCCGAGAGCGACGACGCCTCGATCGCCGTCCCCGCGTCCGCCCGGTACGTGGGTGTGGTGGAGAAGTTCCCGGCGACCTGACCCTCAATGAAGTTGGCGGCCTCCTTCGGGCGCAGCACGCCGATCGAGCGGTCGAGGAAGCTGTGGACGTAGGGGGTCTGGTCGAGGAAGGCGACGCCGCGCGGGCCATCGTCGACGGAGGTGAACACCGAGGGGGCGACCCAGAAGCCACCTTGATCGGGCGTCAAGCTGCCGGAGTTGTCCGTCATGCAGAAGTTGCAGGAGTTGTTGCTGGAGAACACCGGGTCCGAGGACATCGTGATGACGGTGTGCGAGCCCTCCATCGAGGCCCAGATGGTGTCGCCATCGGGGGCGTAGCGCGCGCTCACGACGTAGCTGCGCGCCGTGAAGGTGCTGCTGGTGTCGAGCGGGTCGGGTGCTGTGCCCGCGAGGAAGATGGGCTTCGCCTCGTCCCCGCTCGCGTTTCCGACGCCGTCCAACGGGACGACGACGACGCTGGGGTTGAGCCGCGAGATCCCGAGGCCGGTGGACCCGTAGCCACCAGAGGAGGTCTGCGCCGTGTCGAAATTCGTGGTGCCATCCGAGGTGATCGGCGTGGTGTTGTCCACGAACAAGCAGGGGACCGCCAGCGAACGGCCATCGGGGGAGACCGATGGGTCGCCGGTGATGCGCCGGGTCAGGTCTACGTTCGCGTCGTTGCCAGCGCCACCGAGGCGCGGCAGGTCGATCGCGGCCACCTGACCACCGTCCGCGAGGTCGATGCGGGACAACGTGCCGCCCATCGCGCTGGCGACGTAAAGCGACTTGTCGCTCGGGTGGAGCGCGATCCAGGTCGGGTGCCCGTCCACGGACCAGCTCCGGAGCACCGCGAGGCTCTCGCCATCGATCTCCCAGACGCTCTCCGCCTGCGAGTTGGCGACGTAGATGCGCTTGCCGTTCTCGCTGGCGACGATGCCGACGGGCTCGGCATCCACGTTGATACGGTCGACGACGGAGAGGGTGCCGCCAATGTCCTGAAGCACCGCGACGGCGCGCTCGCCGCGCAGGGTGACGAACACCCGATCCTTCGTCCGTGCGATGCGGGAGGGCTGCAGGCCAACGGGCAGCGTGGTGGTGACACCGGTCGCGGGCTCGAAGCGGGAGACCGTGCCTTCGTCCACGTTCACGGCGTAGAGCGCCGAGCCGTCCGCCGAGGCGATCAGCGTGCTGCTGCCCGTAGAAAAGTCAGGATCAGCCAGCGACCCCGCGCAGCCCGCGAGCGCGCTGGACACGATGACCGAGGCGGCCAGAACCAACGAGGACGCCGAGAGGCGAGAGAGCGGGGTTGCGCGGAACATCGAGTTTCTCCAAAGGTGCCCAATTCGAATGTGACATGCATTTGACCGATGGGCAATTGCTTTCTGAGCTGAATGACGCGTCGCAGGGCGACTCTACGGGCTACGCTGCGGGGGTGACCCTTGTCGTGCTCGGCTTGCTGCTCCCCGCCGCGCAAGCCGACGATCCGCCCGGCGCTGTCGCGCCAGTCCCCCTTGCCGTTCCTGCGGCACCTCCCGTCGCCGAACCCGGCCCGGCCGCTGCGCCCGCGAGCCCGCCATCGCCTCCCGCACAAACGCCGCAGAACCTGTACCTCCTCGGCCTCTCCGCATGGAAGCACCGGGACTTTGAGCGAACGCTGGACTACGCCACGCAGGCGACGAACGCCGACCCGCGGATGGGTGAAGCCTGGCTGCTCCGAAGCTACGCCAACCTCCGCCTCCACGCCCCGGACGCCGCCCTGCTCTCCGTGAAGCTAGCGCGCAGCAGCGACCGGGAGGACGTGCGGGCGGCTGCCCGGCTGCTCGACAACCAGCTCACCCAGCCACGGCGGCGCGACAGTCCCGCGCTCTGGGCGGGCCTCGGCTCCCAGCTTGAGTTCGACTACGGCGCCGCCTCGCCGGTCGTCGTCCTCAACCTCGGGGTGACCGTCCCCGTTCTCCCCCGCCTCTCGGCCGAGATGGTGGTGCGCTGGAACGTCGCCGATCCTGGCCAGTTCCATGTCGGTGGCACGACCGCCGCGGCGCTGGGCTCGTGGGCGATTCCCGTGGGAAAAAGCCGCTGGTCGCTCAACCCTGCCGCCGGCCCGTCCCTCTGGCTGGCCGCCGGCGACTACTGGGCGAGCGGTACGAGGCCCTACCTTGGGCTTCAAGCGCAGGCGGACCTCGACGGGCGTTTCAGCCCGACCTTCGGGGTGTTCCTCGATGTCTCCGGGCAGATCTACCCCGGCCAACTGGCTGAATTGGACTGGCTCCTCGCGCCCGTGGAGGCGGAGACAGGCGTACGGCTCTGGTTCTGGGGCGTTTGATGCCTCGCGCCACGGCATTCATCCTGGCGGCGGGTCTGGGGACGCGGCTCCGGCCGCTCACGGACGTGACTCCAAAGCCCCTGCTGCCGATTCGCGGGCGGCCGATCCTCGATCACGTCCTCGACCACGCACGCGCGCACGGGCACGAGCATGTGGTCGTGAACGCGCACTGGCTCGCGCCGCAGATCGTCGCCTGGGCGAGCGGGCGCCCGGGCGTCACGGTGGTGGTTGAGGCGCCGGTGATCCTCGGGACGGGCGGAGGACTCAAGAACGCCGCGCATCTCCTCGCGGATCGCTTCGTCGTGTTGAACGGGGATATCCTCTGCGACGTCGATCTCACGGCGCTCATGGAGCTCCCAGCCCCGGCAGTCATGGCCGTGCGACGCCGAGAAGGACGCCACACAGCCGTCGCGGTGGAGGACGGGCGCGTGACCGGGATCGCCGGTGTTGTCGGCAACGACGGCGGCGCCTGGCACTTCACGGGGATCCACGTGATGAATCGCGCGGAGCTGGACCGGGTGCCACCCGGCGAGGCCTGCATCGTCCGCACCGTCTACAAAGCGCTCGTGCCCGACGGGAAGGTCGGCGCGGTGATCCATCGGGGCGTGTGGGCCGACGTGGGCACGCACGAGGAGTACCAGCGGCTTCAGGCCGGTTAGCCCCTCCGCATGTGGTTCTCCGAGCCGAAGATGCCGACGCCGTCCACCGCGCTCCCCGGCCGCGCGAGCGCCATGCGCGTCCCCCAGCGCCATTTCGTCCTCGACACGCCGATGGAAGGGCCATTTCCCGGCATGGAAACGGCGATGTTCGGGATGGGCTGCTTCTGGGGGGCCGAGCGCAAGTTCTGGACGCTCCCTGGCGTCCACACCACCGCCGTCGGCTACGCGGCGGGGTTCACTGAAAACCCGACGTACAAAGAGGTTTGTTCGGGCCGAACCGGGCACAACGAAGTGGTCCGCGTGGTCTACGACCCAGCGATCCTCCCCTACGCCAGGTTGTTGAAGACGTTCTGGGAAAACCATGATCCGACGCAGGGAATGCGCCAGGGCAACGACGCCGGCACGCAATACCGGTCCGGCATCTATGTCTCGGCCGGCCAATGGCCCGAGGCGGAGGCCACGCGGGCAGCGTTCGGCGAGGCCTTGCGAAAGGCCAGGTTTCCCGCCATCACCACCGAGATCCTGGACGCGCCCCCGTTCTACTTCGCGGAGGAGTACCACCAGCAGTATCTCGCCAAGAACCCACTTGGGTACTGTGGAATCGGCGGAACCGGCGTGGAGTGCCCGAGCGGGATCCTGGGAGGTTGAGGCTGGAGGCGAGTAAACCCGCGAACTCCCCACCGCCCACGTCGCTGCCGCGATGCGGAGCAGTCGCCCAAAGGAGCCCGCGGAGGCCTCCAGCCTGAAGCCTTCAGCCTAAAGGACGAACGCCTCCGGATCGGCCGGCCGGGTCCGCACCCGCACCCGCGCGGGCGGCACGTTGGCGAGGATGTCGACCTGCTCGCGTTGGAGGGGCAGCAGGTTCTTCTCGATGTCGAGGATCCGCCGCACGCGCCTGCGATCGGGGCCGAGCGTGACCGTGGCGAGGGCCTGACGGATGACCAGGTACTCGAACATCACGAAAAAGCCGTCCGGATGGAGCAACCGGAAGAACGTGCGGTAGATCTCCTCGACCATCGCCGCCGGAAAGTTGGCGAGGGGCAGGCCGCTCACGATGCGGTCGTAGGAGTCGGCCTTGAAATCCAGGATCGAGAGTTCGTGGACGTTCGCGGGGGTGTGGCCGAACTTGTCCCGGAGATGCGCGCAGAACTTCGGGTTGAGCTCGACGATGTCGTAGACATCGTCAGCACGGATCTGCGGGAGGAGGATCTCGGACACCGGGCCGAGACCGGCGCCGACCTCCAGGATTCGCAGCGGCCGATCTGGGCGATCGCGCAGGATCGGCTCTGCCATCTTGCCGCAGAGCGCAGGCGAGCTCGGCCAGACGGCTCCCACGGTGGTCTGCTCGCGGATTCCCTCGGAGAGGAACTTGAGCCCGTCTGCGAAATTCATGTCCCGGTCCCCGGCAGCTCGCGCCCCCGGTCGGCGACGATGGCGGCGACCTCTCCGGTCGACACTGGCACCGGATAGTCCCCATCAAAGCAGGCCATGCAGATAGCGTGGCTGGCGTGGGGGAGCGACGCCATCGTTTCGCGCAAGCCATCGAGCGAGAGGAAGGTGACGGAGTCGACGCCGAACGCCGTCGCCCACTCTGACTCCGGCAGCTTTGCAGCCACCAATTCGCGCTTCGATGGCATGTCGATGCCGTAGTAGCAGGGGTGCTTGACGGGCGGCGAGTAGACGGCCATGTGCACGGCTGCCGGGCGTGTGCTCTTGGCGAGGTCGGCAAGGCGGCGGACGGTCGTGCCCCGGACGATGCTGTCGTCGACGAGGATGACGCGTTTCCCCTCGAAGATCTCGGGGATGGGGTTGAGCTTGAGACGGTGCGCGGCCTGGCGCGCGGCGGCGTCCGGCATGATGAACGTGCGGCCCGAGTAGCGGTTCTTGATGAAGCCCTCGCGGTAGGGCAGGCCGAGCACCTCCGCCATCGCCTGGGCGGCGGTGCGGGAGGTGTCGGGGACCGGGATGACGACGTCGGCTTGGAGCCCCAGCTTCGCCCATTCCTCGCCGAGCCGCTTTCCCATGGCCCAACGCGTGGAATTGACGCGTCCCTCCTCCATCGCGCTGTCGGGGCGCGCAAAGTAGATGCGCTCGAAGACGCAGGGGCGCGGCGCAAGCGGCTCGATCGTGCGAATCACCGGCTCCTCGCCCGGCCGCATCAGCACGACCGCGCCGTGGGGAAGGTCGCCGACAACGCTGAAGCCGAGGGCGTCGAGCGCGACCGTCTCGCTCGCGGCCATCCAGCCTCCGCGCGCGCTGCGGCCGTAGCTGCCGGGGCGGATCCCGTGGGGATCGCGGAAGGCGACGAGCGTCTCCTTGCCGTCCACCTCGCACAGCGCGACGCAGGAATAGGCGCCGCGAACCGCCTCAAACACCTCGCGCACCGCCTCGACGACGTCGTCCGTCGTGTGGCCCTGCGGCCGTCGCTCGGAGAGCGCCTCCGCGAACACGAGCAGGATGGGCTCCACGTCGCACGCACTCTGCACGTGGATCCCGCGGCCAAGCAGGCGTTTTTCCAGCTCGTCCACGTTGGTGACATTCCCGTTGTGCGCCATCAACACGCCGGGCCGCCGCGTGTAGAACGGCTGCGCGTCCTCGCGAACCCCTGTTCCAACCGTCGGATACCGTGTGTGCCCGATGCCCGCCGTACCCCGGAGCGCGGAGAGCGTGCTCTCGGAGAACACGTTCACGACGAGCCCCAGGTCCTTGTAGACGTGGAATCGCCCTTCTTCGACGGTGCCCATCCCGCAGGCGTCCTGCCCGCGGTGCTGCAACGCCTGCAGCCCCATGGAGAGCGCCGCGCTGGCGCGTTCAACGCCGATGATTCCAACGAAACCACACATGCTAGTGCCCTCCCTTGGGCGGACGCCGGTCCGGTTCAAGCAGCCGGATGAGCAGTTCGGCCTGGTACTGCGCGTCATAGTCGGCGCGGTGCTTCAAGGTCAGATCTTCTGGTGGCATGCCGAGAAGCTCGTGGAGCACCTCCTTGCCACTGTCGAACCAGTGCAGCGCCAGCGCGCCGGTGGCGAGCGCCTTGGTGTCCAGCGCCTTGTAGCCGAACACATTTGGCAGTTCCTCCGCGGCAAAGCACCACGCCACGAAGGACCAGTCAAAGGGGGCGTTGTGGCCCACGAACACGGGCTTCGTGCCCGGGTGCGTGTGGGCCCGCACCCAGGCGCTGACGCGGAGCATGCACTCACGCCTGGAGATGCCGTTCTTGAGCAGATGATCGAGCGGGATCCCGTGGATCTTCATGGCACCGGGGTCGACGCGAGGCCCCTCCGGCTTGACCTCCAGGTAGAGCGTCTCGCCAAGCGCAAGCCGGCCATCCGCCCCGGCCGCAACGACGACGATGCCGATGGACACCATGTCGTAGAGCCCGGGCACCGGCCCTGAGCACTCGATGTCGACGGAGAAGTACGTGGCGCGGGTTTCAGGCACGGTCGCTCTCGGGGAGGCGGGGCTAACCCGTGGACCGCGCGCCGCCCGGGGACGGACGATTGCGCGCGCCCACTCCGCTGCGGGCCGCCGGGTTTGGTGGCATGGTTAGGGGGTCGCCTCCGAGCCCTCCATGTCCCGCCTTCTCCGCCCCGCGTTCCTTCCGCTCGCGGTCGTCGCCAGCGCCGTCGCCTGCACCGGGCGCGGGTCCCCGGTCGTCAGCACGCCCGCGGAGCCGTCCGTCATGATCCTCGTGCTCGACGGCGTTCGTAGCGAGGAATTCACCTCCGACAGTCGCGTCAGCGACCTCACCGGGGAGACGGGCGAGGCCTATGCCTCCCAGACCTGGGCAACGCTCGGCCCCCACATGGCGACCTTGCGGGCGGCGACGAACGCGGGCGTGACCATCACCGCAGGCGGCCACGCGCAGATGGTGACGAGCCGGCTGGACCCGTACGCCAACTTTCCGGAGTCCGACGGGCCCGGGCTCTACCGGCCCGAGTACCCGACGATCTTCGAGGAGCTACGCGGACAGCTCGGCCTCGACAGTACCCAGGCCCAGTTCCTCGGCAACACCGAACTGCTGCAAGGCGAAGTCCAGTCCATCCAGCCGGGAAGCGCTGACGTGGCCGGCGCGTACACGCTCCTGTACGACCCGAGCAAGCCAAACGCCCCGATCAACGACGATACGCCGATGGCGACGGCGGTCGAGAACGCGGTCAAGACGGACCGACCGCGCCTGCTGGTCGCCAACTTCCACGACGTCGACCGTGCCGGCCATTATGGCGCTGGAAACGCCTACATCGACGACGTCAAGAAGCTCGACGGGCTGCTGCCCCAGCTCTGGGACTGGCTCGGCAAGAACGACCCCGGCTACCGCGACAACCTGCTCCTGATCATCACCGCGGACCACGGCCGCCACCGCCACGACGAGGACAACGGCTGGCACAACCACGGGGATTCCTGCAACGGCTGTCGGCAGATCCCGTTGATGATCCTCGGCCCTGGCGTGACGCCGGGCGCGGAGCTCGCCGGAAACTGGACGCTGCTGGACTTTGCACCGACCCTCGCCGCGCATCTCGGCATCGATCTTCCGTGGGCCCAGGGCCTGCCGATCGACGAGGTCGTCTCCAACGGCCTGACCCGAAGCGGTGACGTCGGCTTGAGCGCGGACGGCACGGCCTGGACGCACTACCTCGACGATGACTTCGCGCGCGACCAGGTCGTGGTCGACGGCGCAGTTGTCAGCACGGAAGGCGCGATGTTCGCGGAGGGCGTGCGCGCCGCCGGGATCGTGACGAACACGGGCGGCAGCGCCGGGCGCTACGCGTGCTGGCGTGAGCTGAACATCGACGAGACGCAGCTCTACTGGCCCTGGTCGCCGTCCTGCCGCATCGACACCGGCTCCGGCTTCGTCGACAGCGGCTTTGCCGAGACCGAGGTCGGCCTGAACTGGGCGCCGACCGTCGTTCAGTCTGGCAGCACGTTGTGGGCGGTCTACAACCACAATCCGGACGGCATCGGGGAGCTTGGGAACAGCAACGAGGTCGGCCTCCGGGCAGCGTCCTGGTCGCCGACGACCGGCTGGGGCACGCCGGTCCAATCGCCGCAGCTCTTCCCGACGGATCCAGTGGCGATCCCGACGGCTACCGGGTTGTTGGCTGCCGTCGGCACGAACCTCGACGGCGACAGCGCCCGGAACACGCGCCGCGTCCGCGTCCTGCCACTCATCGTGCGTAGCGACGGTGCTACCGCGAGCTGGGGACCCGCGGTAGACATCGACCTCGCCGACGTCCTCGACAGCGCGCGCGTCGAACGTCCGGCGTTGCACCAGCGCTCTGACGGAACGATCGAGCTCGCGGTCGTCGCCACGACGGCCACCGAGAACGTCGTCGCGCTGCTGCAGAGCACCGACGGTGGCGCTTCCTTCGGCCCCGCGACCATCGTCAGCACCGACCCTGCCCTTCCCCAGCTCTCGCCTCAATTCTCCGGCGATGACCTGCTCTGGGCCGCGCTGAGCCCGAGCGGTGATTCCGAGCTTTGCACGCTCCACGGCGCCACCGCGACCTGCAAGGACGTCCGCAGCGCCCGCCTCGACAGCTACTCGGCGCTCACCAGCGCCGCCATCATCGACACCGGGACGGCGGAGTGGGCGAAGACCAGCTTGTAGCACCGCTCTCCGATCGCGATCTCGTCCTGCGCTGGTTCCGGCTCTGCTGGCGCGGTCAGCGGTTGCGGATGACGTGGTTGATCGTGGGGAGTTCGACCGTGGGCTTGCTGCAGGCGGCGTTCGGCTACCTGTGGAAGGTCGTGATGGACACGGCGGCGACGGGCGACGCCAGCGCGGCGGGCCGGACGATGATGGCGGTTGGCCTGGCCCAGAGCCTGCTCTACATCTTCGTGCAGGGCACACGAACCTGGATGAACGCCCATATTCAGCGTGTCGCGCGCGATGCCGTCTACAACGCCGTCCTCACCGGCGACCTGACCGGCTACCGGACCGGCGACCTCGTCACCCGGCTGACCGACGATCTCTCCGAGGAAAAGCTTGCCTGGTTCCTGTGCTCTGGTGTGTTCCGGGCGGTGGAGGCGAGCATGGTCGTGCTCTGTTGCGGCGCGACGATGCTGTGGATCTCGCCGTGGCTGACGATGTGGTGCCTGCTGCCGCTGCCCGTGCTGGCGCTGGTCCACCGGCTCATCGGCGGCCGAGTGACGAGGACCGCGCAGGCGGTGCAGGAGGCGATCTCCAGCCTCGGAACGCTCGTTCACGACGCGTTCACCGGCGTGCGCGTCATCCAATCCAGCGCGCTCGAGCCCCTCGCCGAGCGGGGGTTTGCCGAGTTGGCGAGGGTCCAGGCGGAGGCCGAGGTCGCAAACACCAGGATGCAGCAGCTCTTCTTCGCGCAGTTCGCGTATGGCTGGCAGCTTGCGCTGGCGGTGCTGCTGGTGGTCGGCGGTCTGGGGATCCGCGCTGGCACGGTCGCCGTCTCGGACTTCGCGGCCCTCTCGGGCTTCCTGATGACCATGGTCTTTCAGATGTTCGACTTCGGCGCTTTCGTGGTTCGCGGCCGACAAGCTGCGGCGAGCCTGCGCCGGTTGCAGGTCCTCGTCGACCTCCCCGCCGTGCCGCGCCCGCCCGCCTCGCCCGACCTCGTCCTGCAGGGGCTCTCGCGGCCCTTTCTGCAGATCGCCTTCCCGGAGGCGCTCACCATCCCAAACGGCAGCTTCGTGGCAGTGACGGGTGCGGTCGGCAGTGGAAAGTCCACGCTGCTTCAGGCGATCGCCGAGCGCAGCAGCCTCCAGGCCCCCGACGCGGCGTGGGTCCCGCAGGAACCGGCACTTTTCTCGGTGGCGATCGAGGAGAACATCCGGCTCGGGCGGAAGGGCGAGGCGGTCGACAGCGCCGTTCGATCAGCGTGTCTGGCCCCAGACCTCGCGCGGATGCCTGCGGGCCTCGCGACCAGGGTTGGCGAGCGGGGCGTCATGCTCTCAGGTGGGCAGCAGCAGCGTTTGCAGCTCGCCCGCGCCCTGTACTCGGGCCGCGAATTGCTCGTCCTCGACGACGCGACGAGCGCGCTCGACGCAGAGACGGAGGCGAGCTTTTGGGACGGCCTACGCGCTGACGCTGCCGGCCGCACTGTCGTGGCGGTGACACACCGCGCGGCCACATTGGCGCGGGCGGACAGGGTCGTGTGGCTCGTGCGGGCCGGCGAGCGGGCGGTCGCGCGGACGGGGACGCATGCGGAGATGCTGGAAGATGCGGGGTATGCTGGGCTTTATGGGTGATCGCCTCAGGCATCACGCCCTCGACAAGTAATTCTCCGGCACGAACACATTCCGGATCTTGAACGCCATCGGCGACTCGATCATCAGCCGTACGCGCAGCGCGAGTCCGCGCGCAGGAAGCGGGAAGTAAGGGGTCGGGCTGCCGGTCTCGCCCACCCACTTCGGAGGCTCCACGCCACGCTCCCGGCAGATGGCGCTGGCGATCGCGGCGGTCAACCCCTCCAGTTGCCCTTCGGTCGTCGGCCCCGGCTCCAGCGACGCCACCATCTGCTCGACCGGAAGCCGGCGCAGGTCGTCCATGAAGCCGTTGAGGTGAAGCTGAAAGTGCTCCGGGTCGGTGCGGCAGGCAGTGATGAGATCAGGGACGGGCATCGAAGAGCTCCTCGACCAGGAGTTGGGACCGGATTGCGAGCTGCGCCGTGGGGTAGAACGGCTCCACGAGGTTGAGCACCGAGTCCGCGGTGGTCAAGCCCAGGTAGTTCGCGAGGAATC
Source organism: uncultured Pseudomonadota bacterium (assembly GCA_903844155.1). Classification (GTDB taxonomy): domain Bacteria; phylum Myxococcota_A; class UBA796; order UBA796; family SXON01; genus CAIUMM01. The sequence continues at coordinate 107,626 of CAIMSU010000113.1, read as the reverse complement.
GGATATCACCGGCGTCCTCCACGCTTCGCGCCGCCGAGACCTTCATCGCCAGCAAGGTTCGCGCGTCGGCCGTCGACACCGCCAGGTGCGAGAACGTGCGCCAGGTCTGAAACGACGCCCCGGCCGGCACAAAGCCCTTGGCTGCATCGTTCAGCCAGTCGCCCGGCAGGTTCAATTCCTCCCCCACGGCCTTCGCCGCCGCCCGCACCAGCGCCGGCTCCGAGAACCAACCATCCACGTCCTTCGTGGATGGTCGCGCCGCGAACACGAGGCACATGACCGCCCCACCGACCAGGTACAGCTCCGCGCGCCTCTCCTGCGCCGCGAGACGGTCATTCACCTTCCCAAGCGCGGTTTCAATCGTGGCGGCATCAAGGAGGGACACCCCGTCACCGTACCACGCCCCGACCATGCATCACCCCTTGACTCCCGCCCCTCCCGTCCCTACCCAACGGGCCTCCAACCCCGCAAAGGAAACCCCCATGGCCGACGTCCTCCCCTTCCAAGCCGAAGTCAAGCAGCTCCTCGATCTGGTCGTGCACTCGCTGTACTCCGACCGCGAGATCTTCCTCCGCGAGCTGATCTCCAACGGGTCCGACGCGCTGGATCGCGCCCGCTTTCTGGAGCTCTCCCGCAGCGATCTCCGCGCCGCCGAGGGCGAGGCTGCCGTCCGCGTCTGGGCGGACAAGGACCACGGCACCATCACCATCTCCGATGTCGGCATCGGGCTGACGCGCGAACAGGCCGTCGATCACCTCGGCACCATCGCCAAGTCTGGCACGAAGGCGTTCGCCGCTGCGCTGAAGGAGAAGGGCACGCCCGCAGGCGACACCAACCTGATCGGCCAGTTCGGCGTTGGATTTTACTCGAGCTTCATGGTCGCGCACAAGGTCGTCGTCGACTCGCTCTCGGGCGAGCCCGGGGCGGAGGCGATCCGCTGGACGAGCGACGGCGGCGGCGAATTCACGATCGAGCCAGGCACCCGCACGACGCGCGGTACGGACGTCGTCCTGCACGTCCGCAGCGACTGCACCGAGTACCTCGACGACAGCCGCCTGCGCGAAATTGTCGAGAAGCACTCGGACTTCTTGAGCTATCCTGTGTTCGTGGGCCCCGTCGGGAGTGACGAGCGCGTCAACCAGACCCAGGCGCTGTGGACGCGCAACCCCCGCGAGGTCACCGACGACGAGTACAAGGGCTTCTACAAGCACGTCGCGAAGGACTGGCAGGACCCGCTGGCCTGGGTGCACATCACGACCGAAGCGCCGCTGGAATTCCAGTCGGTCCTGTTCTTCCCCGAACGTCGCCCGTTTGACCTCGATCATCCCGAGGTGAAGCGCGGCCTTCGGTTGTACCAGCGCCGCGTGCTCGTCCTCGACGCCGCCGACCAATTCCTCCCGCGCTACCTGCGCTTTGTGCGCGGGCTGGTGGACGCGCCCGAGGTCCAGCTCAACGTGAGCCGGGAGCTGCTCCAGAACACCCCGGTCATCGGCGCCATCAAGAAGCAGCTCGTCAAACGCGTGCTTCGCCGTCTCAAAGAGCTCTCGCGAGAGGACGAGAAGGGCTGGCTGACGTTCTGGGAGAACTTCGGGACCACGCTCAAGGAAGGCGTGGCCGAGGACAGCGAGAACAAGGACCAGCTCATCCCGCTTTTGCGCTTCCGGTCGACGGCCGAGGCAGTCGAACCGCCAGCCCCAGCCGAGGACGCAGCAGACGCCGGAAAGCCCACCGTCCCCGGGAAGTGGCGTTCGCTCGCTGACTACAAGATCGCCATGAAGGACGGACAGGACACCATCTGGTACCTGACCGGCCTCGACCTTGGCCGCATGCGCGCCAACCCGCAGTTGGAGCGCTTCAAGAAGAAGGGCTGGGAGGTCCTGCTGCTCTCCGACCCGGTCGACGAATGGGTCGCAATGAACCTCAACGAATTCGAGGGCGTGCCGATCAAGTCGGTCGCCCGCGGCGAGTTCGACGACAAGAACGACGACCCGATCGCCGAGGAGGCGCGCAAGCAGGCCGAGCCGTTCATCGGCTGGCTCAAGGACGAGCTGTCCGGCCAGGTCGGTGGCGTCCGCGCCTCGAATCGCCTCACCGACAGCCCGGCTGTCCTCGTCGACTCCGAGTTCGGCGTCACGTCCAACATGGAGCGGATCCTGCGATCTGCCCGTCAGGACGTGCCCAAAGCCCAGCGCACCCTGGAGCTCAACCCCGAGCACGCGCTGGTGCGTCAGCTCGTCGGCCTGCACGCGGCCGGCGTCGACGACCCGGAGAAGCTCGCCAGCGCCAAGCCTCTGGCACGCCTGCTCCTCGACTACGCGCAGCTCGCCGAGGGCCATGTGGACGACGCGCCCGGGTTCGCCGCCCGCCTCGCAGCGCTCATGAGCCGCTCGATCGTCGCCGGTCCGGCTGGACCTACTGCATCCGCGTCTTGATGTCCTGAAGCTTGCCGATCTGGGCCTGGGCGTTCTTCTGCAGGTCCGCCCGGGACTGTTCGGCGACGAGGTCGCTGTACTTCTGCCAGCCTCGGATGGCGTTGTCCAGCGCGGCCTGGTCGCCACCCGAGTTGTAGAACTTGCCCTGCCACGCGGCAGCTTCAACCTCGTAGATCTGCGTCCGCATCGCGAACGACTGCGAGGGCGGCAGGCGGCTCCAGTACTTCTCGGCGAGCTGCGCCCGGGTGAGCGCGCGGTCGTAGAGCCCACTGTTGACCAAAAACAGCGCGTCTGCGGCGAGGAACTGGGGGTTGTAGCCGTTCTCCGGGAGCGCGAAGAGGGCGTTGAGGGCCTGTTCGGTGCCGGCCTTGTCGCCCTTCTTCTGCGCGTTGGAGAGGAGGAGCGCCTGGGCGCGCGTGTAGCCGGCGTCCGACGTGGGGATTGCGGCGAGCACCGCGGCGTCGTCGGGTCGGAGGCGGCCGGAGCGGGCGTCTGTTGCGAGGGCGTCGAGGTTGACGGCGCTGGACCCGACGGAGAGCGTGTCGTCGGCGAGGTCGGCGGCGGGCTGAACCGAAAGTGTTGCGGGGGTCGGCGCAGGCCGGCTGACGGGAGCGGGCGGGGCGACGGCGACGGGACGGCTGACAGCGACGGGCTGGGAGACCCGATCGACTGCAGCGACCGGCCGGGAAACGGGCGCCGGGGCGGGCGGCGGCGGGGAGGGACGCGAGACGGGGCCAGCGGGAGGTTGAACCTGCGCAACCGGCCGGGACACAGGCGCCGCGACGGGCTCGGGCTGTGCGGGCGGACGGGTGACGGGGGCCGGTGCGGGGGTCGGGGGCGACGCTGCGACGGGGGCGGGCGACGGAACAGCGGCGGGAGTCGCGGACGCGACCGGCGCGGCTGGGCTGGCCGCTACGGGCTCCGCAGGGTTGGCCTCCGGCGCGACCGGCGCGGTCGCCGGGGCACCACCGGCCATCGTGGCGGCAGGGTCGTCGCTGGGCTGTACCAGCGGCGGCGCAGCGTCCTTCATGGCTGCTGCGACGCGCTCGGCGCGCGCCTCGACGGCGTAGCTCCACACGCCGTAGCCGATGCCGGAACACGCGAGGATCGCGACCAATCCAAGCCCAGCCGCCATCACGAGGACAGGCGCGCGCGAAGCCGGTGGTGGCGCGTAAAGATCCCCTTCGAACGACTCAAACGGCGCCGGTGCGACGGGGGGAGGCACCGTGCGCCGCCCCGCGAGCGGCGGAACGCTTTGGAGGGGCGGGGCGAGCAGGGGCGCGGGCGCTGGCAGCGGCGCCGCCACCGGTGGGGGAAGGCTCTCGTTCGGGCGGCCCGGGGTTCCGGTCTGGGTCAGCGTTCGCTCCTCCCCGAAGGCAGAGGGCGGGTCGAGGTTCGGCGGGTGGATGTGCGCGGCCGTATTGTCGGGCTCCTCCGAAGGCAGGAACGACGCGGTGTTCTCGGGACCGCTGGCGTTCGCAGGCGTCAGCGACACGGTCGGACGGCCCGGTGGTGGGGGCGCCGCGGTGGCGTTGGCGATCCACGCGGCCGTCGTCTCGGGCGAGAACTGCTCCGGTAGCAACGTGCCACCGTCACGAACCGGCGGGACCGCGTCCTCGTCGTCGCCGAGCGCCACGAGCGTGATCTGCTGACGGTTGGAGGTACGCGGCCCCGTCGGTGGCGAGGCGGGCGTTGACGGAGCCGGGCCTGGGGCCGCCTCAGCCGCAGACGCCGTGGGGTCCGGGAACCCCTGCACAGTCAGGCCCCTGGCGGCCTCGGGATCCGCGAGATTGACGAGGCCCGGCGACGATTTCTCCGGCTGTCCAGCCGGGAAGAAGCCAAAGTCGGTGGTCTCGGACTCCCCCGGCCCGTCGTCCTGATCGTGAAGCCCCACGAGGAGGCCCGGGAGCACGGACGGCACCGGGGCCAACGTCGGCGTCTCGAGAGGAACCTCCGTCGGCGTCGCGAGGAGGTCGAGCGCCCTTGCGCCCTCCGCAAACAGCGGCGCCAACCAGCTCCTGGCCTCCTCATTCACCGCCGCAAAGCTGTAGCCCGACATCAGGCCACGCAGGTCCTCCCGAAGCACGAAGGCGCGTTGGTAGCGATGCTTCGGGTTCACCGAGAGCGCCCGGTACAGCAGCTTGTCGAGCCCGGGCATCCGGGACTTGATCTTCAGCAGTTGACTCGTCACCTCGCCGCGGCGGATCCGGTGGATGGTCTGGAGGTTGGAGTCCGCCCTGAAAAGGCTCTCCAACGTCAACAGTTCGTACAGCACCGCCCCGAGGGAGAAAAGGTCCGAGGCCGGGGTGAGCATCTGGTCGGCATGCGTCTGCTCAGGCGAGAGGTACTCCATTCGCAGCACCACCGATCCCGCCGAGCCTCCCTGGGGCAGCGTGCTCGGGCTCCGCGTGAGGCCGAACGACCCGACGACCACCTTGCCATCCACCCCCAGAAACACGGCGCCGGGCTTGATCCCGAGGTGCAGAACGCTGTCCGCGGTCGCGCTGGGCCGGCTGTGGAGCGCCTCCAACGCGTTGCAGATCTGCACCGCGATGTGCAGAAACAGGTTCGGCGGAAGCTGTACGCTCCCCGTCCGCGCCGCTGCGATGAGTCGCTCCAGCGACACGCCTTCGACGAACTCCTCCACGATGCAGGTCTCTCCGTTCTCCCGCACGATCCCGTGCACCTGCACCAGCGACGGGTGACGGAACCCGGACAGCTCCTCCACTCGCGCTTCGATCGCCGCCAGCCGCCCCGGATCCCGCGCGATGAACGCCAACACCCTGCGGGCGAGCACAGGCTTTCCGTCCTGCGTGGCCAGGTAGGACTCTGCGACGCTGCCCGTACCGATCTTGCGGTGGAGCGTGATGGCGCCGATGGTGTGTGGGAGAACGAGCATGGCGCGGGGAGTATCAAGAAAGTCCTCCCGTTGCCCACCCCGCACAATCCGATTAGACAAGCACCTTTTCCGGTCTCCGGCCACCCCCGCTCCCCGAGGCACCCCGATTGCTCTCGCTCCTGCTCGCCCTCTCCTTCTCGCCGCCCGCGCACGCCGTCGAGGTCACCGGTCAGATCCGCGGGACCGTCGCGGACCCGTCCGGCATCGGCGTTCCCGGTCTCACCGTCAACGCAGCCTCGGACGCGCTGATGGGCACCGCCACTGCGACGACCGATGACGACGGAAACTACCGGTTTCCATCGCTCCCTCCTGGCAAGTACACGATCACGGTCAAGGCGGACGGGTTCTTTCCCTACACCGCGACCGGCCTCCTGGTCATCACCGGCCAACAGGCGGAGCTCGAAATCAAGCTCCAACCGGCCTCCGGCGCCGCGAGCGTGGACGTCATCGCTGCCAAGCCCGTCGTCGACACGCAGAAGACCTCGTCCGGCGCCGTGCTCACCCGCGAGTCCATGCGCGACATCCCGGCTGCAGGCCGCGACTACCAGGGCCTCGCGACGCTGGCCCCCGGCGTCGTCGACAGCGGGAACGGCAACCCGAACGTGCACGGGTCCTTTGACTCGTCCAACCAGTTCTCGACGGACGGCGTGAACAACACGGACCCGATCACGGGCACGTTCTCGCAGAACATGAACTACGACGCCATCGAGGAGGTGCAGGTCGTCACCGGCGGCATGGACGCCGAGTATGGCAAATCGCTCGGCGGCGCCGTCAACATCGTCACCCGCTCAGGCGGCAACGAATTCCACGGCGATGCGCAGCTCATCTACTCAGCCGGCGCGCCGACGGACGCAACGACGGGAAAGGTTGCTCCCGGGTTCACGGGCCTGAACCTGCGGTGGGCCAAGCCCCTGCCGAACCCGTCGACCCCCGGGTACGAGATCTTTGGCCAGTACCAGAAGCAGTCGCTCGCCTTCAACCTCGGCGGCCCGATCGTCAAGGACAAGCTGTGGTTCTTCGCCAGTGTGCAGGGTGATCTGCACGTCAGCACCCAGAGCGTCGACCCCGCGGTCGGCCGCCCGACGGACACGCAGTACCAGCCGACCCCCGAGGTGTGGAAAAGCGCCTATTGGTTCGGCAAGCTGACCTGGCAGATCAACTCGGCGAACAAGCTGTGGATCCAGGCCGAGGGCGACCCGACCCACATCGACAACGCCGCGCAGGACCCGCACACCCTGCCCAACGCCGAGTACAACTGGCGCCAGGGCGGGTTCTCCATCACTGCCGGCCACCTGCTGACCCCCAGCGCCTCCACGCTCATCCAGACCAACGCGTACTTCCAACGCTCGGACCTTGTCTACTACGCCAAGAGCTGTGAGGATCAGGCCGGCAGCGACGCAACGCTGGCAACCTGCATCAAGTCGCTGAAAGACCCCTGGAGCGCCTGGTACCCGGACGACTTCAACAACGGCGACCAACCCTACGGCGAGCTCTCGCACCGCTACCGCATGTCTGCGCAGTCGAGCTGGACCCAGTTCTTCTCGCTCCTCGGCGAGCACCAGTCCAAGATCGGCGTCTCCGGCGAGTATCTCGTGGACGACGACCAGTTCCCGGGCATACGCGACTGGACCTTCAAGGAGAGCACCGACTCCCCCGCGGACATGGGTACGTATCAGAACCTGTACCAGATCCGGTACGACAACGAGCAGAAGGTGCACCTGACCGGCTCGCTGATCAGCGCCTACGCCCAGGACGTCTGGAACCCGATCAAGCGGCTGACGCTGCGTCCGGGCCTGCGCCTCGACTACTCCCGGCTCAACAACGACATCGGCGAGCTGGCCTTCTCCAAGCTCACCCTCGCCCCGCGCATGGGCGCCGCCGCGGATCTGACGGGCGACGGAAAGACGAGCGCACACGCCTACTACGGCCGCTTCTACGACTCAGGCTTCCTCGCCGTCTCGAGCATCCTGCACCGCCAGAGCCAGGGCTACAAGATGTACGGCTGGGACGCGAGCGCGAACAACGGCGTTGGCGACTGGGGAACATCGCCGATCTACACCGCGTCGTCGTCGAGCGTCATCTCCAAGGATCTCAAGGACCCGCACTCCGACAACTACGACGTGGGGCTCTCGCGCGACCTCGGCTCCGGCTGGGGCGTGGACATCACCGGGACCTACGAGCACGCCCAGAACTTCTGGGAGGACGACGAGGTGAACGCCATCTGGAACGCCGCGGGCGACAACGTCATCGGCTTCCGCAACGGCAGCGCCGAGTCCATCTACCGGATCCGAACGCCGGACGCCGCGTTCACCAACTACACCGACCTTGAACTGGCGATCAACCGCCAGTTCGACAACGGCTTCTCCGTGCTCGGCTCCTACACCTGGTCGCGCGCCTACGGCACCAACGACGGCCAGTTCGCCACGGCGACCTTCGACAACCCCACGCAGCAGAACGTCGAGACGGGCCTGCTGAGCTACGACCACACGCACAGCCTCAAGCTCATCGGCTCGATGCGAAACGCCAACGCCATCAAGATCTCCGAGAGCGTGCACCTCGGGTACCTGTATGGCTGGAATTTCTACATCCTCTCCGGCGCGCCCTACAACAAGCTGTACTACGACCAGTACAACTCGGGCTGGGACCTGTACAAGACCCCGACGGACGGCACCTACCGCCTCCCCGCCGAGTCCCAGCTCGACCTGAAGACCGGCCTCACCCTCGCCGTCAAGAAGACGACGTGGGACCTCACCCTGGAGGTCTTCAACGTCTTCAACGACCGCACCGTCGAGGCGGTCGAGGAGACCTACGGCAGCGACACCGGCAGCGGCGTGTACACCGATGCCGCCGGAAACCCCATCTTCGGCAACCCCATCACCCGCCAGCACCCGCGCTACGCCCAGCTCGGGCTCCGTGGAGAATTCTGATGCGCAGTCCTTCTCTTTTCTCGCGAGCCGCCATTCCGGCCACGATCACCGTGTTGTTTCTCGCCTGCGACGTGCCCGAGACCGGGTACGACAAGACGATCCTGACCGGCACGGCGACCATCCCCCCGGCGTCCGTCACCGAGGTCGACACCCACTCGGCCCCGAATGACGCCACACCCCAACCCCTCGGCGATGCGGGCTCCAGCGCCCTCACCTACCGCGCGGTCATGCTCTCCGGCACGACCAGCTCGTGGACACCGAAGACCGACAGCCACGGCGTGACAGCCCCCTACGGCGACGCCGATCTCTACGCGTTCTCTCCCGTGGCGGACGGCACGTTCACGGTCACCCTCTCGTTCGCGACCGGTGCCAACCCGGACACCGCCGCCGGGTCGGACGCAGTCGTGTACGATTGCTACATCGTGGACGCGACCACGCTGGACCTCGTCGCCAACCTCGGCAGCGGATCAACGGACGGCAGTGGCGGCACCTACACAGCGAGCGCGGATGTGCTCGCGGGTGGCAGCTACATCCTCGTCATCGGCGGGATCTCCAACGCGAACGGCGACACAGAGACGCCCTACACAGCCGTGCTGTCCGGCTCGGCACCGGTCGAGAACACCGTGCTCGTCGGCGCGTACCTCGAGTCCGACCCGGCGGTCGCTTCGGCCCCCGTCGGCGGCACCACGGTCACGGGCTGGACGTTCGACACTGGTACAAACACGTGGAACGGCACGTACACCGTGACGTATCTGCTGAGCGTGACCACGCCGGTCGATACATCCAGCACCGACACCGCGGCCGACAGCGGCGGGGCCGACACCGCGCCCGTTCCCAGCCCGACCGTGGACAACGCCCTCACTGGGCCGATCTACCTGATGGCCGGCACGCTCACGAACCTCAACGGGACGCCGGCCGCAGGCTCGCTCTACAGCACGGTTGCCATCCAGGCGAGCGCCACCGACACGACCACCGCGGTCGCCAACCCCATCGTCCTCGACGCGCTGTTCCCCAAGGTCATCGGCGTTCAGGCTACCGAAGCGACACCCGACACGACCACGGTCTCGCTCGACGCCAACTACGCGCTCGTGCCCGACACCCTGGTCGCCCAGGATCTCGGCATGCTCTCAGGCCTCGGCTACGTCGACACGATCGACGGCTCACTCACCCTCGCCGGCACCGGCTGGGCCGCCAACGACGGCGACGCCTACTCGTTCACCGTCCCCGCGGCAGTCAACGTTCGCATGACCGCGAGCTGGTCCAACACAACGGACGATCTGGACTTCGGCATCTTCGGCGACTATCAGACCTACGGGTACATCGACTGGTTCTCCAGCTTCGGAAGTACGTATTGCCTCACGGGCTCGGACCCCGAAGCCTGCGCCACCGAGGTCCAGTTGGAGCCGGACACGACCTACTACCTCGTCGCACTTGGGTATGCCGGCAACGAGGAGGAGCCCTACCACATCGAGCTGGAGTGGACGCCGTAGCCGGTTCAACGCGGGTTCTCTGGAATCCTTTGGGCGGCTACCACCGCAGGGCCACGACCCCGAGCCCGATGCCCACAGCGCCCAACCCGCCGGAGATGACGACCTTGGTGTTGGCTGACTGCCGCAACGCGGCGAGCTGAGCCTCGTCCATTCCCGTGGTTGTATCGACGTAATGTGCGTGGTCCGCGAGCGCCCAGGCGTAAACGCCTCCGCCGGCAAGCACAGCACCGCCCGCGCTGATCCACCACGGGAGCGCGTTGCGCTCCTTCTGGACCCGGCTCGGTGGCGGCTTGGGCAGGGCAACGATGGCGACGGGCACCGCACTTGCGAACGCCGACCAGTCCGGTAGCGGCTGATCCTCCGTCAGCCACACCGTGGCCAGCACGCGGCCCGAGAGCGAGGTGAGCTGAAGGAGGGCCGGGCGGTCCTGGGGACGCTCCGAGCTCTTGATGCCATCCACGTAAAGCAGCGTTCCAGTGGGCAACTTCACGGTCTCGGTGGCGACGTCCAGCGAGGAGGTATTGAAGAGGTTCCGGAGCGGCGTCCCTGGCGGGGCCAGGCGGTCGGTGATGATCCAGGCGGGATCGGCCGCCCGCGCGGCGCCGAACGCTCGGCGGGTCGCCGCCGTATCACCCGCGACAAACGCCCCGTAAGCGTGGAGGCGATGGATCGCCGCCACGTCCGCCGGCGCGAGGAGCTCGGTGAGGCAGCGGAGCGTCTCGTCGGCCTTCGTCACGGCTGTGCGGACGGGATCCTCCTCCAATTGGATGACGCCCGACTCGCCGTCGGTGACAGGGGCCTGCAGGTCCGCGGCCGTCGTGGGGTTGCACGTGGCCGCGCGCGCGAGGTGGGCAAGCAGGAGAAAGGCGAGCATCAGAGCCCCTTTCCGTAGTAGACGTACACTGCACCACCCTGGGAGTAGTACCAGTAGGAATCGTCGTAGGCGCCGATGACCCAGTCATCCCGACCGTCGCCATCGATGTCGCCAGAGGCCATCGATGCCCCGAGCTGGTCGTTGGGGTAGCCCTGGACGGTAACGTCGGCGCTCGCGGTGCTGAGCGCGGCTGAAAGTGGGCCGTAGAACAGGAACGCCTGCCCGCCCGCGCCGCCGGTGGAGGGCGCGCCGCCGGCGAGGTCCACGTAGCCATCCGAGTTCAAGTCCAGCCCGGCGACCGAGGTCCCGAGCGCCAGAGACGCCGCCGACCCGGTGATGATGATCGATGATGCCGACAACGACGACGTCCCCGTGGATCCGCCAGCGACGACATAGATCGCGCCGGCGTCCGTCCCGCCGTCGTCCACGCCCGGCGCGCCGATGAGCAGGTCATCCAGGCCGTCACCGGTCACGTCGGGGATGACCGCAAGCGCGGCCCCCGCGCGGTCGTCGGCGCTCACGCCGCTCCATTGTGCGCTGGCAACCTCGTCAACGCGCGCGTACCCGCGGGTCGCCACGTCCAGGATGTAGACCGCCCCCGCATTGTAGGACACGCCCCCCGCGCTGGCCACGACGTCCTCGACCCCATCGCCCGTGAGATCGCCGTGCGTCACCGTGGTCCCAAGCCATGAATCGTACCCCGCCCCATACCAGCCATTCTCCACCCCAAGCTCGTCGGTCCGGCAGCCACCGGGGCTGTCAAGCACCACGAGGCCATCGTCAGTCTCGGCGTAGGAGGCGTAGGGTTCACCAGTCACCAGCTCGGGGCTGCCGTCGCCCGTCACGTCATTCATCATGGCGACCGACGTGCCCGCCTCGGCCCCATAGTCCGCGCCGTAGAGCTCCGAGCAGTAGGTGTACGGCACATAACCGTTCGCCGGCGCCGAGAACTCCCAGACCGCGCCGCCGTTGGTGTAGTCGTCGTCGTTGCTCGGCGCGCCGACGGCGAGCTCGGGCAGGTCCGGGTCATCGAGCAGGGCGACGGCATACCCAAGCTTCTCGCGGTTGTCCGTGTACAGATAGTAGCTGTAGTCGTAGTTCGGCACCGCGCCCGAAAACGCCGCTGTGAACTCGAACACCTCCCCGCGCGACGACGAATAACCGGGCTCACCGACCACAAGATCACTGGGCCCCGAGCTGTCGACGGGCCCGACCGCGAGCGAGTACCCGAATTCCGCGTTTCCGCCGTCCGCCCCATAAATCTGGGCATCTGACGTGCTCATCGCGGACATGACGCCGTTCCACTCACAGCTCCCGGCCGAACCGTCACAGTTGTTGTCCACGCCGTCGTCACAGACCTCCGTGGCGCCAGGTGAAACAGCGCTATTGGTATCGGCACAATCAGCGCCCCAGGGCGTTGCGTCGTAGCCATCGCCATCCTGGTCGTAGTCCGAACCACCATCGCACGCCTCGTCGACGCCGTCGTACCATACCTCGCCAGCACCAGGATGCGCCGCGGCGGTCGAGTCGTCGCAGTCAGCGGTATTATCGGCGGTGTAGCTGCCGACGGCGGAGCAGCGGCATTCTGACGAGCCGACCCCGTAGCCGTCGCCGTCTGCGTCGAGGTAGCGGGTGGTGCAGTCGACGGCCGAGAGGTCGTTTGTGTCACCATCGCAGTTGTCGTCGTACGACGTGTCGCAGGTCTCCGAGATGGTGGGGTTGACGGCGGAGTTTCCGTCGTCGCAGTCGGTGTCCAGGTTGGTTGTGTAGGCTCCAGACGCGGCGCAGGTGCATTGGCCGGTGCCAGCGCCGAAGCCATCCGCGTCGGCGTCCTGGAACCATTGGGTGCAATCGAGAGCGTCGACCTCGTTGGTGTCGCCGTTGCAGTCGTCGTCGTATGCGGTGTCGCAGGTCTCGGTGGCGCCGGGGTGGACGGCGCCGTTGGTGTCGTCACAGTCCGATGTGTTGGCGACAGAGCCGCCGGGTGCCAGGCAGGACACCGCGGTCACCGTCGTCGACCCGTAGCCGTCGGCGTCGCCGTCGCCGTACCAGGTCGTGCCGCCGGTGACAGTCGGGTCTGCATCGTCCACGAGCCCGTTGCAGTTCTCATCGCCCCCGCCGCAAACCTCGACCGCCGCGGGCGAGATCGCGGCGTCTGAATCGTCGCAATCCGTGTCGTCCGACACCAGCCCAGGCGTCGCAACACACAGCGGAATGGCCGCGCCAGCGCCGTAGCCATCGCCGTCCGCATCTGTGTGGTAATCCGCAGTACCTGTCACAGATGGGTCGGCGTCGTCCGTCAGTCCGTCGCAGTCCTCGTCCCCTCCGCCGCAAACCTCGGTTCCCGCGGGGGAGACGCTGGCATCGGCATCGTTGCAGTCTGTAGCAACCGAATCGGCGCCCGCAGGCTCCGTGCAGGCCGCGACCGGCGTGCCCGCGTACCCGTCCCCGTCCCCGTCCGTGTACCAGGTGGGCGCGTCGACCGCGTCCTCGTCGACCACGGAGTTGCAGTTGTTGTCGAGCCCGTCGCACAGCTCGTCCGCGCCCGGGTACACCGTCGCGTCGCCATCGTTGCAGTCCTGGCAGGCGATCCAGCCGTCGTGGTCGTTGTCGTCTGTGCCGACATACCCGTCACAATTCAGGTCGACGGCGGCGTCGCAGGCCTCGGGCGCGTCCGGGTGGGCGTCTGGGTTCGTGTCGTCGCAATCGGTGGCGTCGCCCACGGTGCCAGCGGGCTGCGTGCAACTTGCCGCTCCCGTCGCAGGGTCTCCATAGCCATCGCCGTCCGCATCCTGATACCAGGTCGTGGCATCCACGGGATTGTCGTCCACAAGCCCGTTGCAGTCGTCGTCGACCCCGTTGCAGGTCTCGCTCGCGCCCGGGTTCACCGCCGCATCGTCGTCCGCACAGTCGTCGGAATTGTCGACGTAGCCGGCGGGCATGTCGCAGGCCGTGGCGGTAACGTCCCCGCCGTAGCCGTCACCATCCGCGTCCATGTACCAGGTCGGCTCGACGGGGAGGACGCCGTCGCAGTTCTGGTCGACCGCCCCGCAGCTCTCCGGCGCCCCGGGGTAGACGTCCGCGCTCGCGTCGTCGCAGTCCGTGGCGTCGGAAACGTAGCCCTCAGGCTGCTCGCACGCGTCCGAGTGTACGGTTGGATCGCCAAAGCCGTCGCCATCCGCGTCCGCGAACCACCGGCGGACCGCCGAGACCGCCGGATCCGCGTCGTTGCAGTCGGTCGCCAGGGTGACGCCGTCGCCATCGGCATCCAGGCGTTTCGCCTCGTCGGCCGAGCTGATCCAGGCGCACCCGGCGAGCCCCGCGAGGGAAGGCAGCAGGGCCAGGAGAACGCGCTTCGGCGACATCCGAGCAGGGTATCAAGAAACGGACGGAGGACGCTCCCACGCGTCCACCCAGGCCGGGTCGATTCCCCGCCAGCGATCCATCGGGCCAACGTACCCGCGGACCACATCGGCGGGGTCGCCAGCGGGCAACGTGGGAACGCCGGCGGATTCGGGAAGGCCGAGGCTGTTGATCTGCACCATTACGAATTTGCGACGCTCGGCGTAGGGCATGGCCGCGAGGGCTGAAGGGGCGATTGGCGCGCCGATCCAGTGCGTCTGCCGGGCGACGGGGAGGTCGACGCGCGCGCCACACACCCCGCCACGAAACGCGACGGGGACGATGGAAAGTCCGCGTTCGACCGCCAGATCCACCCACAACGAGCTCATCTTCGTGACGGGCTGCCCGGGGTCGGTGACGCGCGTGCCGTCCACGTGCACGAGCAACGAGTGGCTCTTGAGCCGGTCGGCGACGAGGCCGGCGAGGGTCTCGGGCCTGGACTGGTCGAAAAAGACCATCGAACCGGGGAAGTGCACGGACCTCCACGACGTGAGCGAACGATGGACGTCGCCGAGCCAGCCGCTGTCATGCTCCTTCTTGGCAAGGGCGTCGAGCGTGACGCCGCCGAGCGCGGACATCACGCAGCAGAACACCACGCTCTCGATGTAGTTCTGGTGATTCCCAAGGTACAAGCAAGGCTGCCCGCGCATCGCCGCGAACGCGTCCGGGTGGATGATCCGCACCGACTCCAGCACGCCGCGGGTGAGGCCCACGAGGATGTCCTCCCCCGGCCACTCACCGCATTCAAGCTCCTTTCTCCACCAGCGGACCACGCCGTCGAGGTCCAGGCGCTGGGCGTCATCGCCGCCGGAGCGCCGGACGGAGTCCCCTGACACGGCAAGACGCACGGTATGAAGCGGATTGTGCGCGTCGTGAGCGTAGAAGCCCTCCGCGACGGGCTCGAGCAGGATGTGACGCGGGTGGACGCCGATCTGCGACCCCAGCAGCTCTTTCGCCGCGATTGAGGCGGGATTTGCCGTGCCGTAGACCCGCTCGAGCGTCCCCGGGAGCCAATCGGAGCCGCGGGCCTCGGCGGTGGAGAGCGTCGCGTCCTCGCCGCCAAGCACGGCCAGGGAGAGCCCCGGGACGACATCGCCGCGCAAAAATGCACGACGATCCTCGGGAGCTGCGCTGCCGATGCGGCCCTTGGGGAGGAGCACTTCTTCGAGGTGGAAGTAGGCACAGGGGGCGTCCGGTGACCCGGGGACGGCCGCATCGAAGAACCAGGCGTGGATCCGGGGACGACCGCTGACGAGCTCGCCCGCGCGGACCTCGCAGCGCACAGCGCCCGTCGGCATCGCACCAAAAAAGCCCAGCGCGACCAGGCGGGACGGATACCCCACGCTGCCCGGTGAGAGCGAGGGAAACCAACGTTCGAGCTGGTCATGCGGCACACCATGGGTCGCGCCGTCCAGGAGCTTGTCCGGCGGCGATGGACGAAGCAACAGGCTGGCGCCGTTGGAGCCCGTCGCCAGCACCCGCTCGACGACGGCGAACTCGGGGCCGTGAAAAAGCACGCCTGAGGCGTATAGTTCCGCGCCATCCCGCCCTGTGGACGCGGCCGTCAACGGAGGCACCAGCGGCACGTCCCCGCCCGTCGACGTGACCTTCGCCCGGAAGAACGCCTCGGACTTGTGCAGGTGCCCCGCCGGATCCCCCGTGGCTGCCGACAGCGTCACCATCGCCCCGCCATCTGGCACCGACACTGCGCCGATGTGCGCGACACGCGGCCCATTCGGGAAGGTGAACCAACGCAATGCGCTGCCCTCCAACCACGCCGGCTGCACCCCCGCGCGCGCCGCTCCGTGCAACGCGAGCATGGCCATCGTCATCATCGGCAAGCTCGGCAGCACCCACGTCGGCGCGTGCCCCACCGGCACCGGCACCTCCGTGTACGCCTCAAACGTATGTATCAAAACTGACGTCGTCGAATTTGATAGGTCCTCCTCCGGGGAGGGAGCGGGCGACCGGCCGCCGACCACGCGCATCACGAGGTTCTTCGCGGAGTAGATGCGCTTGCCGTCGACCCAGAGGTGCGCCTCGGCGATCACGCAGTCCGCGCGCTCCTCGACGATCTCCACCTCGCTCTGCACCAGAAAGGTCTTCGGGGTGACCTGCCCGCGGTACTTCCAGGTCATCGGCGGGGTCTTCAGCCCGTCCGCGCCAATCGGCCCGCCAGTCGCTCCCAGCGCCTCGAAGCACGGGTTTTGGACCTGCACGCCGAACCCCGCCCCGTAGCCGCGGTGGATCATGTGCACCTGTAGCAACTGAATCATCGCCTCGATGCCAAGCGAACCCGGCTGTACGGGGTCCTGGTAGAAGTGTGCTTTGAACATCCACTCTCGGGGGTCCACGGACTTCTCGGCACGCCACTTCCCCAGCCCTTTCTTGCCGCCCGTCGGCCAGAACCCGGTCACGCGGTCGAGCATGCACATCATCGGCGGCGGCAGGCGCAGCGTCCCGGTGAGGTAGCGCCGGGAATCGGCCGACTCGCCGCGTAGATCCACGTAGAAGTCGTTCGGAGACGCGAGCCAGGCCCGGTCCTCGGCGGTCGAGCCCACGCCGACCTGGTTTTCAAACGCCGCGGGCGGGAAGAAGCCGAACACGGTCTCCATCTTGTAGAAGCGCTCGTCCCCCACGTCGCCTCGCCTACGGAACATCTCGACATCGAACCCGACGATGATCATGCCGGCGGTCTTGCTCAATTTGGTGAGCTTGACGGTCGTCCGGATGGTCCCGAAATCCGGCGTGACGTCGCAGAGCACGTCCGCGGTGCCGTCCAGGTTGCGGAAGAGCAGCTCGTCCAGGCCGCCCTCGGCGTTCTTCGCGGTGAGCGCGCAGCCGGACCAGCTCGCGAGCCAGCCGCAGGGCTGCAGCGCAGCTTCGAGGAGCACGGCGAACGGCATCACGCCGTGCTCGGGAGCATCGTGCGAACGCCCGTTTTCGCGGAAGTACCACGCGTCCACGGGCACGTCGTACTCCACCTCGCAGGTGGAGCCGACCTCGAGCCCGCCCATCTTTCCGGTCGTTTTTGTGACGCGCGACATGAAATGGTAGGGCGGCCCGGGAAGGCGCGCCGGACGCGTCGGCCCGTCAAAAGGCGTGTACATCGGGCCGAAGGCTTCGCTGGGCTTGCCCCAGGCGCAGGCGATGAGCGAGCGGTAATCCCAGCCGGTCGGACCGAGGGGCTTCGTCTCCTTCCAGTTGGCGTACTCGGGCATCCGCGAGAGCGGCCAATCGGGGATCATCTCGATGACCAGCGGATCGGCGTGGAAGCACTTGAGCCCGTCCACCGTGCACATCACCTGCGCGACCAGGAACGGTCGGCCGTCGCGGATGCCGCACTCCATCACGAACAATTCGTAGGTGAGAAGCCTGGAGCTTGGGATCACCTGGCCCCGGCACCGCAGCTTGAAGACGGTGTCGGCCTTTGGCTCAAACCGCCAGCCGTCGCGCGGGAGCGTGTGCCCGATGGCGGTCATGTAGACCTGCATCGCCTGCAGGCAGCCCTCGAACATCAGGGTGCCGGGCATGCACGGGTCCGACTTGAAATGCCCCTGGAAGAACCAGAGATCCGGCGTGATGTCCTGCTCGCTGCGGAAATACCCGCGCTTCCAGGGACCGCCGGTGGGCTCGATGGTGACGCGATCGTGGAAGATCATGTCGCCGCCCGCGATGCGCGGGGTGAGCGTGTGTGTGCACGCGAGCTTGTGCGATTCGCCGAAGCAATCCGCGACGCGGCCTTCCGAGAGCGCCTGGAGATCGGCGCGATCAAGCTGGGTCTTGTCGGGGATGATGACGGGGGCGAGGTGCGACGCAGGCAACTCGATCTCGGCCGTCGCCGCATCCCAGAGAACTCCCCCAGATTCGCCAAGCTCCTTGTCGGAGAAGAATCCGGCTTGTCCCTCCCGGATCTCAAGCCGCGTCTGCCCGTTCACGGTGCAGGCGTAGTGGAAGAAGAACATGCGGATGTCGCCGAGCCGGGCATGGCCGTCGCAGCGGATGTCGTACTGCAGCGTGTCGCCGACCTTCGGCAGGCCGTTCTTGTAGACCAGATCGCAGCCGAGCAGGCGGTAGATGCGCTCGCCGCGGTTGAGATCGTCGATGCCCTGCCAGGAGATCAGCAGAAGATCGGCTTGCCCCGCCTCGATCATCACGCCAGCGGGGATGTGGTCGTCGTGGACGTACCAACTGTCCGCGCGCACGTCCGTCTCGGTCACGATCCGGCCCTTCCCAAGCTTCTTCGCCGGGCCTTCGATGCCGAGCACCCGGTCGGCGAGCAGCAGGGGGGGCTCGGGCATGCGGACGACGCGGTCGAATGCGTCGTAGGTCGAAAACTCGGGGCCAAAGATCGTGGTGATCGAGTTGGATGCGCCGTTTTCGAGGTCGGCGCGCGTGAGTTTGGGGCCGGGGAGGCTGGAGACGGGTGCAGCGGGTGGCGTTGCGCCCGCCCTCCCCCCCTCGGGGGGAGGTGCCCGAAGCGCGGAGGGGGGTGCGGCGACCTCACGCTTCGCCGCAACTGGCAAATTCGCTTCCTCTCGCATCCCTTCTTTGGGAGGTGCCAAAACGGCGGGCGGGGGTGCGGCGATCTCACGGCTCGGCTCGGGGGGCGACCCCATCAGGGCGTCCAAAAGCAACGCCTGGGTACCCGCGGCGCTCTGCTGGAAGGCGGCGTACACCGCAGACTGTCGGGCGAGAAATTCCGCGTGCATCCGCGACATCGCCTGTTGCTGCTGGATCAGGAGGCTGATCAGCGCGTCGCCGCCCGTGTCGACGAGGACCGCTTCCGTCGCGTCGGCGCGCTCCAGCCTGGGGGACAACTCGGCAGTGGAAGCACCGAATTCGACGGTTCGTGGGCTCGCAGCCTGCGGCACGCCCGGGCGTAGCGCTGGCGGGTGGGCGCCGACGGAGGGGAGCGCTGGCGCAGCGGCCATACGTTGGACGGGAGACGGCATGGCGGGTTCCTTCGGGGCGGGGCGGGGCGCGGAGGGCGGCGGCGATACGGGGGAATGCGGCGCCGGATCGGGGCCGGCGATGACGCGTGCGGGGACGGAAAGGGAGGGCCCCTGTGCATCTTCGGTGCGCGCGAGATCCTCGGCCAGGTCGACGGTGGGGCCGGCGGACGTGAGCAGGACCGTCGCCGTCGCGCCGCCGACGCTCTGGCAGCGCACGCCGAGCCTGGCGCCCGGTCTGCCCGAGGGCAGCCGCCCATAGTGCAGGTACAACGCCCCGGCTGCGACCTGGAGCAGACCGAGCGCGGCGTGCGGGTGCCCGAAGCGTTCGGGCAGAGCCGGCGCCTCGCGGACGTCGCCGAGCGCCTCTCCGGAACCGCCCACGACACGTTCGACGAGGGCGTAGCTGCGGTCGCCATCCCGCTCGGCGTCCTCGAGGCGCTTGCACACGAGCGCAACGGCGGCGGTGCTCGGCGTGCCGCTGACTCCGAGCGCGCGCAACGCCTGGACCGTCCGCACATCACCGGCCCGCTCCGTCGCCCCAACAAGGACCCGGTCCACCTCGCCCGACCGCAGCATCGCTACGCCAATCGCCAGAGCGTCGACCCCGGACAGCTCCTCGTGGCTCACGGTGAAGCTCGGTCCGCCAAGGTCGTGCTGCACGTTCAGCCGGTTGGCTGGGATGTTCGGCATCGTCCCCATCACGTGCTCGGCGCGGAGCGACGGGGCAGCGGCATCACGCAGGGCGTCGATCGGCCCGACCGACGATGGCACGAGGCTCGGCAGGCGCCAGCGCAAGCCGAAACCGGCGACCTCGCCATCGGCACCCATCCCGACGAGCACGGCGGTGCGCTCGCGGGCATCGGGGCTGGCCAACGGCTTTGCATCGGCAAGTGCATCGCCGCCGACGCGGAACATCCACGTTTGCTGCGCGAGGCTCAGCTTCAGGTCGTTCGGCGGAAAACGCAATCCGGACAACGGTAGTTCGAGCGTCTCCGGCTGGGCGCCGGCGACGGCGTCCTGCGCGTAGAGCTCCCGCGCGAACGCCCGTCGATCGGTCGATTGTCCCGCGACCACCGCGAGACCCACCACAGCGATCCGCGCCGGCGCTGGCCTCGCCGGAACCTGCGCGCTCACCGCTCGGCCCCGCGGCCATGACTCCACGATGCAATGGGCGTTGTTCCCGCCAAATCCGAACGCGGAAACCGCAGCGACGCGGGTGCCGTCGACCGTCGGCCAGTCCCGACCCTGACCGAGCAGGTCAAACCCCGAACCGTCCAGCTCGGGGATGGCGGCCTCGACGTGCAGCGTCGGCGGCATCACGCCCGCGGACATGCCCGCGAGCACCTTCTGGATGCCGGCGGCGCCCGCGACGGTGATCAAATGGCCGAGGTTGGACTTGAGCGATCCGATGGCGAGCCGCCCGGCAGCACCGGTGTACGCAGTCGCCATGCTGCCAAGCTCCGCGCGATCGCCCGTCGGCGTGCCAGTCGCATGACACTCGACCATCTGCACTTGCCCGGGCCGGACATTCGCTGCTGCAAACGCCAGCTTCATGGCCCGGACCTGCCCTTCCTCCGACGGCGCGAGGAGCGAGCGGCCCCGGGCATCGTTTGAGAGGCCGACGCCCCGGATCACGCCGAGGATCGCGTCCCCGTCGCGCACAGCGTCGGCCAGGCGCTTCAGGGTCAGGAGCGCGCAGCCCTCGGCGGGCACCAGGCCGTCCGCCGCGCGATGGAATGGGCGGGATTGGCCGGTCTTGGACATGGCCCCGAGCGCGCAGAAGCCGATGTGCAGGAACAGGCTGTCCGCGCGGTTCACAGCGCCCGCGAGCATGAGGTCGGCGCGGCCATCATTGAGCGCGTCGCAAGCGAGTTTTACCGCGTAGAGCGAACTGGCGCACGCGGCGTCCACTGCGTAGGCGCCAACGCCCAGTCCCAGCGCCCGCGCGAGAATATCCGCAGGCAAGCCGGACATGAAGTGGTTGCGGGCATCGATGGTGGGACCGGGAGGGACCGCGTAGCCCCAGCGCCCGAGCTGTACAGCCTCGCCGAACCGCGCCATCCCTTCCGACGGGAACGAGAGGTTGCCGAACACGGCCCCCGTGCGCCGAAGCACGCCGGAGCGCGTCGCGCCATCCTGCGCGTCTACCCCGGCAGATCGCAGGCTCCCCAGCCCGACGTGCAGCAGCCAACGTACCAACGGATCGAGCGACGACGCTTCCGGCACGCCGACGCCGTCGAGCCAGGCGCCGTCGAGCCCGATGCTGGGATCGTCCACGACATAGCCACCGGCGCTGGACCAGCTTCGGTCACGCGAGGCAGCGGGTGTCGGCGTGTCCGACACCACAAACCGGTCGTCGACCCGCCACCGCCCAGCCGGGGCGGGGGTGACCGAGTCGCGCCCCGCGAGGACGTTCTCGCGAAACTGGGCGATGTCACGAGCGCCCGGAAGGAGGGCGGCCTGACCGATGATGGCGATGGGAGCGGCGGACATCACGGCGCGAGGTAATCGGCACCCGCGCCCCGGGTGTCACGGCGGGGTCACGGTGCTCTCCACCCGGGGCAGTTCGCCGCCCTCGTCCGTCGCGTGCAGGAACGTGCTCCCACGCCCCTTCGCCCGGTACATCGCGGTGTCTGCCCGGCGGAGGAGCGCCTCACACGTGGTGCCGTCTGCCGGGCACGTCGCGATACCGATGCTGGCCGAGATGCTGACCTCGTGGCCCTGTAGCGAGAACGGCGTCGACAGCACGCCGAGGATCTTTTCGGCGACCCGGCTCAATTGCGCCCGCTCGCGGAAGCCCTCGACGACGACCGTGAACTCGTCGCCGCCGAGGCGCGCGACCGTGTCCGTCTTCCGCAGACAGGACTGGAGGCGGCCGGCGACCTGCTCGAGCAGGACGTCCCCAAGGTGGTGCCCCAGCGTGTCGTTCACGGCCTTGAACCGGTCGAGGTCGAGGAACATCACGCCGATCTGCCGCCCGTCCCGGGCCGAGCGGGTGAGCGCCTGCGACAGCCGGTCATTATACAGGTTTCGATTGGGTAGTCCCGTCACCGCGTCGTACTGCGCCAGGGAGGCGAGGCGCTCGCGCTCGCTCACGTCCTGAAGGGCGATGAGCACGCGCTCCGGGTGCTCGTACGTGCCGACGATCACGCGCTCGCGCACGGAGAGACAGCGAACCTCGCCATCCGTGCGGACGATGCGGAATTCGCGACTGTCCCGCCCCGCGCCCCCGCGCCACCCGAGGAACCGCTCGCGGTCTTCCGGGTGGATCATGGCGGTGTAGCTCGGGTAGTGCCCCGAAGCCGGCCGGGGGCCGAGGATCGACTCCGGGTCGCCATCCCAGAGCAGGCGGTCGGATCCAACGTCCCACTCCACCGCGTGCAGCCCTGCGACGGTGTGTACCATCTGCAGCCGATGGCGCTGCTGGATGAGCTCCTGCTCGGCGCGCTTGCGTTCGGTGACGTCCTGTAAAACGGCCACCAACCGAACGATCTCACCGGCCGCGTCGCGATAGACCGAGGCCCGCGCGGCGAGCCAGAGCACCACGCCGTCCGTCCGGACGATGCGGTAGTCCATCGCGTGGTCGCCCATCCGGGCTTCCAGGAACCTTGCCCGGTCATCGACGTGGACCATCTCGCGGAACACCGGGTAGCGGCCTGAGGCCGGCAGCGGACCGAGCAGCCACTCCGGCGAGGCGCTCCAGCGCAGCTCATCGGCCGCGACGTCCCACTCGAGCACGATCAAGCGGGCGAGGCCCTGAGCGAGCTTCAAGACCTCCTCGGCATCGACACCCGAGGCCTCCGGCGCGACGACGCCGCGAGCCGTCACCATTTGAAGCATGGGCGGCAACGACACCGAGCGGATCTTCGGCTGCGCGGGTGGCGAGAAGGTCACGACAGGAAGTGTACCATTCATTTTCGCGCGAAAACCACGTCTGGACAGCTTTTCGCAAGCTTACACTGAGTGCCAGTTTTCACGCGTATTTGGATTTTTCTCTCCGCGGTCCTCCGCGGCCAGCGCGCTACTCCACGATCCAGGGGTACGGCGCGGTCCACCCGTCGCCGGCGACGTCCACGTAGATCCCCGAAGTCGCCGCCCAGGCCAGCTCACCCGGCCATGCGTCGACCATCGGCGAATTGACACTCTCTGCGGTCACGACGTAGACAGCGTCTGCGAAGGGATCGAGGGAAAAGCTTGTTGCGCAGGGGGTTGGCGCGGTTCCCGTGCACGAGACGGTGCTGATGGCCTCGCCATCCTGCCAGAGCGTGACCGTCTCGACCGGCATCCAACTAGGTGCTTTGACCGCCACATCCAGCGTGCCAGGCCCGACGACCGCCCCCGGCGCCCACACCCCCGCGACGCGCGCATCGATGTACGGGCCGTGGCTCGCGACGGTCGCACGGCGGGCGACGGCGGCGAGCAGCCCCGCGTCGCTGTACTGCGCGATTGGGAGTTCGGCGTCAAAAAAGGTGACGTTTATCCCAGGGTTTCCACCCGTGTAGGTGTGACTGTCGGAGACGCCAACCGGCATCACTTGCTTGCCGCGTCGCAGCAGATCCAGGTAGTAAGGCCAGTAATCGTCGTGCTTGTCGGAGTTCAGCACCTCCATGGCGTCAAAGTCGCTCGCCCAGTGATCGCGGGAGCTGACCTTCCCCGTCGTCGGGTCATAGCCCGCGAAGCTCAACATTCCCGAGCTTCCAACTGGGTGGTTCGCCTGGACGACGCCGCCGGGCACCACGGCCGCGCGCATCCAGCCGAAGATCTCCTCCGTGTCGGTGTACCCGAGCCACCACAGCGGCGCGCCATGGTTGGGGCCGGGAAGGCCTTCCTGCGCCGGCCAGATATTGAAGTGACCGCGCAGGACGGGGCTGCACTCGTCGGCGAGCACGCTGTGGAGCACGTTTTGGAGGCCCATTGCGGGGATCAGGGGGCGGTAGTCGGCGATGTGGTCGTGATCGGTCCCAAAGTGGATGTCGATGCCGTCGGCTGCGTGGACAAGCAGACGGTCTTCCATGGGAATCCCGCCGTCGGCCGACGGGGCGGCGTGGCTGTGCGGGTCGCCCTCCCAGACGCCGTCGAGTGTGTAGGCGGGCGCAATACTGGCTGTCAACGCCAGGTGTTCATTCGACGCAACCTGGACGTCCTGCGTCCACACCTCGTCGCGGACGCCCCGGTGAACGACGACGTGGTAGTTCCCCGGCTCGACCGGCAGGCTGATGTCGCCATCGCGGACAAAACCGTAGATCTGGCTGCCTTTGGGACGGTTGGGGACGATGCGGGTGTCGTTGGCGACGTCCGGGTCGAGGCGGTCGACGCGGACGACGGCGGGGAGCCCGTCGGCCACGGTGACGTCGAGCCAGCCCGGCGCGCTGAGCGTGAGCGCAGCCTGCGGGCTGGTCGCCGCGGAGTAGCCGTAGCCCTCGGCGAACGGGATGGCGGTGGCGCCGCTGCTGAGCGTCGCGAGCGAGGCGGCCTGGTCGACCTCGTAGGGCGAGATCTGGGCGTGCCCGAGCGGTAGGTCGACGACGTTGCCACTGCCCCGCCCGGTCGCCACGACGGTGACGGGGCCGCTCGGGACGGTCGCGGTCCAGGCGCCAGACCCATCGGCAAACGCCAGGGATTCGGGTGCGCCGGTGGCGTCGAGCACGTGGACCCGCGCGCCCGGGACGGGATGGCCGGCGGTGTCCTCGACGGTTCCGCCGAGCTTCTGTTTCGCCACGTTCGTCCGCTGCCACGACTCCGTCAACAGGCTCGCCGGGTCAGGTCCGACGCCGATGCGGCGCGTGTAGCTCTGGGTTCCGCCCGCCGGAATCGTCACCGTGTCCGAGAATCCGTCAATGCTGGCCGCGAGCGCGCCGAGGATCTGGCCGATCGCGCCCTGCTGCAGGTCCGCGCCATCGCCGAGAATGCCCACAGCAACCTCGTTGTGCTGCCCGACGACGCCGTTGTACAGCCCCGCCGCGGAGCCTGGATCGCCGAGGCCGACGCCGGACGCCCAGTGTTCCCCGACGTCAAAGGACACGATGCCGACGTCGCCGATCTGCACGGTGGCATCGGTGCTGTCGTTGTTCTGGACGGTGGTCGTGACGGTCAGGGCGCGCTCGCCGGGCTTGAGCTCGTAGGTTGTGTCGACGTGGAGGTGCAGGTCGGCGACGAGGCCGGGATCCTCGACCGCGCCGGTGATCAGGTGCATGGGCGCTGTGTCGCCCTCCACCCGCACGCGCGCGATGCCGTCAGCACCGTCGTCGTCGACAGCCACGGTCGTCGCATCCACGACCCGCCCGAGGCCGATCATCACGGCGAGCTCGTCGACCAGATCGCGGCCCGGCTGCCCCGCGGGCCGGACGATGTCCGCGTCGATCAACCCCCCGCCGTACTCCACGTAGTAGTTGCTCTCGCCGACCTGCTGGATGACGAATTGTGCGCGATCGTTGTAGATTTTCACGTCGCCGACCCGCCCCTCCGCGGACACGCCCCCAAACAGCGCCGCGGGGTCGGTCACAACGCCAGCGCGCACCTGATCGACGGTCAGCGGCGTGACGAGGTCCGCGGGCGGGGCGCTATCGCCGGGGCTCGCCGACCACCGGGCATGGCAGGCGAGGGCGGGGAGGAGGAGGAGGAGGGAAAGGCGACCGGACATGCTGTCAGCGTACGCCGAAAAAGACCCGGCTGCCGAGCGCCGTCAGGACCAAGGCACCGAGTAGGACAAAAGTGTGTCTGACGGCTCGTCCGTGCCGACCCGCTGCACCCACCCAACCCCGCTCGCGTAGTCCGTCTCGAACACCTCCGGCGCCTCTTGGTTGCCGGTGACCGGGTAGACCTCGAACGTGCCGGCGGCCACGGTCACGCGCTTCGGGGCACCGACACTCCCGCCCCTTGTGACGGGCCCACCGTAGTCCCCGTTCCACGGGGGCTGGGCGAAACGCACCTGCTGGGTCCAGGAGTCGCCCTCGCGGGGCGAGGCGGGCAGGAGATCCAGCGGTGGCTCCCAGGCATATTCGAACCCAGCAATCAGCGGGGAGTTCACGCCGATCTGGTACACGGCCGAGCTGTCACACGCGTACCACACAAGGACATCGAGGTCTGTCCCCACGGACTCCACGACCCACCCTTCCTGACCGTCCCAGACGCTCTGGCCGATGGCCGTCTCGGTGTCCTGAAAATCCGTGAAGTCGTAATGCCAGACGGTGCCGACCACGTCCACCGGGAACCACGACGGGCAGCCGCCGGGGCCAACGGGGCCGTCCTGCGGGATGCCGGTGTCCGAAGCTGAGTCGCTGCCGGCACCGGAGTCCGCGCTGTCAGTGGCCACGCTGTCGTGGGTGGAATCGCCGGCAGGCGGGCCGCTGTCCGAGCCGTTCGGGGCGACGAACCCGGCGCTGCTGTCCGAACCAGCAGGGGTGGACGGCATCGGCGACCGGCAGGCGAGGAGTACGGCGGTGAGCATGATCCGGGCCTCGGGGACCGCCGGAGTCTACCCGCAGGGCGGGTGCGTGCGCGACGGAAATCGCCCGTCTGATCCGCTCAATCGCCCCACTGCTTGAGGACCACGAGCGCCGCAGCGCGCACGTCAGCGTCCGGATCCGTCCTGAGCGGACGGACCGCCATCGTGAGCGAGGGCCCGGCCAATTCACCGAGGGCGAGGACGACTTCCTTGCGGACGGCAGCGTTGGGGTGGGGCACGAGCTTGCGGACAAGCTGCACGCCCGACTTCCACCCGGTCCACCGGGCAATTCGGCAGGCGTTCGCGATCGCCGTGGCATCCGGCGAGGCGAGCATCGTCTGCACACGCGCACGCCCAGCGGCGTCGAGCGCGATCGCGCGAAAGGCCTGTTCGGCGCGGGCATCGCCCTCGTCGAGGAGCTTCCAGGGGTCAGCACCCGCCTCCAGCGCGGGGGGCGCAGCCGGGACGGGCATGAGCTCGGCGTCGAGGGTGACCGTAAAGCCCGCGAGTGTTGCGCCAAGCGCGTAGACGACCGGCAGAAGCTCTGCAAGATCGAGGGTGATCCGCACGCGCTCCTCGGTTCCGGCGTCGCTGACCGTTGCGAACGCCGGAAGGGCGTGGATCTCGTCGGTGGTGAGTGGCGTCGGGCGGGAGAGACGGATCGTGGGCATGGAGCAAGGTATCGCGCGGATGCTGGCTACCGCACCCCCAGAAGATCGAGGATCCCATGCACGAAGGTCAGCGGGTGCGGCGGACATCCGGGCAGGTAGAGCGCTGGGATGTGCTCCCCGAGAAAGGCCCGATCGATGTGGCCTTCCCGGTAGAGCCCGCCTGAGATCGCGCAGGCCCCGAACGCGACGACGAATTTGGGGTCGGGCATGGCCTCCCACGTCAGCCGGACCGCATCGCGCATGTGCTCGGTCAACGGCCCGGTCAGGACCAGCGCGTCGGCATGGCGCGGTGAGGCCACCCACTCGATGCCGTAACGCTGGACGTCAAAATTCACGTTCGCGAGGGCACTCAGCTCCAGCTCGCAGGCGTTGCAGCCGCCCGCTGAGACCTGCCGCAGCTTGAGCGACCGCCCGAAGATCCGCGCCAGGTCGACGTCACGGGCGACCGTTGGCCGCGTTCCAGCCGTGACCACGAGATCGCCCAGAGACCGCCCGCCCTGCTTCGGGTCTGCGGTGAACTTGAACGCATGGACCGGACAGACCTCCTCGCAGCGCCCGCAATACACGCACCGGCCGAGGTCGATTTGCACGCGACCCTCAGCGATCACGATGGCCTCCGTCGGGCACTCGTCGAGGCAAGCGGTGCAGCCAGCAGCGCACGGGACGTCCGTCACGACCGGCAGGCCGCGGTAGCCTGCGGGCATGGCGGCGCGGGGGTCTGGGATGAACGGCCAGCCTTGCTGCAGGCGAACCCGAAGAGATTCCCAGATCACAGGTCGTGCCCACAGTAGGAGAGGTCAAAGCTCTTGTTGCAAATCGGGAAGTCCGCGATCTCGTTGTCCCGTACGGCCACCTGCAACCCCATCCAGTTCCGGAAAGAGGGGTCCTGCACCTTGACCTGCACCACGTCGCCGGCGGCGTCCGTCTCGAGCGCGTAGACGACCTCCCCTCGGCAGCCCTCCGCCACGCCTACGCAAAGGCGGGATCGGCCGGGCGAGAACGCTGTTCGCGGGCCCCTTGCCCACCCGGGCTGGCCCTCCAGCACGCGGGCCAACCAGGCCAGGGACTCGTGAATCTCGCGCATCCGCAGCCACTCGCGGGCCCAGCAGTCTCCCGTGGCCGCAGTGGTGGATGGAAGTGGAAACTGCTCGTAGATCCCACCGATCCGCTGGTCGACACGCACACCCGAGGCCCGCGCGCACAGCCCGACCATCCCGATCTCCGTGGCGCGCTTCATGTCCAGCACCCCGACGCCCACGAAGCGACGCCGCACGGCGAGGTCCCCGAAAAAACGCTCGTCGATCGCGGGGAGATCGTGCTTGAGCGTCGCGATGGCGTTCGCGAGCCCGGCGCGCCCCTCGGCGTCGAGCGCGTACCCGCAAGCCCCCGGGCGCACGCCTCCGCGCCCAAACCGACTGCCGCAGAGCCGCATCGAGGCGTTGATGACGACGGTCCGCAGCCGGCCGTAGCCCGCCGCCGCCTGCAGGTGCGCGATATCCGCCGCCATCCCCGATAATCCGGCGAGGTGGATGCCGACGCGCTCGAGCTCCAGCAGGATGCCGCGGGAGAGCGCGACCTCCGCGGATACCGGCTCCTGCGCCTCCAACGCCAGACAAAATGCGATCGCGTGGGCGACGGAGCTATCGCCGGCGACCGTCTCGACGAGCGGCACGGCCCGCTCCAGCCCCCCGGGCGCCTTCGCCAACAACAGGCGTTCCACGCCCCGATGCTGGTATCCGAGCTGGATCTCGAGGTGCAACACGCGCTCGCCGTGGCACTGGAACCGGAACGACCCCGGCTCGATGACCCCCGCGTGGACCGGTCCCACCGCGACCTCGTGTACCGGCTTGCCCTCCACCGCGTAGTAGGGGTAGGCGTCCATCGCCGCGGCGCTGTCGGCGCCTTGCGCGCGCACCGGCTTCAACCACGGGTGCCCGACGTACGCGATCCCGCACTGCTCGTGGATCTCCCGCTCAAAGCCGGCCAGCCCGGGCGCCGCCGCGGCGAGACTCGGCTGGGGGACACCCGCGGCGACGCGCGTGGCGACAACGGCGAGGCCGTCCACACCGTGGTCAAGCACCGCCGTCAACTCAACGCGACCATCGCCGGCGTTTCGTCCAAAAACCGCCACCGGACGCCCCACTTCGGGGCTCGCCAGCCAATCGCGCCAGCCGAGCTCCGGGAGCCAGCTCGCAACGCGATCGACCGCAAGCGCCCTCACGGGTCCCCCAGGGTGACGGCGACCTGCCGAAAAAGCGCGTTCACGGGGTCCGGCAGGTGCAGCCCAAGCACCACGAGGGCGACGAGGAACAGCAGCTTCGGGACGAAGGAGACGAAGGTCTGCGGGGCGAGCGTGGGCATGGGAGGGGCGCCGCCGGGGTGCGACGCATCCTGCTCGCCCCAGATCATCGGAAAGACGGTCCGACCCGTCGCCACGAAGCTCACCGTGACGAGGAACCCCACCGAGGCGAACGTCAACAGGTAGCCGCCCCGAACGAGCCCGGAGAGGATGAGAAGCTCCCCGACAAAGCTCCCGAATGGCGGAAAGCCGAGCAGCGCGAACGTGCCGGCCATCAGGAACAGCCCGCTGTACGGCAGGCCCTTGATGACGCCGCGGATCGCAGTCGTGCTTTGCGTCCCGTACTGCGCCTCGATCTTGCCGGCCGTGAGGAACAACATCGCCTTGATGAACGCGTTGCTGACGGCGTAGAGGAGCACCCCAAAGCCGGCGCCCGCTCCGATGCCGAGCCCGATCGCGATGATGCCGCCGTGCAGGATCGAGGCGTACGCCAACAGGCGTCGCAGGTTGGTCGTGGCGATGATGCTGGCCGTCGCGAGGGCCAACGACGCGAGCCCCAACCCAACAAGCTCGCCGCTGAGCATCGCCTCGTGCCCGACCCGATACACCTGCAGCACGCGAATCAGCCCGACCAGCGTGCAATTGAACTGGATCGCGGCCAGCATCGACGTGACAGCGGCCGGCGCCTCCTGGTAGGTCTCGGGCAGCCACATGTACAGCGGCGCAAGCCCGAGCTTGGCGCCGTACCCGAGCACGATCAGGCCGAGGCCGAGCGTCGCCCAGCTCCCGGGCGCCTCGCGGGGGAGCGGCTCTGCTGAGAATGGCGCGATGAACAGGTCGCCCAGCCCCTGACCGGTCATGCCGCGGGCGATGCAGAGAAAGCCCAGGAGCACGAGCGACAAGCTGACCGACGAGAACAGGAAGTAGCGCCAGGAAGCCTGGGTCGACGAGGGCGCACCCGGCCGGACGATCAGCGGGGCAGCGGCCAGCGAGGTGGCCTCCAGCGCCACCCAGCCCCCGACGAAGTGGTTGGCGAGGATGGAGAGGTCGGCGGCGGCGAGAAAGGCAAAGCAGAGCCCGACCTGCCAGGCCGTCGTGAAGCTGCGGTCCTCCACCGCCACCTCGGAACCCGGCAGGCGGGTCCAGACGTTGTAGGCGATCCCCAAAAAGACCATGTGGATCAACGCCAGGAACAGTCGTGCCGTCGCGTCGATCTGGAAGTACGGGCCGAGGGCTGCGGGCGCCACGAAGCCGAGCGAGAGCGCCGCCGCGAGTCCGACGACGCCCGCCGCCGCCAGGACGCGGGGCCTGCCCGGGCGCAGCAGCTCAGTCATCGTCGAACTCAGGCGCCGGGTCGGCGATCGCCACGACGGGGGCTTCGTGCAGGTAGTAGCGGCACAAGGCGATGGTGGCGAGATACACCAGGGCTTGTCCGAGCGCGAGACCGAGGAAGCCGGCGGCATCGCCCGATCGCTCAGGCAGTCCGAGCTCAAAAAGGGCGACCGCATTTTCGAGGCGCAGGACGCCGATGATCTGGCTGAACACGCCCACCTGGGTGGCCAGGACGAGGAAACCGAGGAGCACGCCTGAGCCGCACACCGCCGTGAGCATCCGGGCGTCGCTGTCGAGCGGGACGAGGTCCGAGGCGACACGAAAGGCGAGGAGGACGACGCCGATCGCGGCGGCCCAGGCCAGCATGTTAGGCGGGAGCACGTCGTTCCGATCCGGCGCGTTGCGGTCCTGGAGCACGCGGTAGAGGACGACGGGCGCGACGAGCCCACGCAGGACAGCGAGGTCGACCACGCTCAACAGGTTCGCGGCCGTGAGCTCCGCGCCGTGCAACCGGTAGTTCATGGCCGCCAACAACACCCCCTGGCCGGCGAGGCCCGCGAGGCTGGTGCGCCAATTCGCAAGGAACAACGGCGCCAGCAGCACCAGAAGGAACGCGAGGAGGAGCGACGTCAAGCAGCACCCTGCCACAAGGTGCCCAACAACGCCACGCCACCCGCGATGACAGCGCCGAGGAGGTACCGGGGCACGTCCCGCGTCGCCAGACGGGCCGCAAGGGACTCCATCGATCCGATCGCCACGGCCAGCCCAAGGGAGAGCGCCAGGTTGCATCCGAGCGCGAGGCCGATCGCACCCTGGTCGCCGCTCCACGGGTTCAGCAGGGCTGCGAGCATCCCGATTCCCAGCGCCAGCTTGAGCGCGGCGGTCGCCTGGATCGCCGCCAGCTCTGGGCCGCTGTGATCGAGCACCATGACCTCGTGCACCATCGTGAGCTCGAGGTGCGTGGCCGGATCGTCCGCGGGGAGACGGGCGCCCTCGATCAGCACCACGACCGTCAGCGCCGCCACGCTCGCACCCCACACGAACACGTCGCCGCCGGACGTCGGTTGAACAGCGAGCAGGCCGGCGAGCGCGTGCTGCCCGGTCAGCAGCGACAACGCCCCAAACACGAGGAACAACGCGGGCTCCACGAGCGTCGCGAACGTCGCCTCCCGCGCCGCGCCCATGCCCTCAAAGGCGCTGCCCGTGTCCAGCGCGCCGAGCATCAGCGCCGCGCGCCCGAGCCCCCACGCGTACGCCAGCCACACAAAGTCCAGTGGGAAGCTCAACAGTGGCGCCACGCCGAGGATCGGCACCACGACACCACCGGCGATCGCCGCGGCGAGCCCGACCCACGGCGCGACCCGGAAGATCGCGGTGGCGGTGTGGCCATAGACGGCCGTCTTGCGAACGAGCCGCTGCAGGTCAAACCACGGCTGCAGGATCGGCGGCCCGCGCCTCCCCGCCCAGACCGAGCGGGTGCGCTGGATCACGCCGACCGCGAGGATCGGGCCCAGGGCGAACGCCGCGAGATCGGCGAGAACGACGAGCGGCGTCGTCACAGCGTCGACTCCGAGAGCAGCCAGCCCGCCATGCAGAGGAGCACCGCCAGGCCCGCAGCGAAGGCGAACCGGGGCTCTTCGGGCACCGCCACGGCCGAGCGCACAAAAAACGCCTCCCCCCGGCCAAGGACCTCGAAGATCCGCCGCTCGACCGCGTCCACGTAGCTCAGGTCAAATGAACCGGCGCGCTGAGGCATCGCCCGGCGCGAGAGCCGCACCCGCGTTTGGGTCCCGAGGAACGTGGCGAACAACGCCGCGACCGTCGCGCTGAAGGAGCTGGCGCTGTACTGCATCCGACGCGTTGGCAGGCGGTACCCGCAGGCCCAGGTGACCGCGCGACGGGCACCTTCCCCGCGCGCGCCCCCGATCCCCGTCGCAACAACCACCGCCCCCGCCAGGCCGGCCGAGGCGCTCTGCAGCACCGCCAGGAGGTGAGCGGGGCCGCTGGTCCCCGCGCCGTAGAGGCCCACCACCGGGGGCATGAACGCCAGGACGACCGTGGGAAAAACCCCGAGCAGCACGCAGGCGAGCGCAAGTACGCCCATCGGCACCAGCATGGCCATCGGGATGACCGCCGCGGCGCCCGGAACGGTCGGCCCTTCCGCCCCCGGCTGCGGCTCACGCGAGGTGCCCAGGAACGTGAGCCCGAACGCCCGGACCATCGACAGCACGCTCAGGGCCCCGACCGTCGCCAACAGCGCCGCGACGCACACGAGCGCCGCGTTCGACGCCGCCGTTGGCGCACTGCCGTCGAGCAGGCCGGCGAGGAGGAGAAACTCCCCGACGAACCCGTTGAGCGGCGGCAGCCCGCTGATCGCCAGCGCGCCGATGCCGAAGAGCACCGCCGTCGCCGGAGTCCGCCGGGCGAGGCCCCCCAACCGTTCGATGTCGACTGTGTGCGCCGCCCGGTGCACAGCGCCCGCCCCGTAGAACAGCAGGCACTTGAAGCATGCGTGCCCGAGGATGTGAACGAGGCCTGCGAAAAAGCCCAGCGCCGCCAGGGTGGAGTCCCCCCAGGCGAGCCCGAGCATCCCGACGCCGAAGCCGATCGCCACCACCCCGACGTTCTCCGTCGATGAATAGCCGAGCAGCCGCTTGAGATCCCGCTCCACGCAGGCGTAGATGACCCCGTAGACCGCGGACCCTGCGCCCATCGCCAGCACGGCCCAGCCCATCCACTCGTCCGGCACCCGCATCAAGAGGACGAAGCGCAACAGGACGAACAAGCCTGCTTTGTGGATGACGCCGGACATGAGCGCGGAGACGTGGGCGGGCGCCGCCGCGTGCGCCCGTGGAAGCCAGGAATGGACGGGTACAAACGCCGACTTCAACGCCACCGCCACGCCGACGAGCCCGAACACCAGGCTCCGACCGCCGCCGGGCACGCCAAGCACCGCCGCAAAGTCCGCAAAATCCATCGAGTCCGTCTGGCCGTGCAGGTACATCAGCGCGGCCACCAACACCAGCAGACCGACGTGCGTGGAGACGAGGTAGTTGAACCCAGCGAACCGGGTCTTCTGGTCGCGGTACTCCCAGATCACCAGGAGCCAGGCAGCGACGGCCGACAGCTCCCACCCGAGGAGGAAGATGAGCACGTTCTGGACGGCGTAGATGATGAGGAAGGAGAGGGCGACGATGTTCAGGAGAGCGAAGTGCGGGGCGCCGTTGCGTCCGCGTTCGAACCAGGGCTGCAGGTAGCCGACCGCGTAGATCGTCCCGAGCAAGGTCATCGGCAGGGACCACGCCAGGAAGAAGGCGCCAACGGCATCGACCCGAAGCGGGACGTCGTCGACCGGCTGGGAGAGGTGCCACAGCCCGGTGACCGCTGGCGCACCGCGCAGGATGGGCACGACAACGCCGACGACGAGCGCGCAGGCGAGCGCCTGCGTGAGGATCGCTGCGATCCCGCGGGCCCGGTTTGACGGGAGAATCACCGCGAGCACCGCGCCGCCCGCGAGCAGACCCGCCGCAGCGACGAGCCCGATCACGGCCCCACCTCGGGCGGGCGTCGGAGCGACCCCGCCATACGACGCGCCTCCTGCAAGATGGCCTCACGAGGCGCGTGCTCCCTCACCGCGCCCCGAAACCCGGCATCCCGCAAGGCGAACAGGGCCTCGATGTGCAGTCTCAGCACGCTGCGAACGGTCGGCCCGACCGCGATGAGCAGGATGCCCACCGGCAGTCCATCGGGCGCGGACCAGTCGACCGCGGCTTCCAGGTAGCACAACGCCAGGATCGGCCTTCGGATCTCAAAGCGCAGCGGATTGCGCAGGTGCGGGATGGCAAACCCGTCGCCGATCGCTGTTGGTGCCAGGTCCTCGCGGGCGTTGAGCGCACCCGCGAGCCCCTCCCGCTCGGCGTCCTCCACGATCCGAAGCGCGCCGACGGCGTTGCGAAGCACATCCTCGCGCGTGCCCCCGCCGACCCGGTAGTGGATGCCGCCGCCGTCGAGCGCCTCATCAAAGCGTGGGATGCGAACCTCCCCGTGTTCGGCCGCCACCTCCACATGCGGCGGGACCACGAGCCGTTGCGCGGAGGCCCACTCGATCAGCTCTGCCCGGTCAAACCGGTATTGTTTGTGCACGCGGTAGCCGGGGATGCGCCCCTCCGCGAGCCACCGGTAGATCGTCTTGGTCGAGACGTTGAGCGTCACGGCGGCGTCCTGAACGGAGAGCTTCACGGAGCGACCGGACAGGAGTGAGCGGGAGTCTCATTGATGGACATAGTTGGACTTTGCTTCCGGGGCCTAACGCGTGGCGACAGCGTCGGGCGGCCAGCCGGCCCAAAAACGCGAAAACCCCGGCTTTCGCCGGGGTGCCGCCCGCCAAGCGCCCGACGGCGCCCGCTACTTCCCGATGCGGCTCACGTACGACCCGCTCTCCCGCGTATCGACCTTGATCATGTCCCCGCCGTCCACGAACAGCGGCACCATGATCTCCGCGCCACACTCCAGCTTTGCCGCCTTCAAGGCGCCCTGCGACGTGTTGCCCTTCACCGCCGGCTCCGTGGACACGACCCGGCTCTCGATGAAGTTCGGCAGGGTCAGGTTCACCGCGCGCCCCTTGTAGAAGAGCACGGTAACCTCCAGGTTCTCCATCAGGAACTTCACGTCGTCCCCGATCATCGTGCCCTGCAGCTCGACCTGATCGTAGGTCTCGGTGTTCATGAACGTGTAGATGTTGCCGTTGGCGTAGAGGAACTGCATCGGATGTTCCTCGACATCCGCCTCGGCCAGGATCTCGCCCGATCGGTACGTCCGCTCGATCACGGCGCCGGTCAGGAGGTTCTTCAACTTCGTGCGCGTGAACGCAGTCCCCTTGCCGGGCTTCACGAACTGGAAGTATACGATGACGAACGGCTGCCCTTCGGTCTCGACCTTGAGGCCATTGCGGAAGTCTGAGGTCTCGTACGACATGGTGCAGTCTCCGAAGGAAAGCCAAGGGGGAAGCGGGCAGCAACGCCAGCGAACCGGCGGCTATCACGCCGGGTCGCCCGCGGCCAACCCGCTCAATGACCCGGATCCCAGCGCGGGTCCGACGATCGGCCGACCAGAGCTGCTGCGGCGGCATCCAGCGCTCGCAAGCGTCGACTGGTCGGCGATCGACGCCCGTTTTCCCATCCGCGTGCCCCGGGACTGGGCCAGCGCCGGCCAGACCGCCCTGCTGGTCCAGGCGCTCCCCGACGCACGGGAGCTGCTCGCGGACGCCGGTGACGTGCCCGATCCCGTCGGCGAACAGGCCCGCAGCCCGCTCCCCTGGGTCGTCCGAAAGCACGAGGATCGCGTGCTGCTGCTGCTCACCAAGCGCTGCCACCTCTACTGCCGCTACTGCTTCCGGGCCGACCACAACCCCGGCACGGGCGAGGACCCGAACCCCGAAGAATGGGCTGCAATGCTCGCGTATGCGCGCACTTCGGGCGCCCGCGAGGTCATCCTCTCCGGTGGCGACCCGCTCGCCATCCGCGACGACCGCCTCTACGACGCCATCGACCAGGCCCGCCCGGCCGACGGGCACACGGTCATCCGAGTCCACACCCGCGCCCCCATCACCTCCCCGGCGCGCGTGACCGAAGCCCTCGTCGCCGGCCTCGCAACGCGCGCCCCCGTCTGGATCCTCGTCCATTGCAACCACCCCGACGAGCTCACGCCCGCGGTCCGGACCGCCCTCGCCCGTCTCGTCGACGCCGGCCTCCCCGTCCTCAACCAGTCCGTCCTCCTCCGCGGCGTGAACGACGACGCTGCCGTCCTCGCCGCGCTCTCCGAGGCCCTCGTCGCCCTGCGCGTCTTCCCGTACTACCTCCACCACCCCGACGCGGTTCCAGGGAACGCCCACTTCCGCGTCTCCATCGCGGAAGGTCAGGCGATCTACGCCGACCTCTCCCGTCGTGTCAGCGGCCTCGGCCTGCCCCGCTACGTCATCGACCCGCCCGACGGCTCGGGCAAGCGTGACGTCGGCTGATCCGCCCGCCTACGGGCCTACTCCCACTCGTTGAGCAGGCGCGACTGGGCGCTGATCAGGGAGCGCAGCTCGGCGACGAGGTGGATCTTGGCCGCCTTGAGTCGTACCACTGATTCCTGCAGCTCCCGCTCCTCGTCGTGGGCCGCGGACAGGATGCGCTCGGCGTCCAACCTCGCTTCTCCAACGATGATGTCCGACTCCCGCCGCGCGCTGCCTTGCAGGTCGGTGGAGATGCGGCGGGCGAGGATGAGCGTCTCCTTGATCTCGTCCTGCTGGGCACGCAAGCGCTCCGCGTCGGTCAGCGCGGCGGTCAGCTCCTCACCGAGGCGCGCGACCTCCTTCAGGGTGCCCTCCCAGGCCTCGCGCACGCCATCGAGGAACTTCACGACCTCGTCGGGCTCGTAGCCCTGGCGGCGCGCGGGGCTGAACTGCTTCTGGAGGATGTCGAGCGGGCTCAAGGCCATGGGACGGCTCCGGGGTCGAGGGTCCACTTCCCGATCCGGATCGCGTGCGGGCGGGCGAGGACGACGACCCCGGTGCCCGCAGCTTCGCGGCGGATGGTGTCGGCGATCTTGTCGGGGTTCCCGGCGTATTCTCCGACGTCCACCAGCGATGGCAGGGCCTCGGGAGCGGTGACGACAACCACCTCGTCGGCGTCCGTGCTGAGGGCGTAGCGCCCGTCGCCCGTCGCCAGCCCCCCCTTGTCCGCCAGCGCGGCGCTGTGGAACAGCGAGGTGGCGACGTGGCCGTCGATGGCGATGACGTCCACGTAGGCGTCGTCCGGGGCATCGAACGTGACCGAGCTCCCCGTCCGGGTACCGCTGACCGGGAACACGGCGGGCGGGGCCCGGTGCGTCCACGCGTAGGCCCCGACCATGGCGAGCACGAGCATCGCCAGCAGGAGGGAGCCGTACCAGCGCATCGACGACGGCGGCGGCGGCAGCGGCTCCGGCAGGCTCGACAGCCCCTCGACCGACCCCCATTCGGCATGACGGACAGCCTCGCGGACCTCGTCCAGCCCCGGCCCGAGGATCGCCTTGCGGCCCCATTGCGCACGGACCCGGCGTCGAACGCCCCGGATCTGGTCCGCACGGGGCGTGCCGCGCTCAGTCAGGGCCGCGAGCCGCTCATCGAGGTCCGGCACCGCGTCCGCATGCACCAGCAGAAGATCGCCGACGACGCGCACGTGCTCGTCGAGCTGGTTGACGACAAGCCGAGCGTAGACGAGCGCGTCCGGATGGACCTGCAGGCACAGCAGCCCCATCTCCGTGGCCATCAGCGCGGGGCCCTCCTCGGGAGCGAACAACGCCCCGGGCGAGAGGTGGCCAGCGCGAATCAACCGCTGGGCGCGACTGCAACGCGGACAACCCTCAGCGTGCGCCCTGCCCAATTCCGTCAGCAGCCCCTCCGGTCCCGGACAAGCGTTGCCGGCGGTGTTGGCGATCCGCGCGAGCAGCGCATCCATCTGCGCGGCCGTCCAGTCCTCCGTGGCCACACCGTCCTCCCCGACGACCACCTTCGCGACCTCGCGCAGCGCCTCCTGCGCGGCCCGCACCCAGGCGCTGTCGACGCCAACGCGGCGCACCACCTCGTCGAACGGCAGCCCATCGGCGTACGCGAGCCCGAAGACGGCCTCATGCAGCGGTTCGCAGCCGCCAAGCACCGCTTGACGCCAGGACGGATCCGGCAGGATGTCGAGCCCGTCAATCTGTGGAAACGCATCGTAGCGACCGTCGCGCCGGCGCAGCCAGTCCACGACGGCGGCGGAGGCGACGTCCTCGGCCTCCATGGTGTCGGCATGCTGGCCCAGCCACAGGAGCGCGTGCTCACGCACCTCGCGAATCACCGGCGGACGCGGCCGGATGCCAAGCGCCACGAGATCCCAGACGATCCGGACGGTGACCGGCCCCCAGTGGCGACGATGCGGGTCGTCGTGCGGGTGGACGCGAACGGGGGAAGCGTGGATGGGGAGCGCCATGGGACAGCTTCGGCGGAGCGAGGAGAACGGGGGGGAGAGGCGGGATTGAAGGCTATCACACTTTACGCGTCAAGTGTGGGCCTCGCCCTGGAATCACTCGCCCATCGCCACCTTCAGCCGATCGCCCATCAGCTTCAGGTTGTCCGACCGCTCGACTGTCTGATCGAGGAAATACAACGTGGCGACGAGGATGGCGTGCGCGCTGTCGGGGTCGAGCTCATGCTGGCGCACCAGCGCCGTGAGTCCGCGAGCACGCGTGCGCCGATCAGCCCCGGCCCACACGTCCTTG
Source organism: uncultured Pseudomonadota bacterium (assembly GCA_903844155.1). Lineage (GTDB taxonomy): Bacteria > Myxococcota_A > UBA796 > UBA796 > SXON01 > CAIUMM01. Next base: position 68,618 of record CAIMSU010000113.1, on the reverse strand, counting down.
GACGGGGCGTCGGCCACTGGGAGGTCGACGTACCCGTACCCATCGAGGAGGGCCTGAGCCAGCGCGACGACGTCGCCATCGGCCTCCCGACACTCAGACGGCGGAGGCACCGTGGGCGCGCGCATGTCCGCGAGCTGGAGGGCCAATTGCCGCTCCTTGTCGTTCAACTCCGCGCCGACGAGCCGGTTCCAGTTCCCCTCCGCGGAGACGAACGCGCGGTCGCGCTGCAGCGTTGCGCGCACGGCCATCACCGCGGGAGAATCCTTCACCGAACTCGGCAAAAGGTCCAGGCTCTCCGCAACGTCCGCGGGCGAGGGCGGCACCGCGCGGTCCGCCCGGTGTTCCGAGATCGCGTGGACCGTCCAGGGCGTCAGCCCTTGAACCCACCAGGCGAGGAGGCCGGCGCCGATGACGACGCGCGTCAGCGGGCGTTCAAGCAGCGCCGGGAGGCTCATGCAACGTCACTTAATCGATCCCGGGAGACGGTTCCAATCCACGATCCCCACCTTCCCGCCCTCGCTCTGGCATTTGGGGCAGTAGTACGCGTCGTGTCCCCTCACCCCCAGCGTCCGCAGCCCGGTCCCGCACCGGTCACACGGCCCTTCCCGGCCCCGCACATGGAGAAAATCGCGGAGCTTCTCATCGAGCGGCGGCGCACGACGGGCGATCTCGTCACGCGCGTGGGTCAGGACCTCGACGATGGCGCCGTGGAGCGCCCGCACCTGCTCGGCTGTCAGCTTTGAGGCCGGGATCTTGGGGTGGATGCCTGCGTGCCAGAGGACCTCGTCCGCATACGCGTTCCCCATCGCGTCCAGCGCCGACTTGTCCATCAGCACGATCTTCACCTGCTCCCGCCGCGATTTGCACACCGCCGCCAGGACCGGCACCGTGAACGCGAGGGAGAGCACATCCACCCCGACCGTCGGCAGGCCCGGAGGCAGCACCCCCGGCTTCGTGAGGTACACCTTGCCCATCTGCACATCGTCGCGGTACCGCAGCTCCCGCGGCTGGTCTCCGGAGCGCGGTGTCAACGGCCACGCGAGCGCCAGATCCGCGCTGTCCTTCGTCCCTACCGGCACCAGTTGAAACCGACCCGCCAGCATCGGCGAGACGATCATCTCCATCGTCCCCAACCCAAAAACGACCGTGTGCCCTCGTCTCTCGACCGATCGCACCTCGCCGGTCAGCTCCCCGGCCATCGCCCGCAGCACGACCGGCTTCCGCACCCTCGGCGCCCCAAGCACGCAGCGCACCAGCTCCCCTCGCAGGATCGGCACGACGTACTCAAGGTCAGGCCGCTCCGGCATTCAGCGCTTCACCGGCCCACAATCACGGCCAGACCTTGCCGGTACCGCGATGCCCGAGCGACACCTCGGACCCCGGCCCGCGGTCGTAGAAGGCAACGCGCGCCAGCGGCGGATGTGCGCCTGCGTGCACGTTCCAACGCTTCACCAGCGGGTCGAGCTGCTTGGAGTCCGTGATGGCTTGCACAGCTCCAACGCCGGTTCCCACGATGGCGGCGAACTGGTCGGATTGGCCGACGGCGGCAAGCTCGGCGGTGATCAGGCGGGCGAGATCGTGGGCGGCGGACAGCATGGAGCCGGCCTAACGCGCGGCCCCGCCTCGCGCGGGTCGCTGCGGATCCTTTGGGCGGCTCGGGCGGGCCCACGCCGATCCCGATCCCGCATGGAACGCCGCGGTGATCCCGCGCCGTTCCAGCCCACGGCGTTCACCCCGTGGACGGTCTACGGGCAGGTCCTGCCCTGACCGCGCGCGGCGCGCGTTGACCGTGATAGCCGCGCCCTTCGAGACTCACCATGATTTTTTTCAGACTCGGCAAGCTCTTCTTCGGGAGCGGCGGCTTTTCGATCGGCATCGTTGCGACGGTGCAGAACGCGCTCCGGGTGTTCTTCGAGAACCTGTTCATCATCCTGTTCATCTCGGTGATCACCGGCGGGATCGGGGCGTTGATCGCCGATGGCGTGACGGACGTCGTGTTCGACTACATCCAGAAGAACTACGCCGCGACCGATCCCATCCGGCAGGGCCAGATGATGCTCGTGGCGGCGCAAGTCGTCGCGCTCATCGCGATGACGATCTGGGGAGGCGTCGTGGGATCCTGGGCCGCGCCGGCCACGATCTACCTGTGGGTGCAGGAGTACAACAAGAAGCCCAAGACCCTCTCCGGCGCCATCAACTACGGCATCGACCGGTTCCCAGACGTCATCCGCCCGCACTTCACCGCGTACGCCGCCGTGATGTTGGGGCAGATCATCATCCTGCCGACCATCGTGTTTGGCCTGCAGTACTCGTTCGTGGACGCGATCGCGACGCTCAATCGTGACGAATTGTCGCCCCTGCGGCGCTCGAGCCAGCTCACCCTCGGTCGGCGCGGTCAGATCTTCCGCACGTTCTGCCTCGGCTTGCTCTGGTGGCTGCCGTGGCAGTTGTACGGGACGTTCGAGGCGCAGGATTCCGCCTGGTACGTCATGTTCGCCGGCGGCGTCGTCGACTACTCCGTGCTCGCCTTCTTTGATCTCGTGCTCGTGCAGTACTACCTGTCGCTCTACCAGAAGGTCGCAGCGCCCGAGCCGAGCACCGCCTGAGGCATCCCGGCACACTCTCGGCGATCCGAACGCCGCCCGAGCATCCCCTCGGCGGGTTGACGGCGTCTGCGGCCGCACGCTTGCTGGTCCGCACACGCGCGACGGGGTGGCTGGTCGTCCCCACCCGCGACGACGCCGAGCGCTGGGTGAGCGCGCTCCGCTTCTACGCCGGCGTGGACCCGAAACCCAAGGCGATTCCTGGCATTCTCCCCTACCCGGCTGATGACGGCCGACCCTGGGACGGCGTCTCGCCTGATGCGGACCTCGGGCGCATGCGGATCGAGGCCCGCCATGCCTCCGCCGGCGCCTGGGACAAGCGCCGGGCGCTGATCGTCGCACCCGCGAAGGCGCTCTTGCTCAGGGTGCCCGCCCTGAATCCGCTCGTGCTACGCGTGGGCGAGGCGCTCCGGTCACGACCGCTGCTGGAGTGGCTGACGGCACGCGGCTACCTCGTCGTCCAGCACGTGGACGTGCCCGGGACGGTGGCTGTGCGTGGCGACATCGTCGACCTGTGGCCGATGGGCGCGGCCGAGGCCGCCCGGATCGAGACGTTCGACGACGCCATCGAGCGTATCCGGGGCTTTGACCCTGACAACCCACAACCAGGCCGTCGGGCGCAGACCACGCTGACGGTCCTGCCGATGCGTGAGGCGGTGCTGGACAGCCAGGCCGCCGAGCGAGCCGCGGCGTACATGCAGGCGATCCTGCGTGAGGACGCCGCGAGTCGGGCCGACGGTGACCCGCGCCAGCTTCGGACGTGGCGGCGGGTGATGGACGCGCTCCGCGATGGCGTCTGGTTTGCGGGCGCGGAGGACTATCTACCGGCGTTGCAGGCGATAGATCAGCCACTTACGCCGGTGAGCCTCACCGGCCCCGTCTACGTCTGGGAGCCCGACCGGGTTCGCGGCGAACTGCAGGCCGCCACCGAGCAGATCGCAGCGCGTTGGGCCGCCCTCGCCCCCGCGGACCGCCCTCTCGTCCGCCCCTCGGACCGCTACGCGGACGCCGTCGACCTCTCCGCCGCCGTCGCCCTCACCCAGCTTCCCGCCGCTGACTCGGACCCGGACGCCGAGCCCCTCGCCCGACCGCCCCTGATCCGGGTTCAGCATGAACTGGCGCCCGCGGTCACGCAGCTTCGCCGGTGGGTCCACGAAGGGCGCGCGGTCACGCTCGTGGCGCAGGAGGCGCGCGTCGAACGGGTGCGCGCGATGCTCGAGAACGCCGGCCTGTCCGTGCCCGTGGTCGCTCACCCCGCCGATCCAGGCACCATCGGCCTCGTCGTCGGGTCGCTGGGGGAGGGCTACCTGACGGACGACGAGGTCTGGGTCACCGCCGACGACCTTTTCGGGGCGCGACTCGGCGGCGAGACCGCAGCTTCGCGCCCCGCTGGCCGGGCAGGCGGCCGAACGTTCCGCGAGGCCCAGCGTCGCAGCTTTGCGACCGTGCAACCCGGGCAGTTGCTCGTCCACGTTCGGCATGGCATCGGCAAGTACGTCGGGATCTCGCGCACGCCCGTCGGCGTTGAGCACGGCGACTTCGTCACCATCGAGTACCGCGACGGCGCTCGGCTGCATGTGCCGGTTCACCGACTCGATCTCGTCACGCCGTACCAGGGGTCGGGCGCCGCGCTTCCGAACCTGGACCGCCTCGGCGGTGCGACCTGGGATGCACGCCGTGCCAAGGTCCGCGACGCGATCGCCCAGCTTGCGAGCGAGCTTTTGATGATCCAGGCGCGCCGGGCCCTCGCGAAGGCACCGGCGTTCCAGGGCCGCGATGACCTGTTCATCGCCTTTGAGGAGGGCTTCCCGTTCATCGAGACGCCCGACCAGGACGCTGCGATCCACGCCGTCCTCGATGATCTGGAGCGGGGCCAGCCGATGGACCGCGTGGTCATCGGCGACGTCGGCTTCGGCAAGACAGAAGTGGCGATGCGGGCGGCTTTTCGCGTCGCCCAGGACGGCTGGCAGGTCGCCGTCCTCTGCCCGACGTCCATCCTCGTCATGCAGCACGGCCAGACATTCCGCGCCCGCTTCGACGCCGCCAGCGGGGGCTCCCTGCGCGTCGAGACGCTCTCCCGCTTGACATCTCCCGCGGACGAACGCCGCATCCTCGCCGATCTCGCCGCCGGCCAGGTCGACGTGCTGATCGGCACCACGCGCCTCCTCACCAGCGACGTCCGCTATCGGCGGCTCGGCCTGCTCATCGTCGACGAGGAGCACCGGTTCGGCACGCGGCAGAAGGAGGAGGTGCGCCGACAGGCCAGCACTGTCCACACCCTCACGCTCACCGCCACGCCGATCCCGCGCACGCTGCAGATGGCGCTGACGGGCCTGCGCGAGCTCTCGATCCTCTCGACACCGCCCTCCGGCCGACAGCGGATCCGGACCGAGGTCGTCCGCTTTGCACCCGAGCGCGTGCGCGAGGACGTGCTCCACGAATTGCGCCGGGGCGGGCAGGTCTTCTTCGTCCACAACCGCGTGCAGAGCATCGAGGGCGTCGCCAAGTGGCTGCGCGCGCTGGTGCCCGAGGCGAAGATCGGCGTTGCCCATGGACAGATGCCGCCGGCGACGCTGGAGCGGGCGCTTGGACGATTCATCCGCGGCGAGGAGGACGTACTCGTGAGCACCGCGATCATCGAGTCGGGCGTGGATCTACCGATGGTCAACACGATGATCATCAACCGTGGCGAGATGTTCGGGTTGGCCCAGCTCTATCAGCTCCGCGGGCGCGTCGGGCGAGGCAACGTCCGCGCCCATTGCACCGTGCTCACCAGCGGCGACCACGACCCGAAGAGCGCGGTCTACGAGCGCCTCCACGCCTTCCAGAAGCACAGCGAGCTTGGGGCCAATTTCGCGCTCGCCAGCGAGGATCTCGACCAACGTGGCGCCGGCGAGATCCTCGGCGACAAGCAGCACGGCCAGATCGCCGCCATCGGCTTTGACGCCTACCTGGAGCTCCTGGAGGAGGCGGTCGCGCGCGCTCGTGGGCAGGCCAGCGTGCATCGCATCGACCCCGAGGTCGAGATCGGCGTCCCGGCGCTGCTGCCAGACGCGTGGATCCCCGAGCTGCCGGACCGGCTGGACGCGTACCAGCAGCTTGCGCTGGCGAGGAGCGAGAAGGAGGCCGAGCGCGCGTTCGCCGTGCTCGTCGAGCGGAACGGAAAGGCACCGGTCGAGGCGGAGAACTTGCGGAAGCTCACGTTGCTCAAGATCCGCTGCCGGACCCTGGGGATCGAGCGGCTGGCGATCCTGAAGGTGCGGGCCGTGGTCCGGTACGCGCCGGCCGAGACGATCCCTGCAGGCCCAGCCCGCCTGGCGAAGGAGAACTCCCGGCGTTGGACGTGGGATGGCGCGACGAGATCGCTCGAGGTGCGCTTTGCGCCGGAGGAGGCGCTGGACCCGTGGCGGTTCGTCGCGTGGGTGTTCGGGAAGCTGGAGGCGTAGGCCGGCCGGGCCCCGCGGCACCCCGGCGGGCTACTCTGACGGATGCGCCCCGACCTGATGGAGCTCGACGAGCTCCCGCCGATCCCGCCGGTCACGCCGACCCTCTCGCCCCTCGACATCGAGGCGGCGCTGCTGGCGCTCACGGGCGGCTCCGTCGTCGACTGGACGGCGCTGCGGTTCACCTCGCACGACGAGGTCAACAGCTTCCTCGCGCTCTGGAAGTGCGACGTGACCCGGCACGGCTGGGCGCGCGAGCGGCTGCGCTACCTCTACAACCAGGCCGTCAACTACCTCGAAGAGCACCTGCGCCTCACGATCCGGCCCGAGGTCCGCCGGCCGGATGACGTGCGCGACGCGTTCCTCGCCGCCTCTGAGCGCGACCGCTTCTCCCGCGACCGCATCCAGTACTGCGCCGTCCTCAAGCTGATGCACGTCATCAACCACCTCGAAATGCAGGAGCTGCGCGCGCAAGTGGCGGTCCGCGACGTCGACCTCACCCAGCTCGCGTACGACGTCGTCCTCGCGCGCGCCGACCAGATGCGCCGCGGGGGATTTCCGCTTCGCGCCTTCTACGGCAACCGCAAGAGCCGCCCGAGCGTCATCACCAAGCTCCTCGCCAAGCGCGAGGCGACGGCCGCCACGATCTTCGACAAGCTGCGGTTCCGCGTCGTGACCGAGCGGCGCGAGGACCTCGTCCCCGCCATCGCCTGGCTCTGTCGCCACCTCGTCCCCTTCCCCGCCATCACCCCGGGGGAGAGCCACAACAACCTGCTTTTTCCCGACGAGATGGCCGACCTCGCGCGCCTTGCACCCGGCTTCTCCATGCCGCCCCAACCGGCCGCCAACCCGCACTCAGGCGGCATCTACCGAGTCATCAACTTCATCGCCGAGCTGCCCGTCTGCGTGTACGACGTTCCGGGCGTCGCACCGCCAAAAAACCGCGCGCTCCTCGGCGAAGCGGTGATGATCAGCGTGGAATTCCAGCTCGTCGACGCGGAGACAGACGCGCTGAACGAGAGCGGCGAGGGCCGACACGACCTCTACAAGGAACGTCAGGCTGCGCGCGTGTATGAGCGCCTTGGCCGAAAACGCGGGAAGCTCGCCCGCTAGTCAACGGCGCGGGCGGAATTCGGGCGGCGCGGCCTCAAGGGGGTTTTCGGGCCACATCTGGCGGGGGTAGCGGCGCATGAGCTCGCGTCGGATCGCGGGCCAGTGGTTCTTCCAGAAGCCGGCGAGGTCGCCGGTGATCTGCACGGGGCGCTGGTTTGGGGCGAGGAGGTGGAGGACGAGGGGGCGGTCGCCGGCGACGACCGGACTCCGCGCGAGGCCGAAAAAGTCCTGCATCCGGGAGGCGATGTAGGGCTCCTGGTCGGCCGGGTAGGTGACCGGCGTGCGTTTGCGGTTGCCGAGCGGCAAGGTGGCGGGGGCAAGCGCTTCCACCCGCGCGACGTCGACGGTCCGCGCGATGACGTCGACGAGCGAGACGCTGCCGAGCTCAGCGAGGGATCGGGAGCCGACGCAGGCGGCACGGACCACGTCGCCGAGCGCGACCGTCGGAAAGGGCTGGCCGATGCGCCGGAGCCAGTCGATCCGGGCGACGAGCGCAGCGGCGGCCTCGTGGTCCGGAAAGACCCGGTGCGCGGTCGCGGCGACCTCGTCGGCGAGCAGCTTCCCGACCTCGGCCTCGGCCTCGCTGCCCGGCGCGAGGACGGCAGCCCCTTCGTCAAGGACAAGCTCCCCAAAGCAGAGCTGCTCGACGACCTCGACCCGCGAGCCCGTCCAACGCGTGCGCGTCCGCACCTCCGCCCGGTCCGCGAGCCACCCCTGCGGCGCCCGCGTCATCCACCGGACCCGCACGCCCCCGTCGCCCGACATCGCCTCCGGGACCACGACGTACCCGTCGCCACCCGGGGTCGCGGCGTCGACGGTCGCGCTGCCGCCCCCGGCGAACACGACCCGCCCGCCCCGTCGCTCGCCCACCCGGTCCGGAAACCCCGCCAACAACGCCAGGACAAGCGCATCGCCGGCTGAACCCTGCAGCGTCGGCCGCGAACCCCACGCCCGGACCAGCCGCGCAAGCTGCGCCCGTTCCTGCTCGGCCTCGCCCGACAGCCGCGCCCCGGAGAGCACGTGCGCGGCCGGATCCTCCGCGCGTCCGCCTCGCGAACGGCCAAGCACGGCAACGAGCGCGCACGCCTCCTCCGGAACGCCGAGCGCCACCCCCTCGATCACGACCCGGGCGAGGCGCGGGGAGAGCGGCAACGTCTGCATGGCCTCCCCGATCGCGGTCCGATGACCCGCTTCCAACGCCCCGAGTCGCGTGAGCATGGCCCTCGCGGCGCGCCAGGCGGCGACGGGCGGGGGCTGCAGCCACGGAAGAGCCTCGTCGCCAACGTCAAGCGCGACGGCGGCGAGATCGGCGCGCTGCAACGCAGGGGCGAGCGCGGCGGGGCGCTGATCGTAGTCGGCGTAGAGCCGGTAACACACGCCCGGACCGAGCCGCCCGGCCCGACCGGCACGCTGATCCGCGGAGGCGCGCGAGATGGGCTCCACCGTCAACGTCGGCAGGCCCGACCAGGGATCGTGCCCGGCGATCCGGGCGAGGCCGCTGTCGACGACCACGGCCACGTCGTCGACGGTCACGCTGGTCTCTGCGACGTTCGTGGCGAGGATCACGCGGCTCTGCGGCGCGGCGCGGCGATCATCCTGACCATCCCCGCGGCCACGCAAGGCGCGGTCCTGGGCAGCGCCGTCCAGATCGCCATGGAGCGGGACGAGGTCGACGACGCGCCCAGTCTGGGCCGCCAACCGGGCGAGATCCGGCCTCAGCGCCTCGGCGCAGCGCTCGATCTCGCCGACGCCGGGCAGGAAGACGAGGACGCTCGCGAGGGCGCGTCCATCGGCGCGGCCGTCACCCGGGAGCCGCTCCGCCTCCAGCCGCTCCACGGTCGCCAAGGCAGCGGATACACCCGTCCGAACCTGCTCAACCAACGGGCGCTCGTCCCGCCGGGCGTAGGGGCGGATCGCGACGGGAAACGCGCGCGCCTCGACCCGGACGACGGCCGCCGAAAGCGACCGACCCAGACCGGCAGCATCGAGGGTCGCGGACATCACCACGATCTGCAGATCGGGGCGTCCTCCCTCGGTCACTGGGCGTGCCCGGAGCGCGCGCAGGCGGGCCAGCGCGAGATCGCTCTCAAGGCTGCGCTCGTGAAACTCGTCAAGGACGACGACGTCACAGCCGCCCTCGCCCCGAAGCGTGGGATCGGCGACGAGCCGCCTCAGAAGCAGCGCCTCGGTGACGTAGAGCACGCGCGTCCGGGCGCTCTCTCGGCGCTCAAAACGCACGGCGTACCCCACGGTTTCGCCGACCGGCTCGCCCAGCGTCCGCGCGACGAACGCGGCGGAAGCGCGCGCAGCGATCCGGCGAGGCTCCAACACCCACACCCGTCGCCCGTCCTTCGCCAGGAACACCGGCACCCGCGTTGTCTTGCCCGTCCCCGGCGGCGCTTCGACCACGACCACGCCGTCGGCAGCCAGCGCCGCGGCAATGGCTGGAAGTGCCGTATCAATCGGCATCATCGGCTCACCCCTCGATCCCGTCTCCCCGATGGTCCGGCTCAACCTCCCGCGGACGGTTCGTCAGCAGGCCCCAGAACGTGTCGAGCGACTGCCACAGGCCGTGGCGGGTCCGCTTGTCGAGGACGACGACGATGGCGAACAGGGCGAGGTACCCCATCGCGATGAGGCGGTGGGCGTTCGGGAACAGCGGCTGGAGCAGGAAAAGCCCGCCGAGCAGGCTGGCTTGCCAGAGTTGCAGCCTCAGGTCCGCGATGACGGCGATGGCGAACAGGCACTGCGCCGCCGTCAGCAGCATCTCCTCCTGCTGCCGCGGGTCCAGCGGGAGCGCCGCGCCGTGCCCGCTCGCGAGCGAGATCACCAACGCCAACGTGCCGACCAGCAAGGTCCACTGGTTCACGCTGGAGCTGATCAGCGCCCGCAGCCCCGTCTGGCTCGCCCCGCGCAGGACCATCAACGTCGCGACGACCACCTCCGGCGCCTCGCTCGCGACTGGCGCGACCCACTGCACCAGGACGAACTGGTCGACGCCGAGCCGCGCCCCGGTCTCGACGAGCGCCCCCGCGAACGGCCCCGCGCTCATGACGATCACGGCGGCGCCGAACACGACGAGCCCGATCACCCCTCCCCGACGCACCATCGTCGACTGACCGGCGAGCACCGCCGCTGGCCCGACCGGCTCGCTCTCGTGCTCCTCGCCCCGCGACGCCGCCACAAGATAGAGCACGTACAAGGTCACGTACACGGCTGTGTCAACGAGCGTGAGCGATCCCCGCCAGACCGGCACCAGCGCGTAAAGCGTGGACGCCATGAGGATGGTGATCTCGCCGCCGAGGTCCTTCTCCAAAACCACGCGATCACGCCGGAACTTCGCCCAGTTCAGCACGCACACCAGCACCCAGCCGAAGCCCAGCATCAACCGGTTCCCGCCGGTCATGTTGGCGATGGCGTAGCCAGCAGACGCGGGATCCCCAGCCGCCTTCCAGGCAAAGCTCGCGTCCACGGCGTACTCCGGCAGCACCGCCACAAGCGCGAGCACGCTCACGGCGAGCGCCTGCGGGACGTCCTCCTCGGCCACCTCGCACGCCCAGGACAAGAGGAACGAGGCCCCGAGGATCGCGATCCCGCTCATCACCGCTACGAGCGAACTCCCGACGTCCAAGGCGAGAAGATGGACGACGATCCAGGGCACCGCCACGGCCCCGGCAACGATGTACGGCATCCAGCGCATCTCCCGCCCTATCCCCACGACGGCCGGTCCGGTTCCCGCGCCGGCACAAGAAGTTGCTTTGGCGGGGTAGACTGCCGGATGTTCCTGCTCTGCACGCTCGTCGCTCTGGCATCGCTCCCGTCCGCCCACGCGGCTCCACCCGAATACCCCGTCTGGCTCGGCGGCTTCGCGGACGTGGGTGCGTCCACGAGTCCCGGCGTCGGCGGCGGGTTTGGTGCCCTCGCAGGCGTGATGATCGGTAAGGGCGACAACCACAACCTCGCGCTCGAAGGGCGCGTCGGCGAAGGCCTCTACGCGTCGGACGTCCGCACGGTCGGCAACATCGACTTCGACGTCCGCTACCCCGGCGACAGCGGCCCCTTCGTCTACCTCGGCTTTGCGCACCACCACGAGCTCTCGCTCGATGAGGCCCTCACCCACCCCGTCGGCGCCATCGCGGCGACCTACAGTGGCATCACGCACCGCACCGGCTTTGAGCTCGGGGCAGGCTGGGACATGGCCACCCCGTTTCCGAAGAGCAGCTTCGGCGCCCGCATCCGGCCGACCGTGCGCGTGAACGCGGTCGTGCTCCCGGACGGCGTCAGCCCATCCGTCTACGTGGTCGGGAACATCGGCATCCTGCTCGGCGTCGGCAGGCCGCGGTCGTAGCCGGTCGCAGCGGTCAGGACCCCAGGTCGCGCGTGATGCGGGTGGCCGTCAGGGCGCCGGTGAGCGTCATGCCCGCGATGTCGGTGGTGAAATCGGCGGCGAGGTTGCCGTCGGTGTCGAGGGTGCCGGTCGTGTCGATGTCGTACTGGTAGAACGAGAGGTCGATGGACGTGGTCCCGGTCAGCGCGCCGTCGGTGTTGTCGTACGCGATGATGTAGGAGCTGTTGATGTCGTAGCCGTTGAGCGAAAGGATGCAGCCCGCGTCGCCGCTGACGGCCTGGCCGTAGGCGTCCACGGTGATGGTGGTGGCGCCCGCGCAGCCCACCGCGTAGGTGCCGTAGGCCGCGTTGATCTGCAGGGTGCCGCTGTAGATGCCGGAGTACGGGCTCTGCACCAGCACGCCGCCGATGGTGTAGGCGAGGCGGTCGCCGTTCGGCAGCTCGGCCGTGGCGGTGAGCGCGTGGGTGCCGACGCCGAGGGTGTTGTCGACGACGTTGGTGCCGGTGATCGTCCACGTGGGGTCGATGTCGGACGACCAGACGATGTCGCTGAAGTCCATGACGTTGCCGCTGGTATCGACGATCTCGGCCGAGAAGGTCGCGTCCTCGGACCAGGGCAGAAAGTCGCCGCTCGCGGGCGAGATGATCTTGAGCATGGCGCCGTCGTACTGGGGCCAGCCGGTGTCGGCCGGGCCGGTGTCACCGGAGCTGTCCGCAGTGTCCCCGGAGCTGTCCAGGTTGTTGGCTGGATTTGCCGTGTCCGTGTTGATGATCTTGATGCTGTCCGTGCAGCCAGCGCCGAGCAGCGCCGTGGAGAGGAGCAACGATACAAATGGAGCGCGCATCGGGATCACCGGAGTTGGCGGAACGGTAGCACGAGTTTTGGGTCACGAGTCGTCGAGAAAACGCCAAGGCGCACGGGTCGCGGGAGGCTCGGATAGATCACACCATGATCGACGTCACCGACCTGCACCGCTCGTTCGGCCCGTTCCAGGCGCTCAAGGGCATCAGCTTCAAGATCGGCAAGGGTGAGATCGTCGGCTTCCTCGGCCCGAACGGCGCTGGCAAGTCGACGACCATGAAGATCCTGACGGGCTTCATTCCACCGACGTCCGGGAGCGCAACAATCGCTGGTCACGACGTGGTGAGCGACTCGCTGGCCGCCCGCCGCCAGCTCGGCTACCTGCCCGAATCAGCGCCTTCGTACGCTGAAATGCGCGTCCGGGACTACCTCGACTTCGTGGGGCGGGTGCGCGGACTGCCGCCAGCTGAACGCGAGACGGCCATCGACCGCGCGGCGACCGAATGCGATCTGTCCGACCGCCTGAACCAGGTGATCGGCACGCTTTCGAAGGGGTACAAGCAGCGCGTTGGCCTCGCCGCCGCCATCCTCCACGAGCCGCCCGTCCTGATCCTTGACGAGCCGACCAGCGGTCTCGACCCGAACCAGATCGCCGTCATCCGGGACCTCATCCGGCGCATCGGCGCCAAGCGCACCGTCATCCTCTCGACGCACATCATGCAGGAGGTGCAGGCGGTGTGCGACCGGGTGCTGATCCTCAACCAGGGCCAGCTCGTGGCCGACGCGCCCACGTCACGCCTTGGCGCGCAGGCGATCGGGGGCACGCTCCAGCGCGCCACCTACCTGCCTGGGCGCGTCAAGCTGGCGTTCGAGGCGGTCAACGACCTCATCGTGGCCATCCCCGGGGTTCAGCGGGTGAGCAGGCGCGCCGGAGACCAGGCAGACGCCCAGGACGCCATGAGCTTTGAGGTGCTCGCCGACCGCGACGTGCGCGCCGCATTGTTCGAGCTCGCCGCCCGCGAAGGGTTGCTCCTCATCGAGCTGGCCGCCGAAAAGGGCAGCCTCGACGAGGTCTTCCGTCGCCTGACCGCGACATAGAGCGCTCCCGTTCGGGTCAGCTCCGACGGCGCCGGATGCCCGCTGCCGCGAGCGCCAGACCGAACAGCGAGAGCCCGGGCACCGGTGAGACAGTCGCACACCCTCCGCCGCTGCCCTTGCCACTGTCCGGGACCGTGACCTTCTCGTAGGTCTGGTACATGCCGCTGTCCGTCGGGTAATCGGCGATCTTCGTGGACGCGGAGGCGTTGTGACCGTCCGGGTCCGCGACGGTCACGACCGCGAGGAACGCCTTGCCGCCGCTCTCGTTGGTGCCGAGCGCAGGGCAGGTGAAGTGGACGGAAGAAGCAGACGTCGTGTCGAACACGGTCGGCCCAGCGTCACTCTGCCAGGCGAAGGTGGAGACCTGCCCATCGGCGTCGTAGGAGAGCACGGAGAGCGTGATGACGTCGCCCTCTTCGCAGGCGTACTGGTCTGCAGCGACCCCGGCCAGCCCACCCGCGATGACGGGCGAGGAGTCGGTGCTCACACATGCATCGCCCGAGTCAATCAGGCCGTTGCAGTTGTTGTCGATGTGATCGCCACACACCTCGACGGCCGCCGGGTTGACGGTCGGGTCGGCGTCGTTGCAGTCGTTGTTGACCTCGGCGTAGCCGTCGCCATCGTCGTCGTAGAGGGCGGTGCCCTCGTCCACCACGCCGTCGCAGTCGTTGTCAACCCCGTCGCCACGCTCGGGCGCGCCCGGGTAGGCGGAGTCGTTGTAGTCGTCGCAGTCGCCAGCGGCCTCGCTGAACCCGTCGCCGTCGTCGTCAAAGCCGTCGGTGCCCTCGTCGACAACGCCGTCGCAGTCGTTGTCCTTGTTGTCGTAGAGCTCGGCGGCGCCAGGGTACGTGTTGCGGTTGTGCTCGTCGCAGTCCGGGTTGGTGGGGTCGGAGAGGCCATAACCGTCGCCATCGTCGTCATCCGCGGGGTAGTCCGTGCCGATGACGACGGAGACGGCGGCCGTGGCGCTCACGCCGCTGCCGTCGGTCACGATGAGCTGCAGCGTGTCGGTGCCGGTGCTCAGGTCGCCCGGTGGGATGTCGATGAAGAAGTGACCCGAGTCGTCCGGCGCGGTGCAGGTCGCGACGTTGGCGGTCTGCAATACCGCGCTGTAGACGCGGCAGGTCAGCGTGGTCGCCGGCTGGTCGACATCGAAGATGTTGACCTCAAGCTCAAGATCGCGGATCGCGTCATACTTGTAGCCGTTGGACGGCGAGCGGATGGCCGCTGTCGGCGGCGAATTGTCCGGGGCAGAGCCTGCGTTTCCGGTGAAGGTGACCGGAACGTCCGGGGCCTCGCGCGAGTCGGAAGCGACCGACATCTGGCAGTAGGCCGCGCCCTCGTCCGTCGGCGCGAACCGGACCTCGGCGAGCGTTTCGCCTCCCGGCGGCAGCACGCCTGCGGGCGGGTTGGTGACGAGCGAGTAGGCGGCATCGCACGTGGACGCCATCGTGACGCCGCTGACGTTCAGATCCCCGTCGCCGATGTTCTTGATCGAGATGAACTCGACGTGATCGGTGGTGTCCGAGGGGTTGACGTACCCGAAGTCCACCGTCTGCGGCGTGACCTCGATCTTGCCCTCGGCGTGCGCCGCCGTGCCATGCAGGTAGACGAGCTTCTTGAGCCGGACCGGATCCTTGTGGTAGGCGGCCAGGTATTCGTCGTCCGTCGCGGAGCTGTCGAGGGTCTGGTCCTTGGTCTCCACGCTCATCGCCCCGTACACCTCGCCGATTGTCGGCGTATCAGGCGCGAAGTGGACGTTGACGGGGATCTCGCAGGAGGGGTTCAGGATGACCAGGCAGTCGCTGCTGGTGGGAGTGCCAGTGTCCCCTCCGGTGTCGGAGCCGCTGCCCGAATCCGTCCCGCCCGAATCATGGCCCGTCGCCGTGTCGATGCCCTTGGCGCTCGCCGCAACGGAGGTGTCCCCTGCCGTGTCCCCGGCCGACCCGGAGGCGCAGGTGATGGTGCTGGGGTCGTAGCTGGTCGTGTAATTCACCCCCGCCGTGTCCAAAAGCGTCATCGCGCTCACGCACATCGGCATGCCGTTGGCGAGCGAGGTGCCGCCGTTGTTCGTGATCGTGAACGTGCGGTCCGTCGTTTCGCCCCACCCGAGCGAGCCGAATTCCACCATCGTGCTGCTCACCTGCAGCACGGGCTTGTAGTACTCGGTCACAGTCGGCGCCTGATTGCGGCAGGCCGAGAGCATGAGGGGGAGGGCGAGCGGGACGGAGAGGGCGATGAGGGTTCGCGACATTCAGGCTCCGAGGCGGGCGAGCAGGCGGAAAGCGGGACGACGACGGGATCGTACCTGTAACGCGGTTCACATGTCAATGGCCTGTCACACGAAACCGATCTGCGACGTATTCGTAGGGTTGGAGTGCGCTCAGCGGGAGGTGATGGCGAGGGGGGAGTAGAGACCGCTGCCACTCGGGTAGACGCCGATCTTGGCCGATCCCGTGACCGAGAAGCCGTCCTGATCGCCGACGCTGACCACGATCAGGTCCGCCGTCCCCTCGCCGTTCGGGTCGGCCGGGCACGTGAAGTGGACGACCTGTGCGTTCCTCGAATCGAACCCCGCCGAGCCGGAGAGGTCGTCCTGCCACGCGTAGGTGACCGATTCGCCCCCAGCGTCTCGGGCGAGCACGGAGAACGTGATGACATCGCCCTGTTCGCATGCGTGCTGGCCGGCGTCCAACCCTGTCATCCCCCCGACGACGGTCACCCCGACCCCGGTCACGTCGGGGCGGCTGCTGGACGCGAGAAGGTAGATGATCCGGTCGAGGTGAACCGGGTCGGCGTACCAGAGTCCGGGCCAGGAAGCCTTCGCAGCCGGCTCCGACTGCGAGACAGTGTGGATGAGCAAGGCGGCGTCGACGTCACCTGCGGGGTCGAGGCTGCCGGCGACGGGCATGGTCACGGTCACCGAAAGCGGCAGGCTGCCGCCCGGGGGGATGACGGCAGCGGCGACGTCAAAGCCGGCCTCCTTCGCCGGTCCTCCAGTGTCAACCACGCAGGGCGGCGCGGTGTCGCCAGCCGTGTCGCCGCACCACGTCGGCGCGCTGTCGGGGATGAAGACGTTGCCGGTGTCGTAGCGGCCGCTGCCGTGCGGAGGTGGCTTTGGCTCGGACACGGCCTGCGCGTCCCAGGAGACCTGAAAAGCCCCCGTCGTGTCGACCAGCTCGATGGACCCGATGCCGAGCGACAATCCCGCTGCGGCCGACGTTCCCGTGTCGTTCCGGAGCGTGACCGTCTGCGTGCCGCTCTCCCCAGGCGCCAGCGTGCCGAAGAGCACGGAGTACGGGTCGACGTCGAGGACGGGCTTGGAGTAGCTGGCTGACGTCGCGTGGCAGGCCAGCAGGCCGACGAGGAGGACGGGGTTGGTGGCAACTCGTGCGCGCACGCCCCGATCCTACACCCGAAACCGCCCCGCATCCCGCACCACGAGCTTCTGCATCACCGCCGAGAACGCCTCGTCCATGTCGATCCCCTGCTCATTCGCCATCGAGAGCAGGATGAACAGCACGTCTGCGAATTCCGCCGCCAGCTCCGCTTTCGCCTCGGGCGTCCCCGGCGTCGCCCCGCCCTCGCTCGCCTTCTTTTTCTTGGCGCCGAAGCGGTGGTTGTACTCGCGCGCGACCTCGCCCGTCTCCTCCGTCAGCCGCGCGAGCATCGAGAGCGGAGGCCAGTAGCCACCGTTCTCGGCGATCCACGCATCGATGTGCGCCTGGATCTCCCGTAGCGACCTCGCCGCACTCGGATCAACGCTTTCGGCCACGCCCCGCCTCTTTGGCGATGCGGTCGAGGATGCCGTTCACGAACGCGCGCGACTCGGCCCCGCCGTAGCGCTTGGCGATCTCCAGCGCCTCGTTGATGACCACGGGCGTGGGGACATCACGATTGAGCAGTTCAAACGCGCCGACACGCAGGATGTTGCGGTCGACGCCCGGCATCCGCGTGAGACGCCAATTGGTGCTCGCCGCCTCGATCTTCGCGTCCAACGCCGCGAGGTCTTCCATCACGCCGCGCACGAGCGATTGCGCGAACTCGATCTCCTCGGGCGTCGCGGGCTCCTCGTCCAGGCCGCTCGTGTCCGGCAGCCCGTCCACCATCGCGCCCCAGAGCGCAGAAATGGCGTTCGGACCCGCCACCTGGCCGATGTCCGCCGCGTAGAGCGCCTGCATGGCGAACTCCCGCGCGCGACGGCGGCTGGCCATCACGTCGTTCCGGACGGGGCGCGAAGCAAACGAAGCAGGTTGACCATCTCGATGGCCGTGACAGCCGCTTCGCCGCCTTTGTTGCCCATCTTCGAGCCAGCGCGCTCGATGGACTGCTCGATCGTGTCCGTCGTCAGCACGCCGAAGATGACCGGCACGTCGCCGCTCCCCGCTGCCGCGACGCCCTTCGCCGCCTCACCCGCGACGTAGTCAAAATGGGCGGTGGACCCCCGGATGACCGCACCCAGCGCGATGACGGCGTCGTGCTTGCCGGCCTTCACGAGCGTGCGGCACACGAGCGGCAGCTCAAACGCCCCGGGAACCCAGGCAATGGTGATGGCATCGTCGTTGACGCCGTGCCGATGCAACGCGTGGATGGCGCCGTCGAGCAACGGCTTCGTGATGAATTCGTTGAACCGCGAGACAACGATCGCGTAGCGACCGCCATGATCCACGAGATCGCCTTCGATCGAACGCACGCTCACCTCAAGGAGCCGCAGGGCTATCGCGCGTGCAGCAGTCCGGGTAGCCGGACCCCACGCAGTCCGCCCATCGACCCGTGCCCGTGTCCATCCCGTGGCTGACCTGGCCATAATACAGTGCCCACGCCCCGAATCGCGCCTGCGTGAACCACGTTGTGCTGCCGATGACGACGTCTGCGCTGCTGTCCACGGTCTGCAGGGCGATGGTCTGGTCGAACAATGCGCACGTCGCCTGCGCGTCGAGGCGGTCGCCGCACGCCTCGCCGGTCCAGTCGGCGCTGGTCATCCCGAGGGCGTAGCCGTTGCCATCGGGCGCGGGTTCGTCGACTTGCACCTCAAGAATTGCATCGCCAGCGCGCGGGTACCAGTAGATCTGCGCGGTTGGAGCGCCGGGGCAGGCGTCGGCGACCGCGCTGTCACCTGCGGAAACGCTCTCCTGACCGCCACCCGGGACGCCGTCAGCCTGCGACGGTCGGTGGCACGCGACCACGACCGAAAGCGCCAGGATCATGGCTGCTCCCGCGTCGTGAACAGGACCTCGGAAGCACCGGACCCGTCGAGGTCCGCGAGCGCGAGCGACTCGCCCACCCGCTGGTAGACGCGCGCGCCTTCGATGGTCAGGATCGCGTCGCCGACAACGCGATCGTCGTGAAGCCCACCCTGCAGCCCGCCGAACGGACCCTTGTAGACGTAGATGGCGCCCGTCTGCGCGCCAACGTTACCGGTGGATCCGGTGTTGCTCCCCGGCGCGCCGATGATGACGTCGAGAATGCCGTCGCCGTCAACGTCCCCGACCGCGACCGTGTCGCCGAAACGCCCGCGGGTGTTGTCCCCGGTGAACGTCGCCGTGTCCTTGATCCTGTCGCCGGTCAGGCCAGTCGCGCGCTGATCCCGGAGGCTGGCGCCGCTGAACAGGTGCACGGAGCCGGTGAGATCGTCGGAGGCGGCGTTGACCGTGACACGCCCACTCGCGCCAACCAGGAGGTCCGGGAGGCCGTCCCCATCGAGATCCCCCACCGCGACGCCGGCGCCAAGGTAGGCGTCGTCCTGCGATCCGTCGATCCGAAGGATCTCGCCGTCTTTTCCCTCGATCCGAACCGAGCCAGCCCCGGCGGCCTTCCGTGCTGCCCCGGTCCCGACGCCGGAGCGCGAGTCGGCGTAGGGCGCGCCGATCACCGCGTCGTCCAGCCCATCTCCGTCAAAATCGGCGCACGCGAGCGCGTGTCCGAGCAAGTCGCCCGCGACGTCGCCGTCCCAGCCCCTCAGGTCCGCCGCACTGGTCGCGGTCGACCCGCCGGGCAGCAACACCACGCGACCAGCGAGGCTGCCCGCGCCTGGAGCAGCGGCCAGCACATCGGGCAACCCGTCACCGTCGACGTCGCCGCAGGCCGCGACCGTCTCCCCAAGCGCGTCCGCCGCGACGGTTCCGGTGACGGTCTGGGCCGCATCGCCGGTGCCACTTCCCAGGGTTGGCCGGTCATATGGAAAAACATAGACGCGACCAACCGAAGGGAGCGTCGGCCCGTTGCCGACCGTCGGCGCCCCCACGACGAGCTGTGTTTGCGAGGAGACCGCCGCCCCGAACCCGTCGCCCGGCTCGCCATCGATCTCACCGTCCGAAGTCCCAAGGTACAACGCCGCACCGTAGAGGATGAGCTTGGATGCGTCCGGGATGCCCACGAGAAGGCCGTCCGTACCTGCGGGTGCCAACGCCCGAAGGCGGCCCTGGTCGGACTGGCCGGCGATGTGGCCGGTCGCGTCCGCGGGGACGTAGCTGCCGGGCCCACCCGTCACGGCACGCAGGTCGGCGAGGCTGTAGCGATCGGCGCACGTGGCGCCAGTACACGTCTGTGTGCAGGCCGGCGACGCGATCGCGGTCAGGATCGACGCAACGGGCAGGATCTTCCAGACGGCTACCTTCACCCCACACCCTTATCCACGAGGCCAGCTCCCCCGATCCCCGCGTCGGCCGCGTATGGGATAAAAGAGAAAGTGGAGCGAGAACCCATGCCGCGCGTCTACACCGTGATCCTCGGCGGCGGGCGAGGCACGCGCCTCTTCCCCCTCACCGCCCACCGCGCAAAGCCGGCCGTCCCGGTCGCCGGGAAGTACCGGCTCATCGACATCCCATTGTCAAACGCCATCAACTCAGGGTTCCGGCACATCGCCGTGCTCACGCAGTTCAACTCGGCGTCGCTCAACGCGCACGTGTCGAACACCTACCACTTTGACATGTTCAGCCAGGGGTTGATCGAGGTGCTGGCTGCCGAACAGACCGACGCCTCGATGGACTGGTACCAGGGCACGGCGGACGCCGTCCGAAAGCAGCTCCGCAGGCTGGCGGCCTGGGGGTGCGAGCACCTGCTGATCCTGTCGGGCGACCACTTGTACCGCATGGATTACCGCGAGATCGTGCAGCGGCACGTCGAGAGCGGCGCGGACGCGACGGTGAGCGTCATTCCCGTCGCCCGCAAGGAGTGCACAGGCTTCGGCGTGCTCAGCGCCGACACGAAGGGGTTCATCACCGCATTCAAGGAAAAACCGAAGGCTCAAGAGGATATCTCGCACCTCGCCCCCCCGCCGGAGCTTAGGGCGCTGTGGGACCTGCCGGAGGACGAGTACCTCGCCAGCATGGGCGTGTACGTGTTCCGCTTCGACGTCCTCCGCACGCTCCTGGCGGATCCCTCGCTCCTGGATTTTGGCAGCGACATCCTCCCGAAGATGCTCGGGCACTACAAGCTCGGCGCGCACCTTTTCCGAGGCTACTGGCGCGACATCGGGACGATCGCGAGCTTTTTCGAGGCGAACCTCGCGCTTACCAAGGAGGACCCCGAGTTCCGGATCTTCCACGAGACCGGCCCGATCTACGCGCGTCAGCGGTTCCTGCCGGCGTCCAAGTTCCTCGACGCACGCGTGCGCCAGAGCATCGTCTCGGACGGGTGCCTGATCCAGGGCGCGAGCGTCGATGGCAGCGTCATCGGCATCCGCTCGCGCATCCAGCTCGGCGCCGATCTCAAGGACGTGATCATGATGGGCGCCGACTACTATGAGAATGACGCGGTGCGCGCCGCAAACTCGGAGCGCGGGATCGAGCCGGCGGGTGTCGGGCCAGGCGCGATCGTCCAGCGCGCGATCCTCGACAAGAACGCGCGCATCGGCGCCGGCGCCATCATCCGCGGTGCCGTCGGCCGACCCGACGAGGACGGCGACGGCTGGTACGTCCGCGACGGCATCGTCATCGTCCCCAAGGACGCGACCGTCAAACCCGGCACCGTCGTCTGACCCCTCCCGGGCCCCCAAAACCTACCACAACTGCGGAGAGCACTTGTGGTAGATCATCACGCGGGACCGAGCCGAGCGCGTGAGGGCCCAAACGTGTCGTCCACCGCTACCGCGCGCGCCCATCGCCCGATCGTATGGCGTTCGACGCCGAGGATTCGCGCAGCCGCCGCGTTCCCGAACTCCTCGCCGAGCGCCCACGCCAGCAGCATCCGGTCGCGCTTGCCACCGCGAGCGCTGTCCAGCAACGTCGCCGGGCGCGTTCCCGTCGCGCGGGCCACCGCCAGGATGGTGTACTGCTCCGGCCCCTCGGCGAGCGCCCCGGCGACAGGTGCGGCGGCACGGTCATCCAAAAACGCCTGCATTGCTGCGGGATAATCGCCGGCGTACTGGTCAAGGGCAGCGCGGGGGCGCAAGAAATCGGGAGCGTCGCCCGACATCCAGGCCGCGTGGCTGGACCGCAGACCAACGTCCAGGCGCGCGAGGGTCGTGGCGTGCGGCGACGGATTCGCGTGGATGTACAGGGGTAGGATGTACAAGTGCGACGCCGATCGGACCACGCCGCGCCAGTAGGGGTGGCGGAAAACCCCGCCGTGCTGCTTGAGCCGCCCGTTGATGTTCCGGGCGAGCGGGGCCAGGATCCGGGCCATCACCGAGCCGACCTCGGCGGGATCCTCGGCGCCAAGCAGCAGGTGGGCGTGGGCGGACATCAGCGCGTAGGCCGAGATCGTCGCGCCTTCGCTGGCGACCCTTTCGAACGCGATGAACGTGTCGCGGATGATCTCCGGCTCGGAAAAGACAGGGCGATCCTGGTTGGCGCTGATGATGACATGGACGTGGGGCATGGGGCTCCGAGGCGCGGCGGGGAGGGCGGAGGGCGGCGACGCGCCCGAATGTACCACAAATGGTCTCTGCAGTTGTGGGGCATCGGGGGCTGGCGGGGACTGGGACAGCCTCGACGATGGCGATCACGCCGCCTTCCGGCCCGCCCTCGCCGTTGCGGGCAAAGCCAGCGCTGCCCCGGCCAAAAGGATGGCGCCACCCGTGTAGAACGGCACGCCCGACCCCGCCGAGCCGTACAACAACCCGCCAAAGGCCGGCCCGAACGCCCGCGCGAGCGCGCTCATGGATTGCGCCGCGCCAAGCGTCCGGCCCTGCTCGTCCGCCCCGACCGACTTCGAAATAAGGCCGGACAACGACGGGTTTACCAGGGACTGGCCGAGGCCCATCACGCCGAACGCGATGAGCAGGGGCGCGCCCACAGCCGCAGACGGGAGCAGGGCTGTCCCGCACCCGACCAGGACGAGACCGAAGGGGACCAGCGGCTGTTCGCCAAAACGCTTGACCAACCGGCCGATCAATCCCCCCTGCACGACGATGCTGATGATGCCGACGACGCCGAACATCCGGCCGACATCCTTGGGTTCCAGCCCGTGGACATCGTGCGCGAACAGGGTGAACACCGATTCCATCATCGAGAAGGCAAAAACCTGGACGAACGTCAGCAATACGCACAGGCCCACGAGCGGGTGGCTCAGCGCGCCCACGATGGCCGTCAACGAGATGGGGCGATGCCCGCTCTCCGAGTCCGGGCGGCGGGTCTCCGGGAGGAGGAACATCGCAGACAGCAGGTTCACGGCCGATAGTCCCGACGCGATCCAAATCGGGGTGAAAAGCGACGGCGCCGTGGCGGACCCAGCGAACTCGCCGCCGATGAACGGCCCCAGCGTAAAGCCGATGCCGAACGCCGCGCCGATGAGGCCCATTCCCTTCGCGCGGTTCTCCTTCGTCGTCAGGTCGGCCACGCAGGCCTGGGCGATGGCGATGTTGGCGGTCATGATGCCGTGCAGCGTGCGGAACACGAAAAGCATCGCAAGCGAGGTTGAACTGGCGAAACCCGCGAGCATCAAGGAAGTCATCGCGATGCTGGCGAGGAGCATGGGGCGACGGCCGAACCGGTCCGAGAGCTGGCCCCAGATGGGCGCGGCGACGAACTGGGCGAGCGAGTAGCAGCTCATCAGCAGCGTGATCTGCAGGGGCGTCGCGTTGAATTTCAATGCGACAAAGGTCTGCAGCGGAATGACGATGCCAAAGCCGATCAGGTCGAGGACCACGGTGAGGAACACGACGCCGAGCGCCTTCCCGTTGCCTTTCGGCTTCCCTTGCTCAGGGTAGGCGATGACCTCGCTCATGCCATCAACCCAAGAATCTCGCCGTGTACGACGCCGTTCGTCGCGCAGACGCCGTCCACGAGCGGGTTTCGACGGTTGAAGACGTAGGGCTCACCCAGGCGGTTCGTGGCGCTTCCGCCAGCAGCGAGCACGAGCGCAACGCCGGCGCAGATGTCCCACTCATTTCGGGGCTGCGGCGTAAACGTCGCCTCCGCTTGTCCAGCCGCGACCCTGCCGAATTTGTACGCGACCGACCCGACTGGGACCAGCTTGACCGGATGGGTGGCGCTCGGGCCTGTCCAGGCGTCGAACATGCCTTTCTTCATCTCCGTCCGCGAGCAGACGATGCGCGCGCCCGTGAGCCCGGCATGCGCGCTGACCCGGCACGGCACGCCGTTGAACGTCGCCCCCAGGCCGACCGCACCCGCGAAGAGCTCCTCCGTGATGGGGTTGTAGAGCACGCCGAGCACGGCCGCACCCCGATGCACAAGCCCGATGCTGACGACGAATTCAGGAATCCCAAGCGTGAATTCCTTCGTCCCATCGAGCGGATCGATGATCCAGGCGTACTCGCGGGTGAGGCGGATCGGGTCGTCCGTCGTCTCTTCGGACAGCCAGCCCCAGTCGTCGCGCTTCAGCCGGGCCGCGATGATGCGGTCGCTGGCGAGGTCCGCGTCCGTGAGCGGGTTGTCCTCGCCCTTCTCCTTCACGGTGTAACTATCCTTGTAGTACGCCCGGATTGCGGCGCCGGCTTCGTGCGCTGCGGCGACGGCGTCAGCCAGGAGAGCGGTCATCATGCCGGTGTCGGGGGTGAGATCAGGCATCGCAAACTCGGAGGCACGGGGTGGAACGCGGTCCCGCGCTAACCCGGCGGGGCCGTGGCGAATCAGGCGCGGTGTGACTACTTCCTGGGCTTCGCCGCGGGAGCCGCCTTTGAACCGGCAGGCTTTACGGGCGCGACCGTCGGCGCGGGTTCGGGCGCACGCGACGTGATCACCAATTCAACGCGCCGATTCCGCCGCCACGCGTCCTCGTTGTCGGCTGGGTCGACCGGCCTGGACTCGCCGAACCCCACAAACGTCAGCCGATCGGCCGACACGCCCCGCGTGATCAGCCCGTCGTACACGCTCTTTGCCCGCGACGCGGAGAGGGCCTGGTTGTAGACCGCATCGCCGCGATCGTCGGTGTTCCCCTCGCAATCGACCTTGAGCACCTCCGGGTGCGCGAGCAGGAGCGCTGCGGCAGCGTCGAGCCAGGGGAGGCTGACGGGCTGCAACGCGGCCGAGTCGGCGTCGAAGAACAGGCGCTCAGACAGCTGGATCCGGTCGGCCTGCAGCGTTGCCCCGACGGGGGCGAGGGTGCCCGGCTGGTCGACGATCGGGACGTGCGTCTGGACCGCGAAGCGGCGGACGAAGCCGTTCGGGAGCGTGAGATCGATGCGGTACCGGCCCGGCTTGAGCCCGTCAAACCGCGCGCTCGCAAAAGGGCCGATGGTGCCGATGCGCTCGCCGTTGATGGCCAGCCACGTCCACGTGTTCGTCGGATTCGTGAAGACCAGGCCGGCATCGGGCGCTTTTGCCTCGCTGCGAAGCCGCTCGACGTCCGGCGTCAAAGCGGACGTGTCCGGCACAAGCGCTGCGCTGGTGGCGACCGGGTCGACGACGAGCGACTCCATCCCCGAGAACGGCGCCGCCGTGTACATCGGGTCGACGGGAAACGTCGCGATCGTGGCGGCGTCTGCCGAGGTGTAGAGCGCGAACGCAACGAGAACCATCACGCCTCCGGAGATGCGCGGAAGTGTGCCACGAAATTGGCTCGGCCGCCCAGCCCGACTAGTACGGCGTGAGGCCGGTCCAGGTGTCGATGTCGCGGGTCATGAACACCGTGCCGTCGGTGGACGTGTTCAACTCCTTCACGAGGCCGAGGCCCTTCACGTAGTACTGGTCGAGCACGCCGGTGAGCTGGCCCATGCCGCCGAAGTCCTCGCTGTACGCGTTGGACAGGTGGTATGCGTCATAAACGGTGCCGTCGGGCGCGGTCCAGGACTCGATGCCCACCTCGGTGTAGGCACCCGTCGCGGTGATCGCGAGGGGCATGCCGCTCATGGTGGCGTTGGCGGTGTAATCGTAGGTCCACGTCCCGGCGCCCGGGATGTCCGCGTCTGGCGGGAGGATGCGGCGGGGATGATCGGGGATCGCGTCGGCGGAGCCGATGCTCGTGCCGCCGTACGTGCCGGCCATGTTCCACTCGAGCATGTAGAAGCCGGTGCCGCCTTCCGCGTCACAGCCGATGTACTCGTTGCCCGACCAACCGGCGCCAGTGGTGTCGACCTCGTCGTAGAAGTTGTAGGCCTCGGTGCCATCGGTGGTGTACGTGGTGCCCCAGGGCTCCTGGTAGGCGGTGCCGGTGGTGCCCTGGACGGTCACGGTGTAATTCCGCGTCCAACCGGCGATGTCCAGCGGCTCCCACACGCTCGTGCACAGCGCGGGAGCGGTATCGGTGTCCGTGTCGGAATCCGTGTCCGTGTCGGTGTCCGTGTCCGTATCGGTGTCCGTATCGGTATCGGTGTCCGTGTCGGTGTCGGTATCGGTATCGGCGGCGGTGTCGGAATTCGCCGCGGTGTCCCCGTGGGAGTCCAGGTTCGTGCCGTCGGTCGTCTTGTCCGTCTGGGTGTAGGAACCACCGCAAGCGAGCAGGGTGACGAGCGGGAAGACAGGGGTGAGGGACAGAACGTGACGCATGGGGCCTCCGAAGGCGCGGGTGGTAGCATGAAACCACGGGGAGGCGCAACAATTCTGAGGCTGGAGGCTTCAGGCCGGAGGCTTCAGGCTTGGGGACCGAGGGTGATGCGGACCCATGCGTCGGCGACAGCCGCCCTAAGCGCGACCTCGTCGCCGTCGTTCCAGATGACGGCATCGGCGACGGCAGTCTTTCTCTCAAGCGGCATCTGGGCCGCGAGCCAGCGGTCGACGGTCGCTGCGTCGTACCCCTCTCGCGCGGCCAGGCGGGCACGCTGCACCGCACCGTCGCAGGCGACAACGAGCAGACGATCGTAGCGATGGTAGCTGCCTGTCTCGACCATCAACGCCGCCTCGACCACCACCGCCGTCGCCCCTGCCGCCGCCTGATCCGCAAACCAGGCCTCCATGCGTTCCCAGATGCGCGGGTGCGTGATCGCCTCGAGCGCCGCCCGCGCATCCGGGTCAGCGACGATGACAGCCCCAAGCGCCTTTCGGTCAAGGACCCAGCCGACGACTGTCGCCGGCCAGCGCGCCGCGATCGCGTCCAGGGCGGGCTGGCCGGGGGCGACCACCTCGCGCGAAACGACATCAAGGTCAAGCACGGGCACCCCCATCGCGCCGAGCATCCGGGCGACCGTGCTCTTCCCGCACGCGATCCCGCCCGTCAGGCCGACCGTCAACACCCCGCCTCCTCCGCCGACTTCTCCCGGCGGTAGAGCGCGACCTCCGCCTCACCGTGCCGCCGCACCCCGTCCGTCGCAAATCCCTCCGGCGCTTCCGGCCAGGCCGTTCCTGTCCGCGCCTCCGCCACGACGTAGGCGCGCGCGACGCCTGCCGCCCACGTGATCCACGGTCCGATCGGATCGGCGTAGGGTGGGTCAAGATAGACAACGTCAACGCCGAGGGATTCCGGCGCGCAACGCCGCACATCGCCGCGGAGCACCCGAACGTTTCCCAACCCGAGCTGCGCGAGGTTCGCGTCGATGCCTTTCGTCGCGAGGGCGTCCCGCTCAGCGACGTAGACGGGCGCGGCGCCGCGCGAGGCGGCCTCGATCGCCATCAGCCCCGTCCCCCCGCATGCGTCGAGGAACGACCAGCCCGACAGGTCCTGCCCGAGCATCGAAAACAGCGCAGCCCGCGTGCGGATCGCGGTGGGGCGCACTCCCGGAGGGACGGGCGACCGCAGGACCCGGCCTCCGAGAATTCCGCCGGAGACCCGGATCACTTCGGCGCGGCGCCGGTTCCGGCCGGAGGCGCCGACGGCGGGGCGACAGGTGCAGCAGCGGGAGCCGAGGCGGCGGCGGGCGTGGGGGTGCCAATGGTCGTAGCGCCAGCGGGCGCGGGCAGCGGCGCGAGCGGGATCGCGGCGTCCTTCAACGTCCACGTGCATTCGCCTTCATGGCAGCCGCAGGTGTCGAGGGTCGCGAAGCAGGGGAGCTTCTCGCACGTCGTCTGGATCTCGGGGACGGCATGTACGGGCACGCAGACTTCATGCGAACAACCCGCCTTCGCACAACCAGAGTCCACGGTGCACTCGCCCGGCGTCTGGCCACCCTCAACGCGCTCCTTGCACGCGCCGTACAGGTCCGCAGTGGAGAGCACCCCGCCGCCGGCTGGCTTTCCGACCGCGGGCGCGGCCACCGCATCCGACGGCACGGCGCTCTTGCTGCAGGCGAGGTCCCCCGTCGCCAAAATAAACATCGGAAGGAGGCTGATGACGGCGGCGAAGAAGGCGGGACGACGACTCACGAGGGACACTCTTGCCGCCTCTTAGCCCGCCGACCGGCGGACGTCCGGCCGGGTGACAATTCGGGGCACGGCACCTGTCGGGTTAGTATCGGCCACGATGCTGCTCCTCATCCTCACCGGTTGCGCCCAGCCCGAGACCGTCCACGCCCTCGTCCTCCAGGGCTGGGAGTACGAGTGGGAGTCCCTCTCGCACCGCATCTCGCTCCTGCAGGTGCAGGTGAACCAGGACAGCACGGCCTCATTGGGTCTCATCGGTGGAAGCTTCACCACGGGGAGCGAGGGGACCGACGTCCCGCACTACCGCCTTGAGTACGCTGACATCGGCATTCCCGGCGCTGCTTTCGCGGAGGCACAGGGCACCTGGACCATCGGGCCAGACGCCTCCGGAACGTCAACGCTCACCACCGCCGCTCCGGATGGGTGCGGGGATCAGATGGCCGTGTACCTGAACGGGTTCGGCATCGACACCGGCGTGCCGCAGAGCGCCGACTATCCGGCGGATTACGACCCTTCGCTCGGGTATACGTCCAACGGTTTCGCGTGGGC
This sequence comes from uncultured Pseudomonadota bacterium, assembly GCA_903844155.1. Lineage (GTDB taxonomy): Bacteria > Myxococcota_A > UBA796 > UBA796 > SXON01 > CAIUMM01. The sequence continues at coordinate 40,030 of CAIMSU010000113.1, read as the reverse complement.
GCTGGGCGGGCCGAGGCTCTCCGGCGGCATGCTCTCGGTGGACGTGAAGGCGACGGTTCGTTGGGCGCCGCAGGATCGTGCGGACATGAACGCGGCCATTCCGTTCGCGCAAACTGGGGTTTCGGCCGACGTGCTCTTCGTGTGCTTCCAGGGCGATGCGCAGGGTGCTGTCGTGAGCGGCAACGTCGACTATCCCTGGAACCCGCCATTCACGCAGCAGGACCCGATGACGACGCCCTTTTCCATCGTCGGCGATGCACAGGCACACGGCAACAAGAACGGCGTGGTCGGCGGCACCGGGTTTGACTTGCAAGCCATGTTCACGGATGTGGATGGGAGCAGCACCGGCGACTACCTCCGCAGCTACGGCGTCGAATTGACGGGCTCAGACGACGGGAAAGGCACATGGTCCGGATCGACGACCGCGCAGATCACGAACAGCTCGCTCATCGAGTACGGCGACGAAGCCGCGAGCTTTGCCGCCGACTACACGCGCATCGGCGTGCGGGGCGCAACCACGGCGACGGCAACCGCGGAGGGCACGCACGACGTCGGCGCCGCGACCATCACCCTCCCGTCCCCCTGATCCTTGATATCCGCCGCCTCCCCCGGAGAGCCCATGTCGACCAGCCCAGCCACCCCGACGCGCGGCGTCCTCCTCTACAGCGGCAAGGCCAAGGACGTCTACGCGACGGAGGACCCGAGCCGGATCCTGATGCACTACACCGACGGCGCGACCGCGTTCAACGGCGTGAAGAAGGCGCAGATCGACCAGAAGGGTGTCATCAACGCGCGAATCAGCGCCTTTTTCATGGAGAAGATGGCGTCCGCCGGCGTGCCGACGGCGTTTGAGCGAATGGTCGGGGACCGCGACCAGCTCTGCAAGCGCGTGGCGATCATCCCGGTCGAGGTGGTGGTGCGCAACGTCATCGCCGGGGGCCTGGCGAAGAAGCTCGGCCTGGCGGAGGGCGCACGGCTCAAGGCGCCGTTGATCGAGCATTTCTACAAGTCGGACAGCCTGAACGACCCGCAGATCAACGAGGAGACAGCAGTGCTGCTCGGCTGGGCGCGCGCCTGGGAGATGCAGGCCATGCGCGAGTACGCGTTGCGTGTGAACGACGTGCTGCTTGAATTCTGGGGTGGGCTGAACATCGATCTCGTCGATTTCAAGCTGGAGTTCGGCCGTCTCCCCGGGGACGTTTCTGGCGCCACTTCCGTCGTGCTCGCCGACGAGATCACCCCCGACGGCTCGCGCCTCTGGGAGCGCGGCACGGGCCGGAAGCTCGACAAGGACGTGTTCCGGCGTGACCTCGGGGACCTGTCGGAGACCTACAAGGAGCTCTACGCGCGGGTTTTCGGCGCCAGGCTCACCTGATCAGGTGTCGTCCTCTCCGTCGCAGTTCGAGTCGACGCCGTCGTTGACGGTCTCGGTGGCGCCGGGGTTGATGCTGGCGTCCCCGTCGTCGCAGTCGCCCTGTCGGGGCGAGTAGCCGTCCTGGTCGTTGTCGGAGGTGCTGGAGGTATCGACGAACGAGCCGACGGTGTCGACGCGACCGAACTCCGAGAAGCTGGGGCAGCCGGCGAGGAGGAGGATCAGCATCAGGCCTTCAGTCTACCCAGGGACAACGCGATCCGCGCCATCCCCGCGGTCACGTCTTGCGACGCCCGGCTGAACGCCACCCGGATGAAGCCCTCCTGGCCGACGATGTCTCCCGGCGCAACCAACACGCCCCCATCGGTCAGGAGATAGTCGGCGAACTCCGCCGAAGTATCGACCACCCATGAGCTCGCGTCCGTCCGCCCGCGGAACTTCCGGACATCGAGCATGCAGTACATCGTGCCGGCGACGGGCCAGGCGACGAGGTCGGGAACGGCGCGCGCGGAATCGAACAAAAGGTCGCGCAAGCCCTGTAATTCTTCGATGAGACCGATGTCGTAGGGGCGGGTGATGGCGGCGAGCGCCACGAGCTGGTCAACGCGGTGTGCGGGGCCCATCCCAAACATCTGCACGCGACCGGCCGCCTCGATGATGTCAAACGGGCCGCACGCCCAGCCCACCCGCAGCCCACCCGACCCCCGAAATGCTCGGGAGACGCCGTCAATCAACACACAGTGGTCGCGCACAGCGGGCGTCGCCGGCAGGTAGGGATAGCGCACGCCGTCGTAGATGAGCTTGCCGTACAGGCGGTCGATGATGCAGACGGCGCCTGCCTGAGCGCAGACCTCGATGATCGCGACGATCTCCTCGGCCGTGTAGAGCTGGGCGGTCGGGTTGACGGGGTTCGCCATGAGCACAGCCCGGGCGCTGGGCATGAGCTGGAGCTGTGTGCGGACGTCGACGGCGGTGAGCTTGAAGTGGCGGCTGCCGGGGTCCGCGTTGGAGCCCTGCGCTGGCAGGATCGGCACGGGCGTCGCCCCAGCCACGCTGACGAGCGGGTGGAACACGACCCAGGCCGCGCCGTCGACCAGCACGACGTCACCTGGGCTGGTGATGACTGCGAGGACGGCGGAGAGCGCCGACCGGGAGCCCGCAGCGATCAGCACATTTTCGGCGGAGCGCACGTCGCGGAGCTCCAGCCAGTCGATCACGGCGTCGCGCAGGTCCGGCAGCCCGTTGCCCTCCGTGTACCCGATCGCGCCCTCGCGCCACGCGTCGGCGCCAACCTGACGCAGCCCGTGGTCCATCTCGCCGGGGAGATGCCCGCCCTGAAGGTTGATCACCTGCCGCCCGAGCTGCGCGTAGGCCCGCCCCTCTCGCGCCAGCTCCGACGCCGTGGACGGTCGAACCCGGTAGTAGCGGGGCGAGAGCCGGGGAACAGGAGCCATGTGCGGTTGAGTCTATACCAGATCCCCCGTGCTGTCGGGAACCTGCCGGGGGCCAATCCGTGCGCTCGGCAAACATAGCGTTCGCATCCACCTGAAATTGCGGCGATGGCTGGTCGGATTGGCCCCCCGCGCGGCGTTCCCCGCACGTTCGGTGCCGGCTGCCGTACTCGGCGGCTGGCGGCGAACGTGGCCTTGGAACGCCGAAAACTCAACGCCGAGGCTGGCGCGAGGTGTGCCGAGCGCTGGGATCGGCGGCCGCGATATGGGGATGGCATGCTTCTCCCGCCGATGTCGACGCTCGCTGCCCTCGGCGTCCTGGCGTGCACCGCGCCGAAGCTTGCGGGCGCCTCGCCGATGACCAGCGGGCCGGACTTCTTCGACAGCCCCTGGCCCTCGGACAGCCGCGTTGTCGACGGCCACCCGGACGTGACCGGGTTTCCGCACCAGGGGCTCTACCCCATCGTCGACAACTACCTCAACGCCATCTCGGACGTCGACGGTTTTGGCAGCAACAGCCCGATCTACGTCCGTTTCAACGACGACATCGACCAGTCGTTGCTGCCCTCCCCTGCCGACTCCCTGCTCGCGTCCAGCCCCGCCTACCTGATGGACGTCAGCATCGGCAGCCCGCATCGGGGCGAGAAGATTCCCATCGACTTTGAATGGACGCAGGACCAGACGAATTGGCAGCCCGACCGCCTGCTCGCCACTGCCCCCGTGTTCGGGTTCCCGCTGCAGCCGGCGACCACCTACGCGCTCGTGTTCAAATCCCCGCTCGTCGCCCCGCAGCCGCTGGACTGGAGCACCGCGGGGATGCAGAACCTTGAGAGTACGCTGGTTTCCAGGCACATCGACCCCTCGATCGTATCGTTTGCCGTCACCTTCACGACCCAGGATCCCCTGCACGAGACCGCGCGCATCGCGCGGGAGATCCACGACACCCTCAACATCCCCACACTCGACCAGGAGCTGACGTTCTGGGCCGATTATGGCTACTACAAGGTGTATGTCGGCCACGTGCTCCTGCCCGTCTGGCAGCAGGGCGCCAGGCCGTACCACGAGGTCGGGACCGGCGGTTTTGCCTTTGACGCCACCGACAATCCCGAGATCTACCAGTGGGAACGCGTGGAGTTCTCGCTCACCATTCCGCGCGGCTCCGAGCCCGCTGGCGGCTGGCCGCTGGTGCTCTACAGCCACGGGACTGGCGGCGACAATTTCAGCTTCTGCTCTGGTAATTCGACGGACGAGGGCCTGGTGATGTCGCACGAAGGCGTCGCGATGTTCGGGGTGAGTCAGCCGCTGCAGGGCGACCGCGGAACGCCCGACACCAACGTGGATCTCGACAGCTTCAACTTCTACAATCCGGCGGCGGGCCGCTCGACGTTCCGGCAGGGGGCGCTCGACCAGATCTACCTCGCGCGCGCGCTCACGCAGGCCGCACCCCACTTCACCTACCAGGGCGCCACGTTCAACCTCGATCCGTCGCGGGTCGCGTTCTTCGGGCACTCGCAGGGCGGGCTGGTCGGCGCGCTCGCCTCGCCGTTCTTCTCCGGCGATCTGGTCGGCAGCGGGCTTTCGGGCGCGGGCGGCGGCTTGACCCTGACACTCCTGCTCCGCAAGGACCCGGTCGACATCGCTGCGACGCTTACCGAGCTACTGGCGTTCCAACCTGGTGAAACGCTCACCGCCTTCCACCCCGTGCTCGCGCTCATCCAAACGCTGGCGGATGTGACGGACCCGGTGAACTACTCGCCCTACTGGTACGCCGAGCAGGGCGATTGGCTCGCGCGAACCAACGCAACGCCGATGCAGATGGAGCTGACGGAGGGGCTGCTCGACACCGAAACGCCGTCCGTGACGACGGAGGCGATGGCTGCCGCCGGGCGCATGCCGATCGTCGGCGTTGCGGCGACCGATCCGGTCGCGATGGATCTCCGCGGCCTCTCACCGCTGGGCTTCCCCGTCGAGAACGACGCGACGGCGTGGGACGGTACGACCGTGACCTCCGGGGTCGCCCAATTCCCCGACGACGGCCACTTCGCTGTGTACGAGAACACGACGGCCCAGCATTTCTACCGGGACTACCTCACGACCCTGCTCAGCGGGCAGCCGGTGCTCGATGAGCAGTGACGCAGCACCGCCGCGCCTGCTCCTTGGGGTGACGGGCGGGATCGCGGCGTACAAGGCCTGTGAATTGACGTCCCTCGCGGTGAAGGCGGGCTGGGAGGTCGAGGTGGTGATGACCGCGAACGCGACGAAGTTTGTAGGTCCCCTAACATTCGCGGGGTTGACCGGCCGGAATGTCCACCTCGACACGTTCGCGGACGCGATGGCGCACATCCTGCTCGCGAAGTGGGCGGGCGTTGCGGTCGTGGCGCCGATGTCGGCGAACGTCCTTGGAAAACTCGCGTGCGGCCTTGCGGACGACCTGCTGACGACCACGCTCATGGCGCTCCCGCGCGGCAAGGCCTGCGTGCTCGCGCCGGCGATGAACACGGAGATGTGGCTGAACCCGGTCGTGATCCGGAACCTGCGCTGGCTCGAAGACCTCGGCCGTTACACGCTCATCGCGCCAACCGAGAAGCGTCTCGCGTGCGGTGACGTTGGCGTTGGCGGTCTCGCTGACCCCGTCGACATCCTCGCCGCCGTCACCGCAAACCTGGCCCTCTCCCCGCGTTGAGCCCCAATGTATCAAAACCGACGACGTCACTTTTGATACGTACGAAAACTGACGTCGTCGGTTTTGATAGATCAGGGCGTGACGGTGGCCGCGATCACGTAGTCCGCGCCCCAGGTCCGTTCGCCCTGCGCGAGGGCTGAGGCGCGGAGCGACTCGATCTGCCCCTCCATCGCTCGTGCGAGCGCCTGATCCGTGAACAACGGTAGTTTTCGCTTGGCGACGTCAAGCTGGCCGTTCACGAACCGAGCGCCGATGCGGTTCGGGAACACCCGCACGTCGGTGACGTGCATGCCCGCCGCCTCCAGCCATCGCCGCACCAATTCACACGGATATTCCCGGTACATCCGATGCCCGCCGAGCAGGATGCAGGCGTCCCGCACGCGGCAGACCTGGTCGAGCAGGGAGCCGTCGCGCGGCGGGGGTTCGAGGCCAACCAGGTAGACGGCCCCGCGGCAATGCGGCCGCAGGCGTGCGAGGTAGTCGTACTGGAAGTAGGGCTCGTGACCGTCGATGGCGCCGATCACGTAGTCCACGAGCACCTGATCGAAGGTCTCGTCGTGGAGCAGGGTCGGGTCCGTCCACCGCCCGCGGACAATACGCGCGCGAGGGGCGATGGTCGGTAGCTCGCCCAGCCGCCAGTCCTCGACCGTGACGGCCGTCAGCGAACGGGTCGGCAGCGTCGCCAGCCAACCGAGCGAGTGCGCGCCCGTTCCGGCGTCCAGCACGTCGCCCCAGATCGGGCCGTTCACCTTGCCGATCCACTCAAAAAGCGCGTCCTCGCGCCTACCCGGGGGCGACAACGACCTTCACCGCGCGCTTCTTCCCAGCCCACAGCAACGTGTCGCCTTCAAGCACGGCTTTTACGTCCGCGACGACCTCGTCGCCAAGCCTCACGCCGCCGCCCTCGATGAGCCGCCGCGCCTCCCCGTTGGACTTCGCGAACGCCGCCGCGACCAGCGCAGCGACCACCGATGACCCCGTCGCCACCGTGATCGTCGGCATGTCCGCAGCCTGACCGCCCGAGAACGCCGCCCGCGCCGCCTCGTCCGCAGCCTCCGCCGCCGCCCGCCCGTGCACCACCGCCGTCGCCTCGATCGCCAGCCGGCGCTTCGCCACCCGGATGTCTGCCATGAGTACGGTGATGGCGTCCAACTCAAGGTAGCTGTAGAGCTTCAGCAGCTTCTCGACGTCCTCGTCCGCGACGTTCAGCCAGTGCTGGAAGTAGTGATACGGGCTGCAAAGCTCGGGATCCAGCCACCACGCACCGCCGGCGGTCTTGCCCATCTTCCGGCCATCGCTCATCAGCAGCAACGGGATGGTGAGCCCCCACGTCTCGGCGCCTTCGAGGCGGCGAATCAAGTCGCAGCCGGAGATGATGTTGAACCACTGGTCCTGACCACCGATCTGCAGCCGGCAGCCCTGCCTACGGTACAGCTCCAGGAAATCGTAGCTTTGCAGCAACGTATAGTTGAACTCGATGAACGACAGCCCCTGCTCGCGCTCCAGCCGCTGCTTGAACGTCTCTGCCGACAGCATCCGGTTCACGCTGAAGTGCACGCCGATGTCCCGCAGAAAGCTGACATAGCCGAGCCCACACAGCCAGTCCGCATTGTCGACGATCCGCGCGTTGGGCGCGAACAGGCGCGCCTGGGCGATCAAGCCAAGCTTGTTCGCGGCGATGTCTTCTGCCGTCAGCATGTCGCGGGTCTTGTCCTTGCCGGTCGGGTCGCCGATCAACGCCGTGCCGCCGCCGATGATCACGATGGGGTCAAGGCCCGCCTCGGCCAGCCAACGCAAGCACAGCAGCGGGAGGAGATGGCCGGCGTGCAAGCTCTTCGCGGTGGGATCGAGGCCGACGTAGACGGGGAGCGTGCCGGTGTCGATGGCGACGCGGAGGGCCGGCTCGTCGGTGACCTGGTGGATGAAGCCGCGGGCGTGGAGGTGGTCGAGGACGTGCATGAGTGTCAGGCCTTGCGACGGCGACGGGTCAGGAGCGCGAAGGGCGCGAGGAGCAACAACGCGGCGGACGAGTTGGTCTTGTCGCCGCAACAGCCGCCACCGGAGGGAGGGCCCGCAGGCGGACCGGCCTGGACGTCGATCGGCGTGTTGTAATCCCCGGTGTTGCGGGGATCATGCCGCATGGACGCCCATTGTACCTTCTGGTCGGCGCGGCCCGTCGAGTGCCAGGCGTACAAGTAGCCCTCGCGGCTCGGCACGACGACGTCGAGGTAGCCGTCCCCATCGATGTCGCCGACGGCGGGGCTGCCGAGGATCCAGTGGCCGGTGTACTTTGGCCAGCCGTCCGGCTCCGCGCCGTCCTTGTCCCAGGCGTGGAGCAGGTATCCGCCGCTTCCAAAGATGGCTTCTGGCATCCCGTCGCCCGAGATGTCCGCCACCGCAGGGGCCGAGAGGAACTGCACGTCCTCGATCTGGCGTGGGAACCCGGGCAGCATCTCCCCCGTCGCCCCACTCCATGCAGCCAACACATGCTGATAGTCAGCCTCCGTGCGCCCCGCGAGCGCGATGAAGTAGAGCGCCCCGTCACCCCCAACGAGGTAGTCCGGTACGCCATCCCCGTCCATGTCGCCGAAGGCGGGGTCGTCCGACATGGTCGCGAAGCTTGGTTCGTTTGTGTTGGTCCCCGCGCCCCAGCCCGTGCGTACATAGGAGAGGTGCATGTATTCGGTCGCGTGCCAATCGTAGATCGGGCTCTGGCCGAGCATGATCGGGCTGGCGACCTCGTCCTGACCGTCGCCGTTCAGGTCCGCGAACGCCAGCGAGCCGGGGTGCCCTTCGCCCACGAGCGGCAGCAGCGCGGCGCGGTTGACGAGGCCGGACTCGTAGAGCGGCCAGCCGTCCACGAGCGTGCCGGTGTCGGCGTCGAACAGGTAGCTTACGGAGTCGTTGCCGTTGTTCGCCGCCTCGTTTGTCGCGATGCCGATCTCGTAGTGGCCGTCGCCGTCGACGTCCGCGACGGCGGGCGAGGCGATGATGCGGACGCCGGAGGTGCCACAGAGGTCCGGCGAACACACGTCGACTGGGTAGGGTCCCCAGTCGGCGCCCGTGTCGTCCCAAACGTAGAGGCGCTGGTCCATCGCCGCGGCGATGATCTCCATCTTGCCGTCACCATCGAGGTCCTGCAGGGTGATCGCGGAGGCGATGCCGTTGTCCCAGGTCGTCTGTCGGGTGGTCTCGGCGGCCGTCCGGCCGAGGATGTGGATGGGAAAACCAGCGCGCAAGCTGCCGTCGGGCTCCCAGACGTAGACAGAGCCGGTACCAGTCCCGGCGACGATCTCCGGCGTGCCGTCGCCGTCGATGTCCCCGATCGCCACCGACCCGATCGCACCCTCGTGGAGCGGATCAACCGAGGCCGCGGCAGGCTGATCGGCGTGCCAGCGCGGATCCACATCCGTCTGCACTGGCCACCCCGGTAGCTCCTGCCCCGTCCCATCGACCGCATGCACAAAGCCGCCGGTGTCCGCCACGATGATCTCGTCGATGCCGTCACCATCGAGGTCCGACAGCACCGGCGACGACTCGATCGACGAAGCAGACTGCACCGGGAACCCGTCGAGCAGCGAGGTGTCGGAATGCACCACGAAGGTCTTGCGGAATTCGGCCTTGCGGCCCTCCGCGTCCAGCACGTGCGCGCGGACAGTCACCATCGGCGCCATGACCCGTGTCACACGCGCCTCGACACCCTCCTGCATCGGCGCCTCGGGCACGTCGGCGGTCGGGATCGTCGAGAGGTCCAATGTACCGAGCTTTCCTTCGATGGCCGACGTCGAAGAGCCGCTCCCAATCTGGGTCCAGTGTTGGGGGTTCTCGCCCTCGCCTACCTCCAACGACCAGGTGAAGGACGCCGAACGATCAGCCGCCAACGTGCCTTGAATGTCGACCGTCCCCCGCGCCGGGTCCACGTAGTCCAGCCATTTCGGCGAGGTGATGTTGGCGACCGGCGGGATGTTCCCGCTCGTCACCATCTCGACCGCCTTCCATGCGTTCACCCGGCCATAACCGAAGTACGGGTCCCAACCGGGGGTGCTTGGATAGGTCTTGGCCTTGGCCAACTCATCCTGGGTGAGGTTCACGTCGTCCGCGGTCTGGAACAGGATCTGATCCGCTTCGTCCGCCGTGAGCTCCGTCCCCACGTCCTTGGCCGCCGACTTCATCAATCCCAGGATGCCGCTGGTGATCGCGGCCGATCCCGTCGCGCACGCGGGCGACCCGGCGACGAGCTGGACGCGCGGGCCGAAGTTGTTGCAATTCAGGAAGTTCAGGTAGCTATAGACGCCGTTCTGCTCGTCGTCCTCGGCGGGACGGACGGAGTGGATGTAGAGGATGCCGTCGCGCTCGCTCGGTTGGTTGGAGTGGTAGCTGTTCTCGTCGCCCGTCACCCCAACGAGGTTGACGTTGTGGCCGCGTGCGTACGCGATGGCGTCGGCAGTAAAGCCAGGTCCGGACAGGGCTCCGAGCGACATGTTGATGACACTCACGCCGTGGTCGACGGCGTAGACCATCGCCAGCGAGGCCCTCGCCCCGTCTGTCACAAACGAGTCGCCGTCCCGGATCGGCAGCACAGCGCAATTCGGGCACGCGCCGATGTCACCGATGCCGTCGCCGCCCTCGGCCGCCATCTCCGAGATGACACCCGAGCCGTGTGTACCCGAGTCATTGTCCCACTCGGTGAACGGGTCGTTGTCGTCCGCGAAGAAGTCCCAGCCGGCGATGTCGTCGATGTAGCCGTCGCCATCGTCGTCCACGCCGTCGGAGAACGTGTAGATGAGGTCGGAGGCGTCGAGCTGGTAGTCGGCCTCGTCGCGTCCCGCGGTGATCAGCACGCGCGGATCCTCGGCGTAGTCCTGGATGTTCACGAGGCCGTCGCTGTTGGCGTCGTAGCTCGCGGCCTCGGTGCCGTCTGCGTACTCCGGCAGCGGCAGCTCCCCGGTGTTGATCAGGATCTTGTTCTGGTATTCGTCGTCCGCCCAATCAACACCCGAGTCGATGACGGCGATGGCAACGTCAAACCGCCCGGTCGTCGTCCGAAAAGCCTTGTCCTCGCCGTCGCCTGAGCCGATAGCGACCTCCTCCGCGCGGACGCTCGAAATCGAGCCGGCCGGGATGTAGGAGTGCATGGCCCAGTAATCCCCGAGGTCGTTCGGGCACAAGTCCCACCGATCGGGGGTCCCGCATAGCGGGTAGAGGGGCAGCGGGAGGACGGCGTGGGCGACGCCGGCGACGAGGTTCGCCGAGACGAGGAGCGGGAGCAACATGGGGGCGGGGTAACCCGGGATAGCCGGATCTGAGCTGCTGAGATCACGCTCTCGACGCGTCAATAGCATGATCTGAGCAGCTCAGATCCGGTCCGTCAGCCCGTCGCGCCGAGTTTGGCTCGCCATGGGCGCATCTCGGGCTCGTTCGCCGCAGCTACCCAACGGGCCGCCGTGTGCGGGTTGATCCTGACCACACGCGCAGCGGCGGCCACTCCGACGTCCCGCGCGAGCGCCCATACGAGCAACATACGGTCGCGCTTCCCGCCCCGATCGGCTTGCAGCAACGTGTCCCACCGCGACCCGGTCACATGGGCAACCGCCGAGAGCACGCACTCTTCCCGCGCCGTGAGCGGCACCCGAGGGGCCGGGGCACTCGCGCGGCGGGCCAGATACTCCTCCAAGGCCTCTCTGTAGTGGCCGTCGAACTGCTCTAAGGCGGCGCCCGGTCGCAGCCACGGCGGACCCGAGCCAGTGGACCACGCATCGTGACTCGACCGGCAGCCGACGCTGAGCCTCCGCACGTCCGGAGCTCGCGGCGCCGGGTTCGCGTGGATGTACAAGGGCAGGATCCAACGGTGGCCCTGGTCGAGCGCCTCGGCGCGCCAGAATCGGTGCAGAAAAATCGCGCCTCTTTGCTGCTGTCGCCGATTGAGACACCATGCTGCGGGGCCGAGAATGCGCTGGACCGCAGCGCCGGGCCCTCGCGGGGCCGACACGCCGAGGAGCATGTGGAGATGGGCGGACATGAAGGCGTAGGCGGCTACCTCGGCGCCGTGCTCAGAGGCCGCCTCGAACCCACGGAACACGTCCGCGACCACGGCCGGATCGGTGAAAACTGGCTTGTCGTGCGCGGCGGTGGCGATGGCGTGAACGTAGTCCATGGGGGCTCCTGACCACGCTCCATGCAAGAATGGGGGCTACGGTTGTTCCTCGCCAATTTTGCCATCGACGGGCGGGTGCCGTTGTCACTGACGGAAGTCATGCGGCGCCGGACCCGTCAAGACCGGGATCTGAGCTGCTCAGATCCGGCTCTTGACATACCAATAGCGCGATCTGAGCAGCTCGGATCCGGTCAGGGTCTTCGTGTTATCCTTGACCCGTCAACCACGACCCTCGATGCCACCCAAGCTCCCCGCAGCCGCAGCAGCCTCCCGCGCGTCCGCCCGCGACGAGGCGGGTGCGCGCGCGCTCGGGATGGCGCCGAGAAAGGCGAAGTCCGCCCCGGGGAAATCCCCCGCTGTCAAGCCCCGCAAAAAGGCACCGCAGCCCGCAAAGAACGCCGGCGCGCTCGCCATCGTCAAGGCCTGGACGCGTACCACCCTGCTCTCCACCGTCCTCGGCGGCACCCTCGGCACCGCCGCGGTCCTCGCCATCTCCTACCGCGGCGCCGTCGCCCGCGTGGAAACCGGCCTCGCAGGACAGGTATGGAGCGTCCCGGGGCATGTCTGGAGCGCGCCGGTCGAGGTCTGGCAGGGGCTGAGGACGACGCCGGAGCAGCTGGCGACCGCCCTCGTCGCCGCCGGCTACACCCGCGTCGACACAGCCAGCCGCCCCGGCGACGTGCAGCTCGGCGACGGCACCATGCTCATCGAGAACCGCGCGGCCCAGGGCTTCACGCCGAGCACCAGCAAGGACCGCCACGCCGTCCTGCTCACCTTCCGCGACGAACGGATCCGCTCGATCTCCCCCGGGAATCACGCCACGTTCGCGCCGGCGCTGCTCGCCACGATGCGCGGTGCGGACAACGAGAACCGCAACCCCGTCCCGCTCTCTCGCATCCCCCTCGTCCTCCAGCACGCGGTACTCGCCACGGAGGACGCCCGCTTTTACGATCACCCGGGCATCGACCCGCTCGGGCTCCTCCGCGCTCTGTTGGTGGATGTGTGGCACCAACAGATGGTGCAGGGCGGCTCCACGCTGACCCAGCAGGTGGTCAAGAACATCTTCCTGACGCAGGAGCGCACCGCGTCCCGCAAGTTCTCGGAGGTGATGCTGGCTTTTGCGCTGGAGCACAAGCTCTCCAAAGACCAGATCCTCGAGCTCTACATGAACGAGATCTACCTCGGACAGGGCGCCGGGGCGTCGCTGTGCGGGATGGACGCGGCGGCGAAGGCGTGGTTTGGAAAGCCGGTAGAACGCGTCGATCTCGTGGAGGCGGCGACACTCGCGGGAGCAATCGCGTCGCCGAACGAGTGGTCGCCGATCAAGCACCCGGACGCAGCGAAGGACCGGCGAAACACGGTTCTGGGGCGAATGGTCGATGCCGGGTTCCTGACGGAGGAGGAGGCGAGGGCGGCGAAGGCGCAGCCGGTCGTGACCTCGCCGGCGCCGGCGGGACGAGAAGCCCCGTACGCGGTCGACCGGGCGATCGAGCAGGTTGAAGGCCAGCTTGGCGAGGGGGTCATCGCGCGCGAGGCGCTGGACGTGCGGACGACGATCCAACCGCTGATCCAGGCGCTCGCCGAGGGGGCGGTCGAGGACGGCTACGCAGAGGTGGTCAAGGCACACCCGAACGCTGCGGGGGCGCAGGTGGCGGCCGTCGTGATGAGGGCGTCGGACGGCGCGATTGTGGCGCAGGTCGGCGGGCGGGATTGGGAGAAGAGCCAGTTTGACCGGGCGAGTGACGCGGTCCGGGAGATCGGCTCCACCGTCAAGCCGCTCACACTGCTGTTCGCGTTGGAGGCCGACCCTACGCTGTCGCCGGGCTTCCAACTCAACGACGCGCCGCTCACGCGCACGAGCGACGGCAAGGACTGGTCGCCCGAGAACTTCGACCGCAACTACGTCGGCCTCATCAGCATCCGCGAGGCGATCGCCCACTCGCGGAACATCCCGGCGGTGCTGCTCGCGGAGAAGGTTGGCCTCGACACCGAGCGCGACAGACTACAGGCGCTGGGGCTGACACACGCGACGGCCTACCCAAGCGTGGCCCTCGGAGGTTTTGGTGCCACACCGGTCCAGCTCGCGGCCGCGTACGGCATGTTCGCGGGCGACGGCCGGTACCATGCGCCTTTTGTCACCGCGAGCGCCTGGCAGGGGGCGGACGCCGTGTTCCACGCGGACGCGAACAAGGGTCCGTTCTACACCTCGCGCGCGCGGTGGCTGGCAAGCGACGTCATGCGCTCGGTCATGCACGAGGGAACCGGTGTTGCTGCTGCAAAATACGGCGTCGGTCCCGGCGCGGCTGGGAAATCCGGCACGACGGACGCGATGAAGGACGCCTGGTTCGCGGGCGTCAGCGGCGAGTACAGCGTCGTCGTCTGGGTCGGCTTCGACGATGAAAAGCCGCTTGGATTGACGGGTTCTGCTGCTGCCCTGCCGATCTGGGCGCGACTGGTCTCTGGCCTCGGCAACTCCGCCAGTGTGTCAGGACCGCCCGCCGGCCTCGTGTCTGTCGACGTGTGTGACGCGACAGACCTCCCCCCCTGTGCCGACTGCGCCTCGACGCACCCCGAGTGGTTCTCAGAGGGCGCCGTGCCCGATGCCGCTTGCAATGCTGGTAGTTCAGCTGCGCCGCCGGGGTCGCCGACTGCCGCGAGCGCGCCGCCCGCCGACAAAAAGACCGTCCTCCAATCCATCGGAAACGCGCTCGGCCTCGGGAAATAGACTCGGCAGCTTCATTTTTCCCCGCGGACGCTCACTCCCGTGACTGCGCAGAGGAAGCGGAGGAAGACCGGGCGGGGAGGGGGAGTAGAACTTACCGCCAAGGAAGAACATCAAGGCCCCAAGTTCGCCAAGGAAGAGAAGAACAAGCTGCATTTCCTTGGCAAGTTTGTCGGCCCTGGCGGTTCAAACTGCTCTTCCTGCCGGGAGGCGAGATGCACGCCGAGGATCGTCACACGAACGGCGTCGGGATCCGGGGGTGGTGGAGGGATTGTCGTGGTAGAGTGGGGCATCGTTGGAGTTGCGATGACGACGGATGCGTGCAGCGAGGCGGTCGAGAATGTGGCGATCTTGGTGCATGTGGAGTTCATCCGGGCGATCAACGCCTACGCAGGGCTCAACGGCCGGATGGAACACCGCTCCCCGCCCCGGTTCGAGTTGATCGCCGGTTCGACTTCGCTCCCCCTGACCGACGAGAATCTGCGGGCCTCCCTCGTCGGTATATCGGCGTTTGGGTCGCTCAACAGCCGGTGGGAGGGCCTCGTCGCCACCACTCCCGCCGACCCCGAGCGGGCTGAGTTGGCGACGCGCTACACCTATCGGGTCCTCCATCGTGACCAGAGCGGCCTGGACCAAGCCGTGGTCACGCCGCTCAACCAGACGCTCGCCCTCGTCGTCGACCGCTGCTCCCGTTGGGCATCCATCGACCTCTGACCCTATCGTAGACCCGTGCCGGCGCCCTCGCTGGCGTCGAGAATCCCGCGTTTGCTGAAGCACATCCACTGTCCATCGGGCAACGCGCGCAACACACGGCGCTCGGTGCCATTCATCTCGCGCTCCAGCAGCGCGCCTGACCGCGCGGGCTCGAGGATGTAGCCGTTCTCCGCGTCGACCTGCGCGTCGCGATGGAGCTTGTTGACCTCGGCGACGACTGTCTGCTTCTGGATGTCGACAAACAGGAGCGTGCACTCGTTGCCCTCGGGCACGCGCAGCGCGGCGTACTGGCCGCCCGTGATGCCCCAGACGCGGTCGGGAGGGGCGTGGAGCTGGATGACGTCGCGGCCCTCGGCCGGGCGTTTCTCCCGGGCGGAAGCGCCGAGATCGTAGTGCGCGAGGATGTTCTCGGCGTCCACGACCAGCAGGTCCGGGCGACGGTTGACGAACGAGAGGAGGCGCGCCGGGACGTCCGCGGTGGGCACGGGATCCGGGATGGCCTCGCGGCCATTCGCGGGGTCGAGGATCTTGAGCGCTCCCCGAGGCGTGATGACACCCAGCCAGGTTCCACCATGCGAAAGCGTCATCCCGCCGGGCCAGCGGAGCTCCAGCGCCTTGCCCCGCGCGAGATCCCACCAGCGCACACCGCCCGCGACGAGCTGCGCCGCAACGACGGTCCCGCCGATCTCCGCCGTCGTCGCCCCGATGGTCTCCGGGCCGCCGTCGAGCACGACCTTGCCGGTGTGCGCATCATGCACGGTGATCGCCGCTCTCTGGGGGACGCACAGGACGTAGCGCCCGTCCCGGTCCACCTTGACCTCCCGGATCGCCCCCGCGCCCTGGCCGGCAACAAGCTCGCGCATACGCCGGTTCTTCGACCACACGGCGACGCGATCCCCGTGCACGCAGAGCCGGGTGTCGCCAAAGCCGCCCACGGCCGTCACCGGCCCGGCGCTCCCCGTGCCCGAGCCGTGCGCGAGCCCGTCCGAACCGCCGACCCGAATGCCGTTCTGACCCCACCACGCCGCGCCCGTCGCGTCCGGCGCCCCATGCCGCAGGCTCTCGACGGGCTGGAGGTCGGGCATCGAAAAGATGTGGATCGACCGGGCGCTCACCGCGCCGATCTGCGCGCCGTCCGGCCGCTGGACGACGTTGAGGATCCCGGAGCCACCGCGCGTCGCAAAGCTGGCGACCATGTGCCCGTCGACCACGCGCAGGAGCGAGATGCCGGCCTGCCCGACCGTCACGACGAGCGTGCCGTCAAGCGAAAACATCGCCCGCTCCGCCGGCATCTGCAGTCGGTCCATCGGCAGGCCCTGGTGGGAGAGCAGATCCACGAGGCGCGGCTGGCCGGCGTCGTCGAGGCAGAGTACGCGCTGACCCCGCTCGTCGAACTCCACGGTCAACCCGGCAAAACCCTGCCAGGCCACCGCCCGCGTGCCCTTCTCGATCTCCCAGATCCGCAGCAGGCCGTCGATCGCGATGGTCGCGACGCGCGCGCCCTCGGGCGAGATCGCCACCCCGCGCATCGCCCGTACGCGGCCGCGGGCGCCCTCGCGGACCTCCTGGAACTCCGGGGAGCCGTCCGCCGTGCTGTAAACCCCGATTGTCCCGTCATTATCGCCTACCGCGATCAGCGACCCGCCGCGGATGATGTGGAGCGCGCCCGTGACGCCGACCCCGGGCTGGAAGATGAGGCCGGGCGTGCTCTCGCCGACGCGCTGGACGGCCACCACCCCCGCCGCATCGGCCGTTGCCATCACCCCGCTCCAAGGGTCGTAGGCCGCCGCGGTGATGGCCGCGTCGTGGACGTTCGGGCAGAATTGGTCGGCGAGAGAAGCCATCAGGTGCGCAACGTATCATCGCCGCGGCCGGCGTCAGTCGCCCGTATCGGCCGTGATGGCGACGACCGGCTTCGTCGAAAAGAAATAGGCGACGACGATGCCAACGCCGTAGAGCGCGAGCAAGGGGCCCGCCATCATGAACTGCGACATCATGTCCGGCGGCGTGAGCAGGCCGGCGACGACGAAGATGGCGACGATGCCGTAGCGGAATCCGCCGATCAGATCACGGTGGTTGACGAGCCCGAGCCGGGCGAGGAAATAGACGACGACGGGGAGCTGAAAGCTCGCCCCAAACGCCGCGAGGAGCGTGATCGCGAACGTGAGGTAGCTGTCGATGGAGAGCATCGCCGTCACGTTGTCGCCGTTCATGCTCAAGAAGAACGGAAAACCCACGCGGAACACCCCGTAGTAGGCGAACGCCCCCCCCGAGATGAACAGCACCGTGCTCGAGAGCGCCAGCGGGATGACCCCGCGACGCTCCTTCTCGTAAAGGCCCGGCGCAACGAACTTCCAGATCTGGTAGGCGACGATGGGAGAAGCCAGGAACACCCCCGCGATGCCCGCGACCTTGATCTGAACCATGAACCCCTCGGTCGCCTCGGTCACGGCCAGCGAGCCTCGCCCCGTCGCCTTGAGCGCCTCGACCATCGGTGCCGACAGCCAGTCGAACAACTGGCGTGCGAAGCCGAAGCTCACAGCAAAACACACGATGAACGCCCAGCCGACGACGATCACGCGCCGCCGCAGCTCCCGGAGGTGCTCCAGGAGCGGCATCTCAAAGGTGTCGGCGGTCTCGGGCCGGGTTTTCCCAGCTTCGTCGCGCACCAGGCTCACGCGTCACCGCCAGTCGAATCGCCGCCATCGGCATCGCCTGGGGCCGGAGCGGCGGCGACCTCGTCGGCAGCGGCGACCTCGTCGGCAACGGCCGGGGCTGCTTCGTCGGCGGGCGGCGTGGCTTTTTCGACGGAGGCGCGGGGCACGGCCGGGCCGGGGCGCATCACGGCCTCGTCGGGGGCCGGCCGGCCGGGCACGTCAGCCGGGGACGGGCGACGCGCGGACCGAAGCTTGACGACCTCGTCCCTGCGCTTCTCCAGCTCGACGCGGCGCTGATCCGCCTCGGCACGCGCCACCTCGGCGTTGAACACACGTCGCAGGTCGTCCGACGCGCTGCGGAATTTCGCGTAGAGGCGGCCGGCCTGCCGCATGAGTCCGGGGAGCTGATCCACGTCAAAGCAGATCAGCACCAGGAGGGCGATCACCACCATGTGACTCAGCGAGAGGTCGAACACGGTCGGCGACTAACCGAGCCGCTGAGTGGCGCGCAATCCGCGACGCCGCTCAGCCGGCCAGCAACCGCAGATCGTCCCCGACCGCGAGGATCGCGCCCTCGGCGACCTCCTCCCAGCGGTCCTCGTCCCCGATCTGCTCGCTGGCGACGAGCAGATGGTTCAACCGGTTGCCCGGGCGCACGGGCAGCAGGCAGATCTTGTCCGCCCAGGTGCAGGTCTCGGCGTCGCGGCACAGGCGCTTCTGCGTCGCCATCCACAGCTCCCGCCCGTAGCGCTGGGCGATGAACAGGTGGCCGTCCGTCAGCAGGTAATTGATGACGGGCGATGGGCATCCTTCGGCAGCGGCCCGGGCGAGGAGGCGGTCGCGCGCGCCGCGGAGCACGGGCAGCACGGCCGCAGCGTCCGGTGTCTGCGTGAGGTCGAGGCCGGCGGCGACGAGCTGGGCGAGAAGCCAGTGGAAAAGCGTCTCGGTGTCGGTGCTGCCGAGGATGTTGAGCCGCAGGGGCGCTGGCAGATCGGCGTGGAGCGAGTCCCGGAGCCGATCAAAGCCGAAGAGCGTCCCGTTGTGCGCGAACACCCAGCGGCCGCAACGAAACGGGTGCGTGTTGTTGGGCGCGTTGCTCCCAACCGTTGCGCGACGAACATGCGCGATCATCGTGTTCGAGGCGAGGTGGGCGCTCGCCCGACGAAAACTCTCGGAGTCGCTCGCGCCCTGCTCGCTCTTCACGACCCACGCCTGGCCGCCCTGAAACCACGCGATCCCCCACCCATCCGGGTGCACTTTTGCCTGCGCCGAAAGCGCGTTCTCGGCCTCGACCAGCGAGCGATGCGCGCGGGAGAGGACCGCGCTTTTGAAGCCGAACAACCGACACATGCCCACCATCATATCTCCGACATGCGCCCGATCCGCCAGATGCGGATCGGGCTACGGAACAAAACGGGAAATCCCGATGTCCCGATGTGTTCAGCGCAGGAATTCGGTAGAGTCGGTTTTCTGCGCTCGGGGGGTCACGGCAGGTCCAACAACACGAGCCCGTCGCGCTGATCCTCGACCGTGCAGCCGGACTCCTTCAGCGCGTCGAGCAGCAGGCTCTGCTCGCCGTTCAACTCGTGGGTGTGCACGAGGATCTGCGTGACGCCAGCCGCTTTGGCGGCGGCCATGTCCATCGGCGCGCCCTCGTTGTCGAGCATCGGCTCCCACGCCGCGAACCCGTCGAGCCAGGCGGGCCTTGCGGTCCCGCCGACGCCGTTGAAGTCGGGAACCCAGGGCGAATCGGCGTGATGGAAGCGCTGGGCGTAAAGGAGGTAGCGGGCGCGGGGGCGGGATGGGTTGACGACGCCGGGCGGCATCGCGATCGGCCCGGGGAGGTCGAGGAGCAAGGGCCCGCGCACCTTTTCGTAGATCGCGCTGACCCCCGCTGGTGCGCCCGGGAGGACCGGTTCGACGGGCGAGAAGGCGTACCCCTCCAGCCACGGCAGCAGCGTCAGCCAGCCCCAGCGTCCGAAGTTCACGCGCGAGACGAGAATGGCAAGTAAAAACAAGGTTCCTGCGTGCCAGCGGTACGGGAACCGGACGCTCCGAAGCACCGGCAGGGCGTACCATGGCCCCCATCCAGAGCTGAGCAGCACCACAAGCAGGACACCTGCGACCAACCAGGGGTTCTTGCGTCCAGCAAAGAGCGCGATCGACGGCGCGGAAATGCCGATCCAGGTGGTGATGGCAAACGGGTTGACTTGCGCCCACCCCGGCGTCTGGAACAGCGGCTGCAGGCCCATCGCGATGCGCACGGCGTCCGGCAGGGGCCTCGCCCCCGTGGCCATCGCCCCAAACGCCATCAGCAGCGGCACCGCGCCGACCAACCCCGCCAGCGACCACCACGCCGTCCGTCGCCACGCGCCCCACACGACCGCACCGGCGACCGCGACCATCCCCAGATACCAGCTTGAAAGGATGCAAACCCACAGCGCCACCGCCGACCACGCCGGACGCGCCCGCGCCACGCACCACACCCACAGCGGCAGCGCCCACCCGTCCGTCCCCTCGACGATGCCCTCGACCGCGTAGCCATGGAAAAACGGCGATGCACCGTACAGCATCGCCCCACCGAGCGCCGGGAGGGCCTCCGCGCCCAGCGCCCGCAGCGCCGCCCAGGCCACCGCCACCGTGGCCGCCCGCGCGAGCACGAGCGTCACGACATAGCCAATCACAACGCCGTTCTTTCCAAGCGCGTCGCCGACCGCCACGAACGGCCAGCCCAGCCAGCCGTGGATCGGCGAGCTGTAGTAGAACGGCATGCCCTTTGGTGCGGCGATGTCCGTGCACCACGTCGGGAACCCAGGTTGGTGGTCCGCAAACCAGCCCAGCCCCCAGACCGAGGGGTAGAGGTCCGTAAACGGGCTGCCGGGGATCTGGCCGCGCCAAAGCGCCGGGACGAGCGGCAGGATCGCCCAGAGGAGCGCGATGATCACGACCATCCCCGGCCAGCGGCGCGCGGAAGACGACGGCAGGTCCGGAGGCTCTGGCTGGCGGCTCATCGCGGCGGTCCATAAGCCGGGCGATGCCCGAACCAACGTCCCCCGCCTGGCCCGAGCCGCGCCCCTACGACCACGACGCGGAACAGGCGGCGCGCGCCCACCTCGACGGCCTCGCAAAACCGCCGGGCAGCCTTGGGAAGCTGGAGCACGTCGCGGCGTGGTGGTGCGGGGCGACGGGCCGATTCCCGCCGATGAGCCCGGCGCGCGCGCGGGCGTACATCTTCGCGGCGGATCACGGCGTTGCGAGTGACGAAGCCGCCGCTGGCATCAGCCGATACCCCCAGTCGACGACCGCGCAGATGGTGGCGCTGTTCCGGGCGGGCGGCGGGGCGGTCAACGCCACCTGCGAGCACTACGGCGTGGGGTTGACGGTCGTCGACGTCGGCGTTCGAACACCGTCGCCATCGGCCTCAGCGCAGGCCTCCAGCTTCCTGGCGCAGCGCGTCCGCCCCGGCACCGCCGATTTTCGAACGGGCCCGGCGATGACGGGGCACGATGCCGAAAACGCCGTGCGCATCGGCATCGCGTGCGCCGAGACCGCGCGCGCCGACGGGGTCGAGGTGCTCTGTGCGGGCGAGATGGGCATCGGAAACACGACGTCGGCGGCTGCGATCCTCGCCGCGATCGCCGCGGTGCCTGGCAAGTTGTCGGTGGGGAGGGGCTCGGGCGTCGACGACGCGGGCATCCGTCGCAAGATCGCCGCGGTCGACGCCGCCATCGCGCTCCACCAACCCGCGCGCGACGATGGCATCGGCGTCCTCTCCGCCGTCGGCGGCCTTGAGATCGCCGCCATCGCCGGCCTCTGCATCGGTGGCGCGGCCTTTGGCGTGCCCGTCCTCCTCGACGGGTTCGCGTCGACCGCCGGCGCGCTCGTCGCCGGCGTGCTCGTCCCCGCGTGTGTCCCCCACCTCCTCGTCGCCCATCGGTCTGCCGAAAACGGCCACTGGGCGATGAGCCGCTACCTGCGCCGCGAACCCGTCCACGACCTCGATCTGTGCGTTGGCGAGGGCGTCGGCGCGGTCATCGCCGTCGACACGATCCGGCTTGCAGTGAGGTTGCTCACCGGGATGGCCCGCCTGTGACGCCCCCGTGGATGTCGGCGAGGCGCATCCCCTCGCGCGTCCAGAACAGCGCGCCAAGCGTGCTGACCGGGACGAAGCTGACGGCCCAGAACAGCACCGCGAACGCCTGAGCGGGCGCGGGGTCCATTCCCCAGATGCGAAGCGCGTTTTCGATGGCCACGTGGAAGACGCCGAAGAAGCCGGGCGCCTGGGGCAACGCGACGGACATCGCCAGCTCCACGCTCGTGAAACAGCCGGCCGACAGCGGGAGCGGCAGGTGGAAGGCGTGAGAGAGCAACACGATGCTGACGGACCCATTGAACCAGTGCAACGCCGACAGCAACGCGGCCTTCAGCAGGAGCCCGCGGTCCCGGATGCCCGCCAGGCCGACCGTCAGCCCGTCGAAAAGCCCCTGGAAGCGCGAGCCGACGGGGCCCATCCGCGACGTGATGGCCGTGTAGATCCCGCGCGTCTGCGCCTCGTGGAACGCCATCCACACGAACACCGCGAACCCCAGGCCCGTGACCGCCCCAAACGCCGATGCGTACCACTGTAATTGCCCGATCAGGTCATCGGTCGTCCCCGCGAGGAGGAACGACATCAGCACCATCACGCAAACGAGGCCGAAGATGTCGAAGATCCGCTCCAGCACCGCAACCGTGACGAGCGGCGCGAAGCTGAGGCCGGTCTCCCGGCTGCCAAGCCAGGGACGGGCGACGTCGCCCGCGCGAAAGGGCAGCACCACGTTCAGGCTCATGCCGATGACGGTGGCGACAAACAGGCGGCCGAAGCTCGCATTCGGCGCCAGCGGCGTCAACAGGACCTTCCAGCGCAGCGCCCGGATGAAGAACTCCGTGAACAACACCATCGCCGAGAGCACCACCCACGCCGGGTCTACCCCCTGCAACGCCGCACCCACTGCTCGCCAGTCTGCGCGCACGACGAACCAGATCGTGAACCCCACGCTGACCACGAGGCCGGGCAGGAGCCGCAGGAGTCGGTCGCGCATCGCCGCAGCCTACCACGCGTGCCGATGGGGTCGGTTTCCGGTTACGCCGCCGGGCCCCTCCATCGCCCCTTCGTACCCGCGTATCCACTCCCGCCAGCGAGCACCTTGCCATGCCCATCCACGCCGCCGGCCTCGGCAACGCCATCATGGACGCGCTCGTGCGCATCGACGACGACAGCATCCTCACCGAGCTTGGGCTCACCCGCGGGCAGATGCACCCCGTCGACCACGACCGCTGGGAGGCCGTCCACCAGCGCGTCGCCGAGCTTGGCGTGGAGGTCCATTCCGGTGGGTCGTGCGCCAACACCATGCAGACGATGGGCCTTCTGGGGGCGGACGTCCTGTACTGCGGGCAGATCGGCGACGACGCGCAGGGCCTCGCCTACGCGGAGGCGATGACGGCGAACGTCGGCAAGCACCACCTCGTCGTCCACCCGTCGCTGAAGACCGGCAAGTGCCTCTCGCTCATCAGCGCCCGGGATGGCGAGCGCACGATGCTCACCGACCTCGGCGCAGCCGTTCACCTCCCGGGGATCGGCAGCTTCGCCGACCGTATTCGGGAGTCGCGGCTGTTGCACCTCACGGGGTATCTGTTCCTGGGCGGACCCGTGCGGGAAGCGGCGTTTGAGGCCGTCGCCGTCGCCGTCCGCGCTGGCGTCCCGATCTCCCTGGACGTCGCCGACCCCTTCGTCGCCCGGACGATCCGCGAGGATCTTCTTGCGCTGTTCCACGATCATGTCGACATTGCCTTCCTCAACCGGGAGGAGGCTGAGCTCGTGACCGGACAGTCGCCGGAGGACGGGTTGAATTCGCTGTCCGAGGTCGTTGACACCGTAGTCGTGAAGCTCGGGGCGAAGGGGTCGATGGTGCGCCGAAACGGCGTCACCGCGCGGATCCCCGTCTACCCGACGGCCGTCGCGGACACGACGGGCGCGGGCGACAGCTACGCAGGCGCGTTCCTCTACGGCTGGCTGCAGGGCTGGTCGCCGGAGCAGTGCGGCAACCTCGGGTCGCGCGTCGCGGCGCTGACCGTCGGCCAGGTTGGCGCGGTCGTGCGCGATCAAGCCGGGTTGATCGCTGCACGTTCGCTGGTCGGCGGTGCCGCATGAGCCTGCCTGTCGAGGTCGTCGAGGGCGTCAAGACCGGCAAGGTCATCCTGTTCGTGGGCTCGCGCTTTGCGATGGAAGCGGCGGACGAGGCAAACCTGGCGTACCCCGAGGCGAAGGACCTCGCCAAGGAGCTCGGCTGGAAGAAGCCGAAGGTCGCCATCGGCGCGAAGGCCAAGCACGTCATCCCGTCGGTCGAAGAGGGATGCGCGGCGTATGAGGCGGCGAATGGTCGCCAGGCGCTCATCGCGAAGCTCAAGGAGCTGACCAACCCGGCCTGCAAGCCCTCCGTCGCGCTGAAGACCGCCGCCGAGCGCTTTCCGCTGGTCTTCACGACCTGCGCCGACGAGCTGCTGGAAGCGGCCGCCCGCGAGAACGGCATCCCACTGGACGTCCTCGATCGGGGCGACAAGATCCCCGACCCCGACCCCGCCCGTCGCACGCTTGTTCGGCTCCGCGGTCGGTTTTCCCAGCCGGAGTCGTTGTTGCTCACGCCCGCCGACTTCCAGTCCCACCAGCTCGGGCCGGACGCGCGCAAGCAGCTCCGCACCTTGATCCGCAACAACGTGGTCTTCTTCGTCGGCTACCGGGTGGACGAGGAGGAGTTCGAGCGCCTGTTCACGGAGCTCTCGGACGCGTACGGCGGCGAACTACCCCGCTGCCACCTGGCGTGTTCGCAGGGGCCCATCGATGACTTCCTCTGGCAGAAGTGGGTGTGGCGGGGCTTGCTGCTCTTCCTCTCGGACCCCGGCGAGGCCATGAACGAGCTGGGGGCGCGGCTCTGATGGCAAAGCATGGCGGTTCGGGAGAGTACCGGTTCACCGGGACGAAGATCGTGGCGATCGGGTCCAACTACCGGGACCACGCCGCCGAGATGGGCAAGCCGGTCCCGCGGATCCCGAAGATCTTCCTGAAGGCGCCGAGCGCGGTCATCTACGACGGCGAGCCCATCGTCATCCCGCCCCGGACCACGCGCGTTGACCACGAGGCCGAGCTGGCGGTCGTGATCGGCGAACGGGCGACGCGCGTGCCGCGTGACTCCGCGATGGACATCGTCGCCGGCTACACGATCTGCAACGATGTCACCGCGCGGGATTTTCAGCTTGAGGATGGCGTTTTCGCGCGCGCCAAGGGCTTTGACAGCTTCTGCCCGCTCGGACCCGTCCTCGTCACCGGCATCGACCCCTCCGACCTCGCCATCACCTGCTCGGTCAACGGCGTCCTACGCCAGAATTCCCGCACGAGCCAGCTCGTCTTCGACATCGCGACGCTCATCGCGTTTGTGACCGACATCATGACGTTGATGCCCGGCGACGTCATCTCGACCGGCACCCCCGCCGGCGTCGGCCCGCTGCGCCCCGGCGACACCGTCACCGTGCGGATCGAGGGCATCGGCTCGCTCTCCAACCCCGTCATCGCTCGCGACGACCGCGGCGTGGAACCGAGCGCGCCGGAGAGCGGGGCGTGACCATCGACGAGGGCTTGCGCAACGTCCTCGTCGCCGGCGCCATCGCGCTGGTACTTGGCTTCGCAGCCCATTTTCGTCGCCTTCAGGTTTTCCTTCCGTTCCTGTTTCTCGCCGGTTGCGGCGTGCTGACCTCGCTCAAGATGCTCGACCGCTCCTGGGCGCTGGACAGCCTGCAGATGGACGCTGACTGGCGCGCGGGAGTCCCGCTCGTCGGGTGGATGGTGGTCTCGGGGCTCGGGCTCATCCGGCTGACGGGCTGGCCGGCGACGGTCGCGATCAGCGCGGTGCTCGGCGATCGCTTCGTGGCGCTCGGGCTCGTTGCGGGAGAGGCCGACCCGGCGCGACGGGCGAGGCTGGTGCTGGCGGCGAGCGGGGCGTCGCTGCTCGGGCTCACAGGCAGTCCGGCAACGTTGGTGCTTGGCTGGGGTGGGTGGCGGACGATGGGGCTTGGCGTCGTGCTCGCCATGGTCGGCTGGGTTGGGGCGCCGATCGCGCAGGCGGTGCGTCAGCCCGGGAAGCCGGCGACGGCGATCCTCGCGGGTGTAGCGGGTGTTTTCGCGATCCTGACGGCGTGGACGCTGATGGTCGGCGGGACGGCGGAGGCGCTGGCGACAACGGTGGAACAAGCTCCACTCTTCCTGCCGCGGACGTGGCGGGCGGTGGTCGGGGTGGGCGGCGCGCTCATCGGGGCGGTCGTTGACGAGGGCGTTGGGGCGATGGTGCTGCGAGCGGTGTTCGACCGCGGGTTGGACGTCATGTCACGGGTACCGCTGGACGTGGCGCGCGCGGGGCTCGCGGTAGGGGGCGGTTTACCGCTGTTGATCCTGACGAAGAGCCGGCTCCGGGTAGGCCTGCCGCTGTGGATCGGGCAGGTCATCATCCTCGTCGTCTGGGCACAATGGTTCGTCAACTGAGCCCGGTGTTCGCGCTTGCGACGCTGCTGGTGGCGTGCTCGTCGACGGAGGCCGGCCCGTCCGCAACTCCGGCCGGCGCGACGGCCCCTGTCGCCGCCCCCAGGCCGGCCCTTGGTCACGGTGCGGTCGCCGCAGACCACCCGCTCGCCAGCGAGGCCGGCGCGGCCATGCTGAGGCTGGGCGGGAACGCCGTGGACGCTGCCGTCGCGGCGGCTCTCTCATCCGGCGTCGTCCAACCGTCCGGCTCGGGCCTTGGCGGCGGGGGCTTCGCCCTCGTGGTGCAGAAGGATGGAACTGCCGTCTTCCTCGACTTCCGCGAGACCGCGCCCGCTGCAGCCACGCACGATATGTTCGTGTCGGACGGGACTTCTTCGCAAGAAGGTGGCCTCGCCGTCGCCACGCCATCGGAGGCCCTCGGGCTCGCCGAGCTGGAGAAGCGCTACGGCAGGCTCACCCCCGCGCAGGTCGCCGCGCCCGCCATCGCGCAGGCCCGCGACGGCTACCTCCGCGGCACGCACCTCTCCGAATCGCTCCATTCCAAGCCGAAGATGAACGCACTCTTCGAGACGTCCGATGGGCAGACCCTACGTAGGCCTCTCCTCGCGAAAGCGCTGTCCGCGTGGGCCGACACCGGCGGCCGTGCCTTCCGCGATGGCTGGGTGGCGCAGGACTTCGTCGACGCGGACAAGGCGGCCGGCGGCATCCTCACGATGGCCGATCTCGCGGCGTACACCGTCAAGGATCGCGTGCCACTCGTCGGGAGCTGGCACGGGTACACCGTCGTCACCGCTCCCCCGCCGTCGTCCGGCGGCATCGCCGTGCTGCAGATGCTCGAGGCGACGGATGGCGTCGACGGCCTGCAATGCCGCATTGAAGCTGCCAAGCACGCGATGGCAAACCGCGCCGTCTTTGGCGGCGACCCGGACTTCATCGCCAACCTCTCCGCCACCGCGGCGTCGCTCGTCTCGCCCGCAGCGATCGCTGCGATCAAGCAGGATTGTGGCCCGAAGACCTACAACGCTGACCACTACGGCAGCGTCTCCGCGCCGACCGACCACGGCACGCTCCACATCAGCGTCATGGACAGCGACGGGATGGCCGTCGCCCTCACCACGACCATCAACACCACCTTCGGCAGTCAGCTCATCGCCCCAAAGTCCGGCATCGTGCTCAACGACGAGATGGACGACTTCACGACGCGCCCGGGAAAACCCAACGCCTACGGGCTGATCCAGGGCGAGAACAACGCCGTCGGGCCCGGCCGACGTCCCCTTTCCAGCATGTCGCCCACCGTGCTGCTCGGGCCGGACAAGCGCCCGGTGATGGCCGTCGGCGCCAGCGGCGGCCCGTTCATCATCACCGCCACCTACCAGACCATCGAAAACGTGCTGCTGAACGGGCTCTCCGCGACCGCAGCCCTCGACGCCCCCCGCTGGCACCACCAGTGGCTGCCCGACCTCGTCACCCTCGAACCCAACGATCCCCGCGCCGCGGAGCTCACCGCCGCCGGGCACCAGCTCAAGACCCTGGACAAGCCCTCCTGCGCCGTCCAGGTCGTGCACCGCCTCGCAGATGGCAGCTTCGAGGCTGCGAGTGACCCACGAAAGGGCGGGCAGGCCGTGGTCGTGCCGTAGGGATCAGATGTTCGTCTTCCGAAAAATCCAGCTCGGAACCTGCTGGATCACCGACATGATCGGCCACCACGCCACAGGGACATAGCCCTCCACCGTCCCCGCCCGCGCGTGGGCGAGGATGCCCGCCGCCGCTTGTTCCGCGGGGATGATCAGCGGCAACTTGCCAAGATCCTTGGTCATCGGGGTGGCGACCGGCCCGGGCTTGACCGTCACCACCGTCACGCCGTAGCGCGAGAGCCGGTTGCGGAGCGCCTCCAGGTACGTCGTCAGCGCCGCTTTGGACGTGTGGTACGCCGGGTTTCCGCGCCGCCCCCGGTCGCCCGCCACGCTGGAAACGCCCACGATCGTGCCCGATCGCCGCGCCTCCATGTACGCCGCGACGGGGTTGAGCCACGCCATCGCGCCAAGCAGGTTCACGGCGATCATCGCGTGGTCCTTCTCGAAGTTGTACTCGCTCTCCGCCACGGGCGGCATGACACCCGCGTTGTAGATCACCAGGTCCACCTCGCCAAGATCCGCCTTGACCCTATCAAACATCGCGGGGACGCTCGCGTAGTCGGTGACGTCGTGCGCGTAGATCCGCACCTTGTCGCCCGCCTCCCGCTGCACGCGCTCCAGCTCGTCCGCGCGCCGTGCGAGCGCCGCAACGGTGACACCGTCCTTCGCGAGTTGACGAACGAGCGCTTCGCCGATTCCGGACGAAGCACCGATGACGATGGCGGTCTTGTAGGTAGGCACGTCGCCCGGCTAATCCCGTCCCGCCATGCCGCCCACCGCCATGCCGCCCACCGGGCGTCTCGCCCCAACCCCCTCCGGCCGCCTCCACCTCGGCAACGCCCTCGCTTTCGGCGCCGCCTGGCTCTCCGCCCGCAACGGCGCCCGCCCGCCCCCATCTATCAAAACCGACGACGTCACTTTTGATACCCTCCGACATAGCAAAACTGACGACGTCACTTTTGATACATCGGGGCGGCTCCTGCTGCGCATCGAAGACCTCGATCAAGGCCGCGCGCGCGACGAGATTGCGCAGTCCCAACGGGATGATCTCCGTTGGCTCGGCATCGACTGGGACGAGGAGGTCAGCCCCCAGAGCCGGCGCACCTACCCGCTGGACGGCATCCCCACCTACCGCTGCGCCTGCTCGCGCGCCACGCGGCTTTCGTGGGGTTGTCGCTGCCGATTTCTCGCGGGCGACACCGGCGCGTGGCGATTTCGCACCCCGGAAGGCCCCGTCTCCTTCACCGACCGCGCCCGAGGCCCCCTCACCCTCCCGCCCGGCGACGATCCCATCCTCCAGCGCGCCGACGGCACCGCGGCCTACCCCCTCGCCGTGATCGTCGACGACGCACGCGATGGGGTGACTGAGGTGGTTCGCGGCGCCGATCTCCTCGACGCCACGCCCGTGCAGGTCCGTCTGCACGAAGCCCTCGGCCTCCCGCTCCCGACCTACCTGCACGTCCCCGTCCTGCTCGGCCCCGACGGCCGCAAGCTCTCCAAGTCCCACGGTTCCACCGAGCTTGTCGCCCTCCGCGCCACCGGCTGGACCCCCGAGCGGGTCTGGGACCTGCTCCTCCCCTTTCTCGGCGCTGAACCTCCATTTCGGGACGCCCGGATGGACCTGGCGCAGATGCCTGCCGGCCCGCTGACCGTGACCGGGTAGGCCCTCGGCAGGCTGCTTTGGGCGACTGCTCCGCATCGCGGCGGATTTTCGGGCGATTGGGGGGTTCACGGGCTTGCCGGCTGGCGGGGGCTGATGAGCGAGCACGCACCTTCTGCTATTCTCTCGTGGTGTTCCTCCCGCTTCTCGCCCTCACCTCCCTCGCCCGGGCTGCAACGCCCGCGCCGCCCGCGCCAACGAAGCTCGTCAGCCTCGACCTCGAAGCCGCGGACATCCACACCGCCCTTGATTTTCTCGCCACGGCCGGCAACGTGAACCTCGTGGTCGGCGACGATGTCAAGGGCACCGTGACCATCCGGCTCAAGCACGTCACCTGGGACGAGGCCTTCTGGGCGGTGCTCTCGCAGGATCACCTCGCCGCCGTGCCGGTCGGGTCGACGATCGAGATTCACAGGGACTGACCGGTCGTTTGTTGTCGTGGCGGCTTGACTACGCGGGCGCCCTCCCGTACGCTCGCGCTTCCCTCCGGAGGCCGGCATTCCACGCTGCCCAGTTCCCTCGCGCGCAACGCGCGCCCCCGCACCTACCGACCCCTGGGTGCTCGCCGCCTCCGCCGTCGCGCTCCCACTGCTCTCCGGCGTACTCCTCGCGCCGGCTTGTGGCACCACGGCGCCGCCCCTCGCCGGGACCACCCTCCACGCGTACGTCTTCGCAGACTCCGTACCGCCCGGGCTCTGGGAGGACTTCCAGAAGACCAGCGGGGCCAAGGTCGACGTGCAGACCTACGACACCAACGAGGAGCTCCTCGCCAAGCTGAAATCCAGCCCGAACGCCTACGATCTCGTCATGCCCAGCGACTACGCGGTCGATGTCCTCATCGCCGCGGACGCCCTCCACCCCCTCGATCTGCCGAAGATCCCCAACTACGACAACATAGCGCCAAGCTTCCTTTCCCCGTACTTTGACCCGGGAGGCATCGCCCAGGCCGGCCGCGGCCACGAGAAGAACGAGAAGTTCAGCCTGCCGTGGCTCTGGGGAACGACCGGCATCCTCTACGACCCCACCGTGATCAACCCCGCCCCCACCAAATGGGCGGACCTCTGGAACCCTGCCTACGCAGGCCACGTCGTGCTCCCCGACGACCCCCGCGAGGCACTCGGCATCGCGCTCCTCGCCGACGGCCACTCCAAGAACGACACGGACCCCGCCCACATCGACGCTGCGGGCCAAAAACTGGCTGCGCTGGCGAAGAATGCCGTGGCGCTGGACGCGAACACGCCCGAACACTACTTCCTCGCCGCGTTCCCGCCAGAGCAGCGGGCGACGATCGCTGCGGTCTTCAACGGAAACGCGGTCCTCGCACGGCGCGACAATCCCGCGCTCATCTACGTGCTCCCGTCCGACGGCGCCGGGATCTGGTTCGACAACCTCGCGATCCCCGCGGGTGCGCCCCACCCCGAAGCTGCCGAGGCGCTCATCAACTACCTGCTCAGCGCCGATGCTGGCGCCGCCGTCATCGACGATCTCCCGTTCTCGACGCCGAACGAGGCGGCCGCGCCGGCGTTGAAGGCGCACGACGCCGAACGCTGGAAGGCGTACGTCAACGACCCGGTCTCCAACCCGCAGATGGACGCCCTCTCCGGCGCGGTGCCCGTCAAGAACATCGGCCCCGTCGCCCAGGCGCACTACGAGGCGGTCTGGGCCGCGATCGCCGCCGCGCACGCCCCGAATCCGTCGCCTCCGCCCCCTGCGCCGCCCGCACCCACGCCGCCGACCGACGCTCCCGTCCCCACCCCTGACGCGCCGGCCGTCGCGCCCGGCCCCTCGCCCACCGGGAGCCCCAAATGAGCGATCCCAAGCACCCCGAGGAGGGCCAACTCCCAGCCTCCCCCGGTCGTAAACTGACGTTGCTCCCGCTCGTCATGGTGATGTTCTTCACCGTGTCCGGCGGCGCGTACGGACTCGAAGACCTCGTCGGCCAGAGCGGGCCGGGCATGGCGCTGCTGCTCATCATCGTGACGCCGATCATCTGGAGCCTGCCGACCGCGTTGATGGTGGCGGAGCTCTCGACGGCGATGCCAGTGGCGGGCGGGTACTACGCGTGGGTGAAGAAGGCGCTGGGCCCCTTCTGGGGGTTCCAGGAGGGGTGGTGGAGCTGGATCACCAGCTTCGTCGACATGGCGATCTACCCGGTGTTGTTCGCCGACTATCTCAACACGTTGCTCGTGCAGCAGTTCGACAACCACCTCCTGGAGGAGAACTGGCTGGCCCACTGGCTCGTGACGCTGGTCGTGATCTGGACCTTCGTCTTCGTGAACATTCGGGGCGCGAAGGGCGTGGGAAAGTGGTCCAATTACTTCGGCGCGTTCGTCCTCATTCCGTTTGGCGTCATGGGCGTCATCGGCCTGTCTTCGGCGATCACCAGCCCGTCGGAGTTCTGGGCGCCGTTCGTCCCGGAGGACAGCACGATCCTTGGCAGCTTCGGGACGGGCTTGTGCGTCGTGATGTGGAACTACCTCGGTTGGGACGGCCTTTCGACGGTCTCGGACGAGATCCACGAGCCGCGCCGCAACTTCCCGCGCGGGCTGGCGCTCACGATCCCGCTCGTCACCCTCGCGTATCTCCTGCCTGTCGGCGCAGGCCTGCAGGCTTCGCCCGATTGGGCTGGTTGGACCGCGGGATATTTTCCGACCGTCGCGGCGAAGGTGGGCGGCCAATGGCTTGGGACCTGGCTGGCGATCGGCGGGCTGGTCTCGGCCGCGGCGCTCTTCAACGCGCTCATGCTCTCCATCTCCCGCCTTCCCTACGTGATGGCAGAAGACCGCTTTCTCCCATCATTCATCACCAAACGCCACCCCAAGTACGACACGCCCTACGTCGCGATCATCCTCTGCGCGACCGTC
Source organism: uncultured Pseudomonadota bacterium (assembly GCA_903844155.1). Taxonomy (GTDB): domain Bacteria; phylum Myxococcota_A; class UBA796; order UBA796; family SXON01; genus CAIUMM01. The sequence continues at coordinate 7,553 of CAIMSU010000113.1, read as the reverse complement.
TACAGCTTCTTCACGCTCTCCGCGTTCTCAAGCCTCGTCGTCGTCGACGTCATCGTGTACTCGGCCTCGTTGATGCTGGAATTCGCGGCGCTCATCGCGCTCCGGTACAAGGAGCCGACGATGAAGCGGCCAGTGCGGGTTCCGGGCGGCTGGTTCGGAATCGCGGTCGTCACTGCATTGCCCGCGGCCGTCCTCGCCCTGGCGGTCTACAGCACCGCGACTGACGATGGGGGCGCCACCGCCATGCTGATGTCCGCCGCGGCCATCGCCACGGGGCCGATCCTCTACCCGTTCCTCGTCAAGTTCGTGAAGAAGGACCATCCGACGGGCGCAGTTCCCATCGAGTATGACGAGCTTGGCGCGGGCTAGTTCCCCGAGAGCAGGTCGCTGATGCCCTGGCAGAAGTCGCCGTCCATCTTGAAGGTGATGGACCCGGCCGACTCGCCGGCCTCGTCGATCATGTCGGCGTCGCCATCGGCGCTGGCGGCCTTGTCCGTCTCGATGGACTCGATGGTGCCGGTGCCGGCGTTGGCGGCGCTCGTCGTTGACTGCGCGTTCGCGGTGCCGTCGCTGAAGTAGTGGCTCCAGTCCGTGTAGCCGGTGACGTGACTGACAACGAAGGAGTTGCCCGGGTCATTGAATTTGTAGTCGCCGGGGGCGGAGCCGACGCTGTCGGCCGTCACCGAGAACTGCATCGTCCAGTATTCCTCGGGAAGATTGTCCTGCTCAGACGCCTCATAAGCGGCCTGAGCCTTGGTGGAGTTGAAGTCCTGGAGGTACTGTTTCAGCGCGTCCGCCTGGGCCTGGTAGACTGCGGTGAACGTGTCGCAGGCCTTGGGCACGTTCGTGGTGGCGATCTCGATGCCGAGCGTGCCGGCGATGTCTACCGACGCCCAAAGGCCCTGGGACATGCCGGGGACCGTTTCATCCTGGACCTTTCCCTTCACGGTGCCGGCGGCGCACCCGGAGCTCAGCACGGCGAGGGCCAGGGCGGAGAGAGCGGGGCGGAACATGGGGACTCCAGATGGGAGCGCGCGCTATCATGAAACGCGGGGGCACGTGACGCAGGCGCCCGAACGCCAATCCGGGGCCGCGGGGCTGCAATCCGCCGCGAAATGTGTACAATCCCCGGCCATGCCCACCCCCATCTCAGCCGAGAACGCTGCCCTCCGTTTCTTCAACGCGTACGCCGCCACTGTCGTCGCCACCGGCTCCGTGCTGGCCACGCTCTTCCTTGTCCCGCAGACCGGCGCAATCCTCGCCAAGGCCGGGCTCGACGAGTACCCCTACGACCCCTCCGGGACGCTGCTGCGCACCGCCGCGTTCGTCGGCATGGCGCTCGCCTACGTGCTGCTCTACCTGGTGGTGATTCCGCCCGACCCGAAGCTGCAGCCGGACGCACCGCCGACCGGCCCTCTGGCCCGGGTCCAACTCTGGGCCCTGCAACGCTCGCAGTTCTTCTCCAACGCCGTCCTGGGCGTCCTCGCACGCTTCTCCGATGGCGGGCGCCGGGTCGTGGGCGTACTCATCATGGTTCTCGGGCTGATGATTGCGTGGTTCGGCGGCCCCGAGGCCATCGCCGCCCGTCACGACACCGCCGACTTTGCCAGCTCGTGGCCGGGCATCATGACCGCGTGCTTTGGGGCCTGGGTCGCGCTCCTCCCCGTGGCCGCCGTCCGCGATCCGGCGCAGTTGAGCTGGGGGTGGCGCGTGCCCGGGCGGCTCCTCATCGTCGTCGCCAGCCTGGCGCTCCTTGGCGAGGCCCTCTGGGCGCTGCCAATCTGGTCCCACGGCTCCTGGGGAACGCAGTCCTACACCGTTTGGGGCGTGGGCTTCCTCGTGTTCCTGGCTGCGGTGGTGGGTCGGCTCGTGGACGCTGCTGCGCTCCGCACCGCCTGGCCGATCCGCATGATTGCGGCCGCGGGCGCGCTCGCGATCATGGGCGGCGACGCATCCGACACGATCGCGCAGGCAGGCCCCGGCGGACAGGCGAGCACCAACGAGAGCGAGGGCTGGTACAAGCAAATGCTCGCTCGGGTCGCCGCGATGCCTGGAGACGGCCCCGTGGTCCTCGTCGCGGCGAGCGGCGGGGGCTCGCGCGCGGCGCTGTTCGCGGCGCTCACGTATGAGGCGTTGGAAGCCACGCACCTCACGGAAGACCCGAAGTCGCCGACCGTCGGCTCCCACATCCTGCTGATCAGCTCTGTCTCGGGCGGCAGCCTGGCCAGCGCCTACTTCCAGCGGGCGATCGCCAAGGACGGCGCCCTGCCGGTGCGCGATCAGTGGCGGAACGTGCCGACCAAGGCGATGGGGCAGGCGCTGCAGATCGAGTCCACCCGGCTCGTGAAGGAGGCCACGCGCCGCTTCGGGCAGAACCCCATCCAAAAGGCGCTGTTTTACAACTTCGTGGCGGTAGATGGGCAGCTCGCCGGGTAGCCAGCCACGCCGCTGGCCGAGGCGCCCTGGCTGGAGCACAGCGGTTTTGTCGACGACATGGGCACCGACTTCATGGCGGCCGTCCTGCGCGCGGTGGTTGAGCCCGACATCAGCCGCGGAGAGGCGCTCACCCGCCTCTGGACCACGCGTTTTGGCCTCGCGGACCTCGACAACGCACCGGGCTCCGCGCCCGGCGGCCCGCTGGTGCTCTACAACTCGACGGAGGTGGACAGCGGCAGTCGCTACGTCATCGGCCTGCCCCGGCTGCCACACGGCCTGTTTGGCGACGCCGTCGGCGCGATGGACGACGAGCAAGGCAAGGAGTGGGTCACGGGGGGACAGGCTGCGCGGCTCTCCGCAAACTTCCCCTGGGGCTTTGATGTCGTGCACGTCCCCGGAGGTAGCCCGGCCGACGCCGTCGACCTCCTCGACGGCGGCATCGTCGACAACACCGGCATCGACACGCTGGCCGAGCTGTTCGGCCGCCTCTCCCTGACCGCCGGCGAAGGCTCGTCGGGCAGCCCCGATGCCGAACCCCAGGCCGCCCTCGCCCAACAGCTCCTCGACGTCCTGCGCACGCGCGGTGTGCTGCTCGTCGAGATCGACGCTGGCGCCCGGCCCGCCGATTCAGCGTCCGGCCTGCTCCCTGGCTTCACCCGCCCGCTCCAGGCCCTCTCCGCGGCTGGTAGCAACAACGCGAACGCCGCCCGCGACGAGAACGTCGATCGCATCCGACGGGTGTTGGACGTGCCGGAGATGCCCGGCCGCTTCCTCCACCTCGCCTGGATCTGCAACCGCATCGACAACGTGCAGACGGCGTGGTCGCTCGGCACGCGCGATGAAGCCGTCACCACGCTGCAATTCCTGGCCGAGCAGCACCGCCTCGCCCCCGCCCTCGCGCGGCTTGGAAGCACGTTTGACGGGACGGACGACGAGGCCGCCGTCCAGCGGAGCATGGACGAGCAGAACATGCGCGCCCGCGAAGTGCAGGTGGAATCGGCGTCCGCAGGCGAGGTTCCTGAGAAGCAGAAGGTGCAGGCCGCGGTGTCGGTGGAGGAGGTCGCGAAGGTTGGGGTGACGCACACGACGAAACCCAAGCCATCCGCCGCCTATCGGCCGCCACCCGGCGCCGCGGTGACCGCGCTGCTCGCCGATGGGGCCCCGCTGCTGACGAACGTCAAGGCGATGACGGTGGAGGACGCGCAAAAGGTGGTCGCGCAGGCCCAGGCTGCGCTGGACAGCGCGAAGGCTGCGGCGAAGCAGGCCCAGGTCATGGGCAAGGACGCGAAGAAGGTCGTGGGCGACGTGCAGGCCATCGTCGCGGATCCGACCAAGGCGTTGCAGGACCCATCCAAAGTGACGGATGCCGCGAAGGCCGCGAAGGACGCCGTGACCAGGGGCGCGAAGACGGCCGGAGACGCGAAGAAGACGACGGATACCCTCACCGACGCGGCGAAAAAGCTGCTGCCCGCGGACCCGAAGGACACCAAGGACAAGCCGAAGAAGTAGCCAGCCCTCCAGCCCGCAAGCAGCGGCTTAGATGGCGCAGATGTCAACCGCTGTCTGGCTCGTCCCCGCCGTCCTCGTCGCCCTTTGGGCCCTCGCCCACCTCAAGACGTCCCGACCGGACGGCACGCTGGAGCGCATCCACCCGTTCCGCCGCATCATGCAGTACATCATGCCAACGCGCACGGAGTCGGTCGTCTACTACGACGCCTACGTCGACGCCGAGCGGCTCCTCGCCTGGCTGACGACCGTGAAGCCGACCGGCGCGGACATGACCCATCTCACGCTCGCCGCTGCCAACATCGCCCTCGCGCAGACGCCCAAGATGAACCGGTTCATCGTCGGGCGGCGGCTGTACATGCGCAACGCCCGCTGGCTCACGTTCTCACTCAAGCGGGCGCGCATGGATCGCGAGGCGCAGATCTCCACGGTCAAGCTGAAGTTTCCCGACGGCGAGACGTTCGCGGACCTCGTGACCCGCGTGAACGGCGGCATCGGCGAGGAGCGCAGCGGCAAGAAGACGCGCGGCGACAAGGAGATGGACAGCTTCAACCTGTTCCCTCGACCGGTCCTGCGCGTCGCCGCCTGGGCGATGGGCACCATCGACTACTTCAATCTCCTTCCCGGCTGGTTCATCGAGACCGACCCGATGTATACCAGCATCTTCGTCGCCAATCTCGGTTCGCTCGGAATGGCGCCGGGCTACCACCACCTGTTCGAGTACGGCACCTGCCCGCTCTTCATCATGGTCGGCAAGGTCGAGGACAAGGTCGTGCCGCACCAGGGCGTGCCCGCCGTCCGACCGATCCTGCACCTCCGGTTCACCTACGACGAGCGCATCGAGGATGGCCTGAACGCCAAGTACGGCATCGACCGCTGTGTGGAAGTCCTCGAAGACCCAGCGAAGTTCCTCGACTCGGGCCCGATGTGGCCCCGCGCGTGAGCGGATGAGCGTCCTGTGGGCGGCCCTCGCGCTCCTCATCAGCCGCCTCGTCCACCGCCCGCTCCTCGGCCGGTTCGGCGCCGGCACGGTCCAGCACCTCGTCCGGCTGCCCGGGAACCTGCTGCACGAGCTCGCGCACGCCGTGGTCATGCTGATCACCGGCTACACCGTGGCGGGCTTGTCCGTCTCGCTGTTCGACCCGAGCGGCCGCGGGCACGTCCAGCCCGGGCCGGCGTGGACCTCACTCGCGCGCCCCTGGCTGACGAACCTGTTTTCACCCGTTGCACCAGCATTTGTCGGGCTCGCGGCGCTGACGGGGCTACACGCGTGGAGCGGCCTGCCGGCGCTGCCGACCTCGGTCGACGGGGTCGCGCCCGTGTTGCGAGCGGTGCCGTGGGCATCCTGGCAGCTCTGGACCGCGCTCGCGCTCGGCTTCTCGGTCACTGCAGAGATGGCCCCGTCCGACGTGGATCTATCCGTGTGGTGGCGCCCCGCCCTGGTGGTCGGCCTCCTCCTCGTCGGCCTCGGCTGGGCGATGCAGCGGACGGATCCCGGGTACCTGCTCACGCTCGCGACGGCCGTCGATCCTCGTCTGGTCGGGTTCACCGCCCGCGCCCTCACGCTCGCCGTCGCCAGCGGCGTCACCCTTGGCCCCGTCGCCGCGCTCTACGGTGCGCTACGCTCCGCCGCCTCATGACCCCGCTGATCCGCTCCACCATGTGCGACCTGCTACCGGCCGCCGCGGGTCTGCCCGGCCTCGCGGAAACCGGAATCGACGCCTTCCTCGCCCGTCTCCACCGCGAGACGACCGGACTGACCTGGCTCGGCCTCTGCCTCGGCGCGCTGGTCTACACACTCACGCCCGTCCTGACTGTCTACATCCCGCTGCCCCACTTCGCGCTGCCGCAGCGCCTCCGCGATCAGCACGCCGAGCGCATCATGGCAACGCGCATCTACCTCGTCCGCCAGGCCGTCTTCCTGCTCAAGATGTACGCGTGCATGTGTTGGGGGCAGGACGACGCCGTCCGTCGCCTGCTGAACGTCGCCCCCTACCCCGTTGATCCGGGCACATTCCGCGCGTCTTCCGCCGACATCCCGGCGATCGCCCCGTGACCCGCAACCACACTGCCTACCAACCGAAGGGCTCCGAGGTAACGGCCGAGGCGGACTACGTCGTCGTCGGGACGGGCGCGGGCGGTGCAGCGGCCGCGGTGACCCTCGCTCGCGCAGGCGCCAGCGTGCTCCTCGTCGAAGCCGGCCCGTGGCGGGACCCGCACGACTACGCGCACAGCACCTACGGCGCCCTCCGCGACATGATGGACGACTGGGGGTCGACGATCACGATGGGACGCGCGTTGTGGCCCGTCGTGCAGGCTCGATTGGTCGGCGGCACGACAGTCATCAACTCGGCCATCTGTGTACGCACGCCCGCGGACGTGTTCGAGGAGTGGGCGCGCGACCACGGCGTCGGGATCACGGCCGTTGGTGGCCGGACGTTCGCCGAGCGACTCGGCAGCTACCAGGATCAGTTGGAGCGCGAGCTGTGTGTCGCCGAAACGGGGCCCGACGCCCTCGGCCGCTCCAACGAGCTGGCGCTGAAGGGCGACGCCGCCGCCGGCTACGAGGGGCACATCATCCGTCGCTACGCGAAGGGCTGCATCGGCTCCGGGCAGTGCCTGCAGGGCTGCAGCTCGATGAAGAAGCAGAGTACCAACCTGAACTACATCCCGGAGACCCTGTCGCTTGGAGGCGCGATCCTTTCCTGCGCGCCCGTGGACCGAATCGTGTGGGACGGTGACCGCGCGGTTGGCGTGACCGGCCGGTTCCTCCATCCGCAGAGCCGGGAGAAGGGCGCAACCTTCCACGCGCGCGCGAAAAAAGCGGTGTTCATCGCGGCTTCTGCGACGTGGAGCCCGGTCATCCTGCAAAAGAGCGGCGTCAAGCACAAGGCCGTCGGGGCTGGTTTTCGCGCGCACCCCGGGACCGGCGTTTTTGGCATCTACGATGACCCCGTCGACATGAACCGCGGCGTCACGCAGGGCTGGGCCTCCACGCGCTTTCGCAAGGAACCCGGCCTGAAGTTGGAGACGCTGTCCATCCCGATGGAGATGGCGATCTCCCGCCTCGCAGGCGGCGGAAAAGCGTTGATGGAGCGGATCGCGGGCTACCGCCACATCGCGATGTGGGTCCACGCCCTCCGCGCGCGCACGGCCGGTCGCGTGGACGTCGGCTGGACCGGCCGCCCCGTCGTCCGCTACGGCCTCGACGAAGCGGACATGCGCGGCTTCCGCGAGGGCATGTGGCGCGTCGCCCAGCTCCACTTCGCAGCCGGCGCCCGCGCCGTCGTCCCCGGCATCACCGGCCTCCCCTACTCGCTCGAGCGCAAGGACGTCGACTGCATCGCAAACGGCCCGCTCAATCCCCAGAATTACGTCGCCATCCTCTCCCACCTCTTCGGCGGCTGCACCATGGGCGCGGACCCCAGCCGCTCGGTCTGCGACGACGCCGGCCGGGTCCACGGTCGCCGCAGCCTCTACGTCGCGGACGCCTCGATCTTCCCCGACAACATCGGCGTCAACCCCCAGCACACGATCATGTCCCTGGCCATGGACATCGCAACGCGCGCCCTGGGCTGACCACAATTGCGGAGAGCATTTCTGGTACATCT